>JAHFDY010000021.1 GCA_023248735.1 Myxococcales bacterium
CCTTTGTCGGCTTGCAGCGTGTGCGCGTAACTCAAGTCGAGCAAGGTCGAGATGCCGGGATCGGTTTCGAACACGATGTCGCCACCCTTGCCGCCGTCGCCCCCCGATGGCCCGCCGAATGGGATGAACCGTTCCCTGCGGAACGCGACGCAGCCATTGCCGCCATTGCCGGCAACTACCTTGACTTTGCACGAATCGACGAACTTCACGGGGCCCTCATAGTCGGGCGCCGGGCCTCTGGCTAGAAAGCCGGCTGGTTTTCTCAAGAAGCCCGCTGGTTTGCTAGGTTTCTTTGGGAATCACAGCGGTCGCGCCGAACCAATCAAGCACCATGCGATACGAAATGAGCGCCAAAGCGGGGTCGTACCGCGGCCCTTCGTCGCGCAAAAACGCATGCTGGGCGTCGAACTCGTACCAGGCAAGGTCGACGCCAACCTCGTCAACTCGCGCTCTAATTTTCTTCCGACCTTCCTCGGGAATATGAGGATCTTGCCGTCCCCATACCATCATGAGCTTCCCGGTGATTTCGTGAGCGCGCGCAAGAGAGTCGTCGCCACCGAGACCAAGCGAGCCTGTGTGAATGTCCGTTGCGTAAAAGCATGCCGATGCAAGAACGCGCACGTCGAATGCGGCGCGAAAGGCGAGGTGTCCTCCGATGCACACGCCCATGCTGAAAACGGTCCCATCGCAGTCTTGCCGCGACACCAAGTGGTCGATGACGGCTCTTGAATCGGCATCGTACGCAGAGGCCGTCTTCTCGGTCTTGTGGCGGTTGCCGGCGTCTGCGCCCGCCTTGTCATAAGAGAGGACGGTGCCAGCGGGCTCGAGTTCGTGAAAAATTTCAGGCACCGCGACGACGAATCCGTGTCCCGCGAGCATGGCGGCGATGCGGCCAATGGGACTCGTGCGTTGAAAGATCTCAGAGAAGAGTACAATTGCCGGGAAGCGCTTTTGTTCCGCGCCGGCGGGTCGATAGACGTAGGTTCGCATCGTTCCGCTGGGCGTTGCGAGATCGTGCGCCTCCTCCTCGAGGATCATGAACCGCCTTGCATTGGGCGCTCCTGTTGCCTGACGCGGACGCCACCCTTCGGGGCTAAGGTGATCGATCGCCGTATCATCGTCGGTGGCGCTGTCTCATCGATGACGAGGGATGTGCGCGCGAGGACGGCCGCGATGATCATCTTCATTTCGTAGAGCGCGAAGGCCATTCCGATGCAGCGACGGATACCCCCGCCGAAGGGAAACCATTCGTGCGGACTCCACTTGTGATCGATGAAACGGCGAGGGTGAAAGCGCGAGGGATCCTGATACAAACCGAGACGCCGTTGAATCAAGTAAATTGACGGTCCAATGGCTGTTCCAACAGGGAGGTCGTAACCAGCGAGCTTCACGGGCTTTTGCACGATGCGCCCAACCATCGGAACGACCGGCTGCAGACGCAGTGACTCGCGAATGACGGCGTCGAGGAGAGGAAGCCTGCCGATGCGATCCGCGATGAGTTTTCCGTTCTCGGTTGAGGCGCGCACTTCGTCGCCGAGTTCGCGGTAGAGGGAACGGTTTGCGAGAAGCCATCGGAACGTCCAGGCAAGTGCGGTCGCGGTTGTCTCATGCCCGGCGACCAGCAGCGTGACGAGTTCGTCGCGCAGTTCTTTGTCGCTCATCGCGCTTCCGTCGTCGTCGCGTGCCCGGAGGAGCAGCGACAGGATGTCTTGCTTCGATGGATCGGGCTTCTCTCGTCTTCGTTGCAGCTCGGAGTAGAGCAGCGCGTCGGCTTTCTTGAGCTTTCGCGTGAACCTCCCCCAAGGGCTCAGCGGGCCCAGATCGATTTGGAATTTGGGTATGAGCAGGAATGGATTCGCGGCGAGATTGAGCATCTCTCGCATTGAGCGCGCCATCTCATCTGCACGCGTTTCGTCGTTCACGCCAAAGACGGTGCGAATGATGATGTCGAGCGTGATCTCCTGAAACTCCTCGTGCATCGTGAACGAACGGGCGGTTGGCCACTTTGCGATGGTTGCGAGTGCCGAATTGATCATCGTCTCGCCGTACGTTGCGAGCCTCTCGCCATGAAAGGGCGGCAAAAGTAACTTGCGTTGTCGCAAATGCTCGGCTCCATCGAGCATGAGGAGGGAGTATTCGCCAAGAAAGGGTTTCAGCACGACGTTCGCCTTGCCGGCGTGGAGTTCGTCGGGCCCTGCAGAGAAAACTTCCTTGACCAATTCCGGGTCGCTCACCACGACGAAGTTGGGCACGTAAGACATCCGCAGCGTGAAGATATCGCCGAAGCGCGCTTGCGACTCCTCGAGTACCTGCGCCGGATTCTTCAGCCAGCGCGCGAGCTGAATCGCTTGAGGAACCGTGGTTGATGGAGGGAGCAAGGCTAGAGCACTCCGCCGGCAGCGCGATCGAGGAGGCCGTCAAGTGACGCGAAGAGCTCGTTGTTTCCGTCTTGCGAATACGAGGCGAGCCTCGCCTGGCAGCTCTCGATCGCGTCGAGAAAATTGTAGATCGGCGTCTCTTCGTCGAGCGACTCGGCGAACCTTCCGTAGCCTAAGTGTTCGAGGTAACGCGCGTTGAAGATCTGCTCGAACTGTTTTGCGATGGGAACCGAGAGCATTGGTTTTCGGAGGTACACGGCCTCGCCCATCAGCGTGAAGCCGCCTCCTGCGATGACGGCGCGTGAGCTCGCAAGGTCGTCAATGAACTTGTCTTCGCTGAACGGTTGATAGCGAAGGTTCCCCTCAACTTGTTCTGCCTTAAGGTCGCGACGCATGCCGTAGATGCGGCACTCGATTTTGGTTTTTGCTAGCGTCTTCGCGAGGACATCGTTGCCCTCGGCGGTTTGGTACACGAGCAAGTGGTCGCCCGGTCGCACGTTCGCAGCAAGGATTTCCGGTCTCAAAATCGGGGCGTGCAGCGTTGTCTTCGGCTTTCGAATTTCGGGTCGGAAGAAGGTTGTGATCATGTAGTGATCGCAATAGGGCAACTTGCTTTTCACGAAGGCCTTTGCGAGCTGAAACGACGATTCGTGCCCTTCTGTGATCTCTTTTGGATGCGTGCAACGATTGAGTGCCTGCATGTTGTCTATCGAGATGATCGGAACACGGTGCGTCTTTCCAAACACGTACGTCCACGACTCAAAGTCGCTGACCACGAGTTCGGGAGAAAAGTCGCGAATCATCTTGAAGTAAGCGGCGATGTTCTCGGGAACGCCGGTCAACCCTTGCACGACGTTGGAGACGACCGATCGCCCGAGCCGAAAACGGTTCTCCTCAAGGATCATGTGAAAGCCGTGGATCTTGTTCACATTGGCGAAGTGCTTTTGAAGAAACACATTCGCCCTACCGGACGCCATCACGACGATCTCGTGGCCCTGCTTGGTGAGGTGTTCAAGCACGACGCGTGAGCGCATCGCGTGTCCCATGCCTTCGCCAACGACGCCGTAGAGAATTCGCATGAGACCAGCGTATCGTGGAGAACGGTGCGACGGCGGGTTTATAGCGAGCTTTTGCCTTACGACACGGTCTCAAGCCGGCGCGTGATGAGCCTCCTTGCGGCCTACGGCCTCGAGCTGATTGTCGCGGTTACGCCTGACGTGGTGCATCAGGTGCGTCACGTGATGAAAAGCGCCGAGCGGCACGGTGTGCGGGTGTCGGTGTGGCCAATGCTGTCGCGTGAAGAAGGACGTTGGCTCAATGTGACAACGGCGACCTCGTTTGTCGCATTGGTCAATCAAATTTATGAACTGTCGAAGCGCGAGTCATGGACCCTCGTCGAGGTGCTCTTTGATCTGGAACCGACGTTTGCGGAGATGCTCACCGCAATTGATCGACCCACGAGTTTGCGCCATTTTGTCAAATTGGTTGATGAAAATAGCGCGCGCCTCGTGCAAGTCGAAACGGAGTTCGTCGCGCTCTGCGACATGCTTCGAGCCCAAGGAGTGGCGCTCGCAACGGCGGTTGTCCCCATGGTGGCGACGTCGCACGATCCAGCTACTTGGCGCGCGCTCCTTGGTATTCCGCGCGAGCCGGTCGATGGCACGCATGGTGCGATGCTCTACACATCGCTCCTCGAAGGCTGGTCGCGTGGCTTCGTTTCGCGCTCAGACGCGCTTGGTCTGCTGCGGTGCGGGGCCGATGCTGCGCGCGCGCGTTGGGGAACTGCCGCTGAGGTCGCCGTGGGGCTGATCGGGCCGGGAGTTTTCGGCGACGAACCGAGCTACCGCGGACCCCACGAGCTCGCGGCCGACGTCGCCGTCGTTGGTGCGTCGGGTATCACGTCGATTGCGCTTTTCGATCTGGGTGGTGTGCTGTCCCGCCCTCCGGCTGAGGCATGGCTTGAGGCATTGTTCGTGGCGCCAGACACGCAATTTCGCCCGACTCTTCGTGCCCGCGGCATTTGGGCGGCGATCGATCAGCTTCCACGGGCGGCTACTTTTTTCCAAGCGCAACGCCGAGGACGATCACAACGATGACCAGTATCGCGGCGAGCAGCCAAAACGGAATGCGTGGAGCTGGCTCCGGCTCAACATCGTGAGGAAGCGGCGCCGGCCCAGGAATTTTGGGCATCTGCGACGGAATGTCGGGTCTCGGCGGAGGGGTCGCTTGCATCAGTTGAGGACCAAAGTACGTGCAGAAGGGGCCGATCGGTGACATGGATACGGTCGATCGGCCCCGCGTCCGTGTCAAATGCCGCCAGCCGCTCTTTCGAAACCGCTGCATCGAGGATTCCATGACGCTAGAAGTTGGCAGCCGAGCACCCCTGTTTGACCTACCCAGCACCGAGGGAGACCGGGTAAACCTTGCTGATTTGCTCGGGAAGAAGACGGTCGTTCTGTTCTTTTACCCGAAGGACGATACGCCCGGTTGCACAGCGGAAGCGTGTGATTTTCGCGACAACCATGGCCGCTTCATGGCCGCCGGGGCCGAGGTCCTTGGCGTGAGCGCGGACTCCATTGAGTCGCACCAGAAATTCGCGGGAAAGCACCAGTTGCCGATGAAACTGCTGAGCGATCCAGGAGGAACCGTTGCCGAAGCCTACGGTGTTAAGCCCACCTTGGGATTCATCCGGGGCCGAGTGACCTTCGTTATCGATCGCGAAGGCGTCATACAATACGCGTACTCCTCACAGCTCATGGTGACCCGTCACGCGCAGAACGCCCTCGAAGTGGTGCGCAAACTGGAGACCGAATCGACGCAGTTTCCGTCGTAGCGCCTCCACCGCGGCAATTAGCGCCCTGCACAGCGTGGCGAAGGGCAGCAAAATGCGCCTGGCAGGTCATAGGGAGCCGGAATGGCTTGCGCTTTCAGCGCCTTCTCGCGACCCTGACAGATGATGGCTGGGCGGACGTTCGCGATCGGCGACATTCACGGCGACCTTTACGCGCTGCAGACTCTCTTCGATCGTCTGCCCGATCCCGAGGAGGGTGACTCGTTCGTGTTCGTCGGCGATTACATCGATCGCGGGCCGTTTTCTGCCGAGGTCATCGGGTTCGTGAGAAACCTCGCGGAGCAGAGTCCCTCAAAGGTCATCGCGCTGCGAGGCAACCATGAGGACGCGTGGTTGAGGGTCATCAAGAGCGGCTGGCCCGAGTTCGTGACGCCTCCGGGCAATGGTTGTCTAGCGGCCCTTCGTTCGTTTATGGGGCGGCCGATGCCTCAGGAGGACGAGCGCCCGACGGCTGATGAAGAGAAACTGCTCCTCGATGGATCGTTTTTCCCGAAAGACGTCGTGACGTGGCTGACGACGCTGCCATTTTACTACGAGGACGATCATGCGATTTACGTCCATGCCGGTTTGCCGCGTGGAAAGAAGGGATTTCTTCACCCGGCCGATGTGACGTCGAAGCTGGCGCTGCTCTGGTGTCGTGACGAAGATTTCTTCCGCCACTATCGGGGCAAGCTTGTGGTCTTCGGCCACACAGCGACCGAGTACTTGCCGCCCGAGTTGTCGAGCTACACGCCTGAAGATCCGACGGACATCTGGGCAGGACCCTGCTGCGTGGGTCTAGATACGGGGGCCGGAAAGGGAGGTTTCTTGACTGCTTTGGAACTACCCGCGATGCGCGTTTACGAGTCACGCTAAGCGTTATGGGCCTCGTTCCCTCCGGCTCATTCGACGCGGAGACTTCTGCCGTTTGGGTTGCGATTGCGGGTGGGTGGCTCGCGCTGCTCTTCGCTTTCACGCTCGCGCGATTTCTCGTCTACCGAAGGCGGTGCGTGCACGCGGAGGAGGTCGAGCGAGGTCCCACAGGGTTCTGCGAGGGTGCAACCGTCGTGGGCGGCTGTGTCGAAACCGACGACGGCGAGCCAGCCATTCGATTCGAGATCGACCAGAGAGGTACTGAGCGGGAGCATAAGCGCACGTGGAGTCATGTCTGGCGCGAGACCGCACGGCGCGTCCAAGTGCGTCCATTTTACGTACGACTCGACGACGACCAACGCGTTCTCGTACTGCCCGACGACAAAGTTAAGTTGGTTGACGATCTGGAGACGGGGCACTGGAAGAACAACGAGCGAACTCGCGTTTCTGAGGTATGCGTTGGGGAGCGCGTCTGGGTCCGTGGTGTGCTTTCGCGTGAAGGACGAGAGGGCTCCGGTGCGACGGCCTACCGCGGTGGTGAAGCCCCCTTTGTCATGCGGCGAAGCCGATTCGAGCCCGTTGACGTGTCGTCGGGTAGCTTGACCACGCGCTACACTAGGTGGCGCAGATTTTACCGCGTGAGCGCGATCATTTTCGCCGTGCTCTTTACGTTCGTGCAGCTCTTCGTGTTCGGCTCGTACTACGTGCAATGCCTCTTCGGAAGAGTCGAGATTGCGATGATTACGGGCACCAGCACCTCTGTCACGACCAGTAAGCGTTCGACGACGCGCCACTATGTCGTGGAAGCCAAGCTCGCCGATGGCACGAAACTGAAAGACGATGTCACCTCTTCAGTCTATGAATCTGCACGGCGGAAGAAAATTGTTGAAGTGCCCTTTCGGTACGTGCCGTTTGCTCGATTCATCCATTCGATCGGAGTGAGCGCGGTGGCGTCGATCGGTTGGATCGTCATTGTGATTATCATTGCGTTCGTAGCGACCATTTCACTCGCGATTACGCGCGCAAGCAGCGTCCCTTGGTACGAGCAACGCCGCGTTGTTGAGCGTCGAAGTGGGCGCATCCACGACCATGCTTGGGACAAGCAGGTTCCCTCAAATCCCGATCTATACGTAAGCGCCAAGAAACCCGAAGGTTGACGCCGAGAGACCGTTGCTCGCCCCGGCGGCATGCGCGTTTGCGGGACGGAAATTCATGAACCTCACGTGAGCGGCGTAAGGTACTCCCAACCGCCACCGTGCAAGTCGTCAAGTGAAAAGCCGTCTGCGTCTGTTCCAGGAACCAAGTAGACCGCATCTGCGCGCACGCTCGCAAAACTCATCATAGGGATCGTCGACAAGAGCTGTGCGTAGGTTTGCCGTGTGTCGCAAAGATGCTCTGGGATGTCCGCACGCTCGGCGACGGTGAGGTCGGCGTTTCCCCCCTGCTGCATTAAGAATACCATCGTGGTTACAATGTAGTCTTTGCGAGACTCGAGCCGCGTGACCTCGTCGTGTGTTTCGCCCGTTTCCTCACTCTCGGTGGCCATGCTGCCCTCGATCTCGCTGCACCACTTGTCGAACTCGCGCTCGGCTTCTCGCGGCTTGGGGATGTAGTCCCAAAAGCCCATCTCGTAGTGCGGCATCTGTTCGAGCAAGAGGCCCGTGTAGCGCTTGTAGAAGATGCGCTTGTCGGCGATGGACTGTTCCGCGGGCGACTCTGCAAGAACCTCGTGAAGACGCGTTCTGAAATTGTCACCGGGGTAGGTACGAATGACGATTTGAATGGCGAAAAATGTATAGTCCATAGCTTACGAAGTTCCTCCCCAGCCGCCTGAGCGTCCCCATGAACCACTGCGTCCACTGGGGTACGATCGTCCACCGCCGCCGAAACGGGTAGCGGTAACCGGCCCTCCGCCGTGGGCTTGAAGCACCGAGACTCGACCGAAGCCGGTGGGCTTTGCCCTCCCGATTCCGCTCGAACTTCCACCGATCGCGCGACTTGAGAACATTGTCGGACGGCTGATGGGACGATACGCCGACGCGACACCGGTCAGTCTTGGCGCGGTGGCATAGCGAGCAGCGGGCGGCGAGTACCACGAGTACGTGTGCCAAAAGTACCAATGCGTATGGGGGTAGCCTCCATAGTAGTAAACGGTTGTGGAGTGGCGAGGCGAGCGAGGCACGTATGCGCCAGCGTCTACGCCAGCGTCCGCGTTGGCCATCCCTGCGTTCATCGTGAGCGGAGCGGTTCCAACATCTGGTTCAGCAACTTGACCATCAAGGCTCGCGTCTTTTGGCCCCCCGTCTTTGCCGAGTTTCCCGGTAGGGGTCGGCACTCCAGCGTCGCCGAGTAGGCTCGCTGTCGGAACGCTACCATCGGGGGCGAGAAAGCTCGTGATCGCGACCGCGCGCACGTCGAGGCCCTGCTTCGCAAACGCGACGAGATCGTCGTTGATGTCGTCGAGTTCTTGTGCGGCCGTAACCGTCGTATCCGTGGGAGTTACGTATAAGATGTTCTTTGCCATCGACGAAAGCCGATCCGATGGAGGAAGTTTCGCCATATAGCGATTGTCGAACTGAGCGGTCTCATCGCCGTACGAAGCGAGGCGATTGCGATCAAGAACGAACGCGGGCGCGCGCTTCGACGCGCTCTTCCTTGTCGCCGCGAATATTGCGTGAAAATAAAGCGCTGCGGCAAGCGTGAGATGCGCGGGTACAACACCGAGCGGATGCGGCCAGTTGTCAAAAACGAAAACGGGCTCAAATCGCTCGGCGGCTCCCGCGGCGAACGCAATGGCCTCGGGGCCAGGCAAGTCGATGACGAGCGCCACACGGGCTTGATCGTCGAACAAGGACGCGAGCGCCTTGCCGCGCGCGAACGCGGCATCCATTTCGGCGGTCAGGATCGGCCTTATCGCGCTCTTGAGTCCGCTTCCATTTGAAGATCCAAGGACCTGAAAAAGCGTCGGCACGTAGTAAGGTTGGTAACCAGCAGTTTCCGGTTTTAGCGATGTATCGAGTGAATCAAGTGCGCTCTTCCACGAACCGCTGTTGTTGACGTCTATTTCAGTTGCTGCGGGAAAGAGCGGAAGCTGTCCAATGACACCGACGTCCCATCCTTCCGCCTTTTGTACGTCGAGCGCATCGAGGTTGGCTTCGACGTCTTGCGTCGCGCTCGTGCCGATAGCGATCGCGACGCATGAGCCCGCTGCGAGGGTTGCGCCCACCGCTGTTCCGATGAGAGCCATCTTAGTAAGTGCGCTGCGTCGCGACATCGGGTTGCCAGCGGATGCGAGCTGCTGCTGCCACCAGCGTGCGCCGACGCCTTCGTCTTCGTTGAAGAAGGCAAGACGACGAAATGTCGCATCCGGAACGGGGCCCTGTGGGTAGCGCGGCTCTCCGTATCCGGGTGGCATCTCGGCCGCTCCGCGGTACGGTGGTAAGCCGCCGCCCCCACCGGCAGGCCCGCTACCCTGCGGCCCATACCCAGGAGGTGCGCCGCCGACGGGTGGGCCGTAAGGTGGTGCACCGTATGGCGAGTTCCCTTGGGGTCTGGGACCGTAGGGGCTTGGGGGTCCGTAAGGAGGCTTCTTTGGATCGTCGCTCATGCCGAGATCTCTCCGTCGACAAAGGTAGCCGCTGTCTTAGCGTACGCATCAGTCGCACTTGATTGCACGCGCGAAAAAAAACCCGCTGCTTCGCCTCCAACGACGTAGACGCCGTAGTTGACATGAAGGCCATCGTCTCTTGTGTCGGCTTCAAAGTAACGCTGAGCGATCCATTTACGCGGCAGGGCGTGCTGAAGCGATGCCTCCCAGGTTTCCCGATCGGTCGCCTGGCCGATGATCACGTGATCACCTTCGCACCCGTAGTCGTTTTTTAGCACCCAGCCGGCGCGATTATGTCGTAACTCATCGAGGCACATTTCAAGACGCATCGTAAAGGGAATATACTTTTCGACCGCGCTTCGCGCCGCGACAGAGAGCGATGCACGACGTTCCCAAAGAAGGGCCATGGTTCGCTTGTTCTGCGTGAAGACCGATCCAAACGGATTGACGACCGCCACTTTGCCATCGAGTACTGCGCCCAAAATCGCGGCGAGGGGCTCGTCGAGAGGTTCCGCGTCGGCGATAGGCTCAGCGTCGTCCCACGCGGCTTCGCGTTCGCTCCACCAATCGGTTTTGTAGTGCCTGACGATTGCATCGCAAGGAACGCCAAACATCGTGAGGCGGCCGGACGAATCGCGGGCGAGGTTGTAAGGTGAGCCAAGCGTTACCTTCCACCCTCGGAGCTGAAACCATTGTTGATAGAGCGCGACCATCGAGAGGTCCTCGCTCATCTCAGTCGGATACACGATGCCGATGCTCTCAATTTTTTTGCCGACTAGGTGTTCGGTCATCTGCCCAAGCATGCGGCAGAATCGGTGCTCGAGCCGCGCGTTGGGATTGATCAGCGGCGCTTGCCAAAGCACTTCGTTGAGCACCACAGCTTCCGCCTCTCCGCTCGGCGTGTCGCTATTGACCTCGCACACCTGAATGCGACCGTCCTTCGTCCGAAACACGTCCGCGCGCGCGATCCCGTGCCAAAGCGGCTGCGAGGCGTGCCACATCATGAGCTGGTGCGGGCTCATGGCCGCTGCGTCGATGATCGATTCGTCGTCTTGCGCGAGCATCGCGATTTCGCCGAACGCACCGACGACAGCGCTCGCCGCCTCGGCTAACGCATGGGCGTCTTCGGGCGAGAGGATCTCTGGTTCGAGACGAAAGCGCGCCTCTCCTTCGAACCAAGGGTCGCTGATGATGCGCGTGCTTCGCAGTTTGTCGGCAAGCGCGAGGTACTCCGTGCTCATCGGATCGCGTTCAGCAGGAAGGCCGTGCCCACGTATGCAGCCGCTTCGAGGCCGGCGATGCCTACGTTGCGCTCCTGCGCGACGGCCGCGTCGAGTCCAGCGCGTCCCATAAATAGACCTTCGACGACTACCTTTCTGACGGGTAGGAGACCCAGCGCGAAGACGATCGAGATTGCGTACCCTCGAAGCGACATCGGCCATCCTTGAAAGTCGCCCGAGACCGCGTGTCCAATAATGAGCGCAAGCGCGATCGTCGCACCGGCGTAGCTCACCGCGGCGGCAACGTTCTCTCCGATGATCTCTTCGCCGTCGTCGTAGCGCGTCACAAAACGGAACGCAGCGAGGAGCAAATGCAATGTAACCTTCGCGATTACGAAGAAGGCGAACGAGATCCCGAACGCACTCAAGCTATCGCCCGTCATACACTGGCTCATAATGATGCCGGTGGCTGCGTATTGAGCACCACCGGCGAGGCCCGCAGCGGCGTTTCCTTCGGTGATCTGTTTGGGAAGATTCCCGCGCATGAGAAAGTAGACACCCAGCTTTGCCGTCGCCTCGAGTAGCACCACGGAGGTGAGCCCAAAAATGGCAACCCACATGATGTCGCTCTTTGCGCTCTCGCCGTGCACACAGTCAGTGACGACCGCAGCACTGACGCTGAAGATACCAACGACGCGTCCGGCTTCGAGCAATGCGTACGCGGCGTTTTGCCTGGCCGGGCCCATGCTTTGATCGACGATGCGGCGCACGATGCGCGACCAGCCGAGTAGGAGGAGCGTCACGACCGTGACGAAAGCGATGTAGTAGGCGGGCTTCTCGAGCATCGACCATGCATCGTACCCACGAAAGAGAGCAGTGGGCATCCCTAGTTTGGGCTAGCCGAATGCAGCAGAGTCAAGCCCACGTGCGACGCACGAGCAAACACGTTGCGGCACCGCGCGCCAGTAAAGCGCCTTTATCGTCAAAAGAGTTTACCTTTTGATCACTGCTCGCCAGCATCGGAGACGGCGTCAATGCCAACATCCGGAGGTGCGTCAGCGCCGGCGTCAGATGTGGTTGTCTTGAACGGGCAAGCGAAGTCGTCGCGCTCGTACTGAGGGAAGGACGCCGTCTCGCTTGCCACTTGTTCGATGAGGCAGACGTCGGTTGTTTCGCCGAGTTCGACCACGCTGGGCTTAATGATCTGGCCGCCGAGCTCGGCGCAGAATTTCTTCTCGCCGATCAGAATGCCGTCCATCGTCGCGCTGCTGAATTCGACGTCCTCGTCTCGGATCGTGTTGAACTCCCGCGGAAACTTGGGCTTGCCAAAGTCCCAAAGGAACTTTGCGCTTGGGGAAACGGTCGAGGTCGCGCTGTACGTCTCACCGATGCCGCCGCTTAGATTCGTCGCGGTCTTGTCCATGCCTCTCAGTTCAACGCTGAGCTTCGTGCCATCGAACTTGACCTTCGCGATGAAGTGCAGCGCACGATCGACCCGCCCCGCCAGCAAATTGGGCAAGCAAGCGATGGCATAGGTTCCGCTGAAAGCCGTCGTTGGCGGTGCACCATCGAACACGCCGGCTTCCACTGCGGTCGGATCCTTGCCGCGGACGCCGGCCGATCGATCGAGATATTCGTCGTATTGGTCGCGAGCGGCGACGCACGCAGTGACGAGCGTGCCCAATAGAACCGATGCCGCCGTGCAGCGAGTTGAGAGCGAGAAACCCATGTGGCCCAGTATGTCACTGCTTGCGAAAAAAAAAGAGATCCGTTTTGGTCATATTTGAGACAAAGTACTCGACATGATCGTCTCTCGTCGCCTGCGACTCGCCGCAGCGTTCGGCATCGGCCACATCCTCTCCCTTGCTGCTCTCTCAACGTTCGTCGAAGAACAAGCCCAAGCGTCAGGTTTCTTGACGAGTCGATTCGGCGCCGATCACGGTCACCCCGCGCTTGCGACTCCATATGCCGTGTATTTCAACCCTGGGGCATTGGGTGGCATTCGGGGAACCCACATCATTGCAGACGGTGTTCTTGCTCTTCGGCACATCGATTACACGCGTCCCACGTCAGCGCTTTCGCCGAGCGATCCGGCGACCGTCAACGATCCGAACTACATCAAGTACAACACCGGAAAGAACGCAGCCGACAACGTTCTCGCGTCTCCTTATGTCGGCGTTGTGACCGACTTTGGGACGAAGAGTCTTCGCCTCGGCTTTGCGTCGTACGTACCCTTCGGCGGGTCGCTCAAGTGGAACAAGGTGAGCGAATTCGAGAATGAGCCGTATGCAAAAGGTGCGGTCGATGGGGCCCAACGATGGTCGAACATCTCAGGACGAGCGCTCAATCTCTTCAATACCCTAGCGTTTGCGTATCGCGTTGAGTCGGCTCGACTGAGTATTGGTGTCAGTGCGAGTTTCATTTACAGCAACGTGAACAGCATCAGGGCTCGCAACGTGGACGGATCCGATGATGTGCTGGGCCCGAACGGCGCGCTGCTCGAGGGACGCTCGCTGCTCGAGACGTCTGGGATCGGTATGACGATGGGAGGAGGCGTCTACTGGGAGCCGAGCGAGGACGGAAAGTTGCGCCTTGGCCTCTCGTACATGGCGCCCGCCAATTTTGGTCAAGATATGCGCCTCAAGGGCACGCTTGATCAGCAGTTCGGTTCGAATGCTGCGAAGGCGACGCCGATGGATGTCGAGCTCATTCAGCGACTGCCCGACGTGGTGCGCCTCGGCGCCGTCTACCGCGTAACGCCAAAGGTGGAACTTCGTGCTGACGCGCAGTTGGAACGTTGGAGCGTGTTCAATCGCAACTGTGTCGTAAAGCCGGGGCAGCCTTGTGAACTCGAGTCGGACGGCAAGGCCGATGCTGCGCAGGTTGTCTTGGGCGTTCCACGCGGGTGGAAGGACGCCTTCGGCATCCGCGCTGGGGCCGCTTTCTGGCCACTCGAGCCGCTTGAGTTGTTTGGGAGCCTCGGCATGGGAACGGCCGCGGTCCCGAAAAGCACCATGGATCCGAGCGCTTATGACGCGATGAACATCTATGGAACGCTTGGCGCGCGCTACAAGGTCTCACCGCACGTCGCGCTTGCGGGCAGCTTCACCCATATTCAGTACCTCAGCGTGACGGTGAACGACAGCTACCTCTACGGATACGTCGCGCCCTCAAAGTCACCGAGCGCGGCAGGCGAGTACAATTCTCGCGTGACGCTGATGAATGTCAACGTGGTTTACAGTTTCTAGAGTAGCCACCAATAACCGCAACAATCACCTGTCGATTGCGCACGATTCGCGCAGCATGGACGGGGCGCTGCTTCTAGCGTCCCCCACATGAAGTCCCTTCAGATTCTCTGTTCCGTGTCGCTCGCGTCTGCCGTGGCCTGCTCCGGCGTTGTGCAAGGTAGCGCCGCATCAACGGACGGGGATGCGCCGTCGCCAACGCTTGACGGTGGTGATGCCTCGCGCGCGGTGGACGCCGCTCCTCCCGCGGAGCTGGGGTCGATGACGCTGGGGCGCAGCTTGCTCGGTGCATCGGCGGCGCCGGACGGCCGAATTCGCGTGTTCAATGGGCTCACAATGGCGGGTGTGTCGTCGTCGATGGAAGCTTACGATCCGAGCACCAATGTTTGGTCGCGAGGCGTGAGTGCGAGCGCGCCCCGCTATGGGCACGCGACGGCGACCGACGCGAGCGGTAACGTCTATGTCATTGGCGGCACCGCGGATGGGAAGACCCCCGTTGCGTCTGTCGAAATGTACTCGCCTTCGACCGACTCGTGGACGGTTATCGCCGACCTGCCAACCGCGCGGCTTGGTCTCGGAGCGGCGTTTGGTCCGGACAAGTTGCTCTATACGATCGGTGGACGCGTACTCGACGGCGTTCCTTCTGCCATCGTGGAGGTTTACTCCCCTGAGACCAAGACGTGGGCCAAAGCCGCGAGCATGCCAACGAGCCGCTTTTCGCTTTCGATAGTCAAGGTTATTGACGGAAGGCTCTACGCGATCGGAGGCCGTGACGCCGAACCTGTTCCAACGCCGATGTCAGTGGTCGAAGTGTTCGATACGAGCAAGGGCACGTGGACGGTCGGGCCGTCGCTCAAGTTTGCGCGCTACTGGTTCGGAGCGACGGTTGGCGCGGACGCCCGCATTTATGCGTCGGGTGGTATTGGTGAGGGTGGATTTATGGACGACGTCGAGTCGCTCGACCCGACGAGCGGCACGTGGAGCGCGGTGCCGTCCATGCCCGAAGCACGCGCTTGGATCGCAAGCGTCCTCGGGCCAGACGGACGCATCCTCGTCCTTGGTGGTGCAAAAGGACCATCGAGTACAACCCCACCACCGCTCCCGACGATGCTTGCGTTCGATCCGAAGACGAGCGAGTGGTCGACGATGACGCGCTAGCGAGCGATCGTCGTTCCACCCTTCGGCGCGCATTCGCCTTCGACGATGTCCTTTGTCGCGGGCGCGTAAGCCCAAGACGTGGAGCACGAGAGCCCGTTGGACAGACGACACCCTGCTACTTGTCCCGATGTCGTGCATGGCTTCGTGTCCCAGGCCGCTCCTTGCGCACTTTTGCAAGTCGTCTCCGCGTCGCTAAGCGCTTGCGTCGATGTGGCAGACCCGTACTCGACACAGAGTCTCACGCCGCCGGGGCCCGACGTCGGTAGATCGCAGCTCGCTTTGACGGAGTCGCAACCCGCCGGATTGGTATCGCTCGCGTCGTTGCCAACGCTAGTGCTAGTGCGGAGTGAGCATCCTGCCGTTACTAAAAGTAACATCATGAGTGACAATATCACGTAGCTTCGCATTCGTTCCCTCGTAGGTGAGAGGAACCCATCGCGACAGGACGGTCAAGCTACAGGTGGTCAACCATCTTGCGTAACTCGATCATGCCGCGATCGAACTCGATCTCGGGTGCGAGCAGACTCACGACGAAGTATGGCTCGTCGAGAAAATCGAAGAAATGCCCAGGGTGAACGAACACACCGTGTTCTTCCAGAAACTGGAGCGCGAGATTCGTTTCAGTGTCGACACGAGGCAAACGAATGACGGCGTACCATCCACCCTCGGCGTCGAGCACTGACGCTGGCGAGTTTGCCAGCGTCGCGATGGCGCGATGGTAGTTCGCTCGAATACGCGTCCGAATGCCGCTGCGCGTTGTCTCGCCGAGACGAATCAAACGAGAGAGCGCGTGCTGAACTGGTGCTCCAACCGAAAGGTAGCTATCGAGCAGAAGCTCGAGTCGCGACAGCGTTTCCTCGACGCGTTCGCTGCGACCCGTCACGGCCATCCAGCCGGCTTTCATCTGAGGAAGGGCGCAGAGCTTCGATAGACCGCTAAGCGCGAAGACCAGCTCGGCATCGATTTCGATCGCCGAGCGCACGCGATCGGGGACCTCCCGCAAGTTGTATTCGGCGAAGACTTCGTCGCTGATGATCGGCAGACCATGCTCCGCTATCGCGTGCAGCTCGCCCCGCTTGACGTAGTTGCCGGTGGGATTATTCGGGTTGACGATGACGATGGCTCTCGTGCGCGGACCTATCGCGCGACGAATCGAGTCGAGGTCGACGTGCCACGATCCATCGTACAGAAGACGGTAGGGCACGATGCGCACGCTCTCGAACTGCGCGAGGTGCTCGAAGAGCGGATAGCTCGGCTCTGGAATGAGAACGTCGTCGTCTGGATCGCAAAGTAACTTAAACAGTAACGAATAGGCCTCGCTTGTGCTCGTCGTGAGCACGACCTGTGAAGCTGGTGCACCGAGTGTCGATGCCGCAGCCGATCGCGCGTGGGGCAACCCAAACGGATCAGGTTCATAGCGCAAGGTGCGTCGATCGGAGAGAGCTGCAAGAATCGCGTCTTCGTTGTACGGAAACTCGAGATCGGTCGGATTGCTTACCGTCAGATCGATTGTCTCGCGCCCTTCGAGTCGGCGCATGGTGAGCGACAAGAAGAAGGGATTGATTTCAGAGGCGTGTGCCGTGCGGCGCGACAGCATGGGAGAACTCACGATAGCGCAAGGGAGAGCCGAGGCCGGGGACTACGTGGTCTCGTATGCGAGGTTCTGGCGCAGCCACGCTTCGGTCTCGGCAACAGGTTGCCCGATGCGTCTTGCGTAATCCTCGGCTTGTTCACGATCGATGCGTCCCACATTGAAATACTTGGTTTCCGGGTGCGCGAGATAGAGCCCGCTGACACTTGCTGCGGGCCAGATGGCACAGGACTCGGTGAGCGACAACCCCAGCGGCGTCGGGTCCAGGAGATCGAAAAGCCGACGCTTGAGCTGATGATCGGGGCACGCCGGATAGCCGAATGCCGGCCGAATGCCACGGTACGGCTCTGAGATGAGCTCTCCTGGCGCATAGTCTTCCGCGTTTCCGTACCCCCATTCGGAGCGCACTCGCTGATGGAGCATCTCAGCGAATGCCTCGGCGAGGCGATCGGCAAGCGCCTTGACGATAATCGCGTTGTAGTCGTCTAGGGCACGCTCGAACTTGCGCGCGAGCTCGTCGGTGCCGATGCCCGCCGTAACCGCAAAAGCGCCGATGTAGTCAAGAAACTTGCTTTCTTTGGGGGCGACGAAATCAGCCAGTGAAAGGTACGGCGCGTCGTCCGTCTTCACGACCTGCTGTCTGAGCATTGGAAATCGCAAGAGTTCAGAATTGCGCGCTTCGTCTTTGAAGAGGACGATGTCCTCGCCGTCGCTCGATGCAGGCCAAAAGCCGTAGACGCCACGTGCCTTGAGCGAACCGTCTTTCTCGATCTCGTCGAGCAGCGTCGTTGCATTCTCGAAGAGCTCACGAGCGGCCTTGCCCTGCTCGGGATGCTCGAGGATTGCCGGGTACCTGCCGACAAGCTCCCAAGCCGTAAAGAAGAAAGTCCAGTCGATGTATGGGCGCAGTTCGGAAATAGAAGCCTCGATCACGCGTCGCCCCGTGAATGTTGGCTTCGCGATGTCCTCGGCCGTCCACTCGATGGCTTTCTTATTTTCGATCGCAGTGGCGAGCGGCAAGAGCGCGCGGTTGCGCTTGTTGGCATAGAGGCGTCGGAGCTTCGCTTGCTCCTCGCGTGTATGTTCGACGAACGCGACGTTCTGCTTAACATCGCGCAGCGACGCAACGACTCCCACTGCGCGCGAAGCGTCGAGAACATGAACGGTCGGACCCGAGTAGGCGGGAGCGATGCGTACGGCGGTGTGCTGCCTACTCGTCGTGGCGCCCCCGATCAGAAGGGGAATTTGTAACTTTCGTTTTTCCATTTCGCTGGCGACGAAAACCATCTCGTCGAGCGAAGGCGTAATGAGTCCCGAGAGGCCAATGAAATCGGCTCCCTCCGCGGCGGCGGTGTCGAGAATTTTGTTCGCCGCCACCATGACACCCATGTCGACAACGTCGTAGTCGTTGCACCCGAGCACGACGCCGACGATATTTTTCCCGATGTCGTGAACGTCCCCCTTCACCGTGGCGAGCAAGACCTTGCCCTTCTTCTGCTTTGTCTCCCCTTCGCCCGGCTCCATAAATGGAAGGAGGTAAGCGACGGCACGCTTCATCGCACGGGCGCTCTTAACGACTTGGGGCAGGAACATTTTTCCCGCACCGAAGAGATCGCCAACAACCTTCATACCGTTCATGAGCGGCCCCTCGATAATCTCGAGCGGGAGCCTGTACTTCTGACGTGCCTCTTCTACGTCGGCTTCGATGAACTCGACGACCCCGTGCACGAGCGCGTGCGAGAGCCGTTGCTCGACGGGTCCGTCCCTCCAGGCTGCGTCGATTTCTCTCTTCTTGCCGCTGCCTTTGACCGAGTCAGCAAAGTTGACCAATCGCTCTGTCGCGTCAGGTCGCCTGTTGAAAAGAACGTCTTCGACGCGTTCAAGGAGATCTTTCGGGATGTCCTCGTAGACCACGAGCTGGCCGGCGTTGACGATGCCCATATCAAGCCCGGCGGCGATCGCGTGGTACAGAAACGCTGAGTGCATCGCCTCGCGCACGACTTGATTGCCACGGAAAGAGAAGCTCAAGTTGCTGATGCCACCGCTGACCTTCACGCCCGGGCATCGCTGTTTGATGATGCGCGTTGCCTCGATGAAGTTCTTGGCGAACTCGGCGTGCTCCTCGATGCCGGTAGCGACCGCTAGAACGTTCGGATCGAAGATGATGTCTTCGGCAAGAAAGTTCACTTTCTCCGTGAGCAGACGAAACGCGCGTTCGCAGATGGCGACCTTTCGTTCGATCGTTTCAGCTTGGCCTTGCTCGTCGAAAGCCATGACGACGACGCCGGCGCCGAACTTGTGAACTGTTCTGGCTTTCTCGAGAAAGTCAGCTTCGCCTTCCTTCAAGCTGATCGAATTGACGACGGCCTTGCCTTGGATGCACTTGATGCCGGCCTGCAACACCGACCACTTCGAGCTGTCGACGACGAAGGGAATCTTCGCTACGTCGGGCTCGGTTCCGAGATAGTTAAGAAACGTGACCATCACACGCTCGGAGTCGAGCATGCCTTCGTCCATGTTGATGTCGAGCAGGTTTGCGCCGCCGTTGACCTGTTGAACGGCAACGCTCACGGCTTCGGTAAAATTGCCCTCTTTGATGAGCTGAGCAAATTTGCTGCTACCGGTTACGTTTGTACGTTCGCCGATCATCATGAAATTTGCGTCGCGCTCGATCGTAAGCGTTTCGAGGCCGGAGTAACGCGTTGCGTGGACGGAACTGGGTACGGATCGCGGCTTCTTCTTTTCGAATGCGGTCGCGATAGCCTTGATGTGAGGAGGCGTAGTGCCGCAGCAACCGCCAACCAAATTGACCAATCCTTCGTCGGCGAAATCGGCGAGCAATTTCGCGGTTGTCTCGGGTTGTTCGTCGTACTCGCCGAAGGCATTGGGAAGTCCGGCGTTCGGGTAGCAGCTGATGAACGTCGACGCGATTTTCGAAAGTTCGATGAGATACGGGCGCATGTCGCTCGCGCCAAGAGCGCAATTAATGCCGACGCTGAGCGGCTTGGCGTGGGCGACACTTGTCCAGAAAGCGTCGACGGTTTGGCCCGATAGCGTGCGCCCGCTGCGATCCGTAATGGTGACCGAGATCAGAATTGGGAGGCGCAACCCGCGCTGCTCAAACACGTCCTCGATCGCAACCAGTGCGGCCTTCGCGTTAAGGGTGTCAAAGATGGTTTCCACGAGAAGGACGTCGACTCCGCCATCGATGAGCCCCTCGACCTGCTCTTTGTATGAAGCGTGGACCTGGTCGAACGTGACCGCGCGAAACGACGGATCGCTCACGTCGGGGGAAAGCGAGAGCGCTCGGTTGAGCGGGCCAAGTGCGCCGGCGACGAAGCGCGGTTTGTCAGGGTTTTGGTTCGTATAGTATGCGGCTCTGTCCTTCGCTATCTGAGCTGCGGCAACGTTCATGTCGCGAACGACGGATTCCGTTGCGTAATCGCCTTGTGCGATGCTCGTGGCGCTGAAGGTATTCGTTTCGATGATGTCAGCGCCGGCAGCGAGGTACTCGTCGTGAATGCTCTTGATCACGTCGGGGCGCGTAAGCACCAATATGTCGTTGTCGCCTTTGAGATCGTGCGAGTGATCCTTGAAGCGCTCTCCGCGATAGTCGCTCTCGCCAAGCTTGTACCGCTGAATCATGGTGCCCATCGCGCCGTCGATGATGGCGATGCGGTTCTTGAGGAGCTCTGACAGTGGGTACGTCGGCATGCGATCGCGACAGACTAGCCGAAATTGGGCCTCGTTAGGCGCCTCGCAGGCACCGCGTATTAGCCGTTCTTTTGCATCGCGATTCACGTTACGCTCGGCGCTTCATCGAGGAGGCTTTGCGGTGACGACGAAGAACGGACCCCCAAGCGACAAACCGGCACCAAAGACGGATGGGCGCAAGCAGAGTCTCTATTTCCCTGAAGCGATGCTCTCAGAGATGAAGCTCGAAGCGCACCGCCTCAATCGCTCATTATCGTGGGTTGTGCAGCGCGCGTGGCGTACTGCGAAGCGCGACGTGAAGAAAATCCCGGGCGTGAACGACATCGAGGGATGAACCCCCGCGTGTCATACGCGAGAAGTGGTCTATCGCGCAGGCGTGAAGTTCTTGCACGCCGCGTCGAAGGTTTGCAGTGCCTTGGTGAGGGCCGCTGAGAGATCCCCGTCGCAGATCGAGCTGAACACGCCGGTCTTGCCGGTCTGTGCGACGAAGCTCTTCAAGCGTTTGGCCTCTTGCGCGTTTCCGAACGCCGAAGTGCAGTCGCTTGCTCCTGCGATGACCGCCGTGGCCCAGCGGTCGTGACCCTTCTTGAGTTCGTCAAAATACTTGACGAAATTGGCGGGGTCTTCCGAGATGTCCGCACACGTTTGCGATCCGGTGAGTTTTGCGCTGGGCGTTCCGACGGAGCAGTCTTCCTCGTCGGTGAGATAGACCACGCCGAGAAGAGCGTCGTCTCGAACGAACCCTTTGTTGCTGTCGCCAAGTCGCTCGCGCAAGGCAAGACGGGCGGCTTGAAGTGGCATCTCCCAACCTGGACCGCTCGTGCCGACGGCTGCGATGGTCGAGAACGTTGACGAGATGTTCGCGTCGCTGCGCTCGAGCCAGCTACGCGACATGCTCGCGTTGGTGCGGAACTTTCCATTGTCGCCCTTCTGCGTTTGGCTGGGCACGACGATGCCGAGAATCTCTTGCGAGATACTGAGATCGACGCCGGTCGTTGTGACCGCGATGCGGTAGTCGATGGGGTCGCCGTTCTTCGTCGCGAACTTGTTGAGCACTTCGATGAACTTTGGAAAGTTTGCGGCGAGGTTCGCTTGCTCTTGATTCATGGAACCCGAATCGTCGACGACGAAGAGGAGGTCCATCTTCTTGCAAGCAGTGTCATTGCCGTCCGCGTCGGTTGCGGCGAACACGCCGGAGTCGCTGCCCAAGGCGCTGCCGTCGCTCCCCTGCAGCGGGAGGATTCCAGCATCGGTGTGGCTACCGTTCGGGGACGTTCCACACGCGATGAACGCGCCTCCTGCGATTGACGCGATCGCGAGCCCTTTACTGAGTGTGCGCATGCGCGCGAGTATGGGGGGCTTGCCGCCTCTAGTGCGAGCTCCTGACAAAGGATGCGGTATTGAGACGCAACGAGTCAGTAACCCCGAGGTATCAGGGGCCGCCTTCGCGCTCCTAGGGGAACGTGCGCCTACCGCTAGTGTGCAAAATTCTTATCGTCAAGTTCCTTGCCTTTTGTTTCGGGCACAAGAATGAAGACGAGAACGATGGCGAGGATGAGGGCAACCGGCGTGAACGCGACGACGGGGCCATATTTTCCAAAGTGGGTCGGGCCCGCGAGCCATCCGACGAGCAGGGGCGCGAGGACGTAACCGATGCGACCGATGAGATTATTGCACCAAGCATAAGCGTCAGCTCGAAGCTCCGTGGGAAACAGTTCCGCTGTGATGGCGTTCATGACGGACAGGACCGCCGTTGCCCCAAAGATCGCGAAGATGAGCACGAACGTCAGGTGGTGCTTGTCACGAAGGGTGTACGCGCCGGCGATGCCTGCGGCGCCCACAGTGTAGATGACCGCACCGCCAACGCGGCGCCCGAGAACGTCAATGAGCTTACCCGCCACGAACACCAAGGGCATGGCCGCGATCGCCGCTATCGAAATCGCCCTGCCTACGGCCGCGTCTCTCTCGAGCGCATCTTTGAGGAGAGCAAAGTCGCTTTCGCCGATGGCATACTCCTTCCAATAGGTGACCGCAGTCGATGACCCTGCGTACGTCAGAAACCACAGCAACGAGACTTTGAGCATCCAGCCGCGCGTCGAGGCGCTCTTCCAAATGCGGAACGCGTCGGGGGCGTCATCGATGATGCCCTCGGCCTTGCGTGCAAGAAAACGTGTCGTCTCGCGCAAATCGCGCCTTAGGTATGCGATGAGCGCGAGCGGAACGATCGCCGAGAGATAGACAAATCGCCAGTTGAAGGGCTCCTTGAAGAACGGATTCTTGAGCAGGATCGGTACCAGGCCCGCGCACACGATACCGCCCAAACTGGTCGAGGCCTGAATGACTCCGATGACCATTCCTCGTCTTTCTGCCGGAAACTCCTCTGCTGCGTAGACCATGCTGATCGCCCACTCACCGATCAGAAAAACGCGTGCAGCGAGTTGCGCGAGGGCAAAGACGACCGCGTTGGGCGCGAGACCGGTTGCGAATGTGCAGAGCGAGTAGCCAATGATGGTCACGGTCATCAGCGGCTTGCGTCCCCAACGGTCGCCCTTGCGGACAAGCAGATACGCGAGCATCGTGCCGAAGTTGACGACGGTGAGCATCACGCCACCTTCGAACGGCGATAAGTCGAAGCTCTTGCGAATGTTTGGCAGCAGCTGCGACAGAGCGAAAAAGTCGTAGCCCTCGAAGAAGCAGGCGACGCCGAGAAACAAGAACAGCTTCTTCTGGTACGATGTGAAGGGAATTTTGGTCGCCATCGCGTGGCGAGGTTACCCGGTTGGCGTCAGCCCTCGTCGCGAATTCGTATCGCCTTGCGCAGGCGCTCGGACAGTTCCGCGGGGGTGTATGGCTTAAGCAGGAAGCCGTTTGGGGGTGAGTCGCTAAAGTTGGCCTCGACGTCGTTGTAGCCGCTCGAAACCAAGACGACTGCTTCGGGGTCAAGCGCGCGCATTTGACGGAGCGCTTCGTCGCCGCTCATCTCGGGCATGGTCATGTCGAGGATGACGGCGCTAATGTCGTCCGCGTGCGCAGCGAACACTTCGACGGCTTCGCGGCCGTTCGTAGCTTCGAGCGTCGCGAATCCCATGCGCTGCAAGATGCGGCGCGCGGCCGATCGAACGACGCTCTCGTCGTCAACAATGAGGATCACGCCGCTCCCTTGGAAACCGACGGGCGGTTGAGAACGGATGCGTTCGACAGGCTGATCGCTCGCCGGTAGCAACGCGCGGAACGTCGATCCCTCACCGAGGGTACTTTCAAGGTGAATGAGGCCGCGATGACCACGCACGGCGCCGAGTACGGCGGCGAGACCGAGTCCGCGTCCGGAGAACTTCGTTGTGAAGAAGGGATCAAAGACTTTGGCCCGCGTCTCGTCGGACATGCCAATGCCGTTGTCTTTCACCTCAACGAAGACGTAACGCCCCGGCGCGAACGTGTTCGGATCGACGAAGGCGTCGTTTGGTGGCTCGAGAACCTCTTGATCGCCCGTGCGTACGGTCACGATGCCTGGCCGCGAACCGATGGCCTCGGCCGCATTGATGACCAGATTCATGACGATCTGTTGCAACTGCGCGACGTCGACCTCAACTACAAGCGCATCCTCGGAAAGCTCAAGTTTGACCTCAACTTTCTTTGGAATTGTCGCTTCAAGTAAATGTGCAATTTCCTTGACCTGTTGTGATAGGTCAACATGCTTGACTTCGAAGTGACCCTTGCCTGAGTAAGCGAGCATCTGGCGTGAAAGTGTTGCCGCGCGTCTGCTGGTGAGCAGAATGTCTTGAAGTGTGGCGCGAACCGAACTGTCTTCCGGGAGCTCAAGTTGGGCGAGTGTTGCGTTGCCAATAATTGCGGTCAGCAAGTTGTTGAAGTCGTGGGCGATCCCTCCGGCAAGCACGCCGAGGCTTTCCAACTTCTGCATTTGTAACAATTTGGATTGCATTTCAGTTGCCGCAGCCTGGTGCTCGAACGCTGCGGTAACGTCCATGCCGAGGCAGGCAGCGCCTTCGTGCTTGCCTTCGCTGCCGCGTCGAAACGATGCGATGTATCGGCGCTCACCGAGCACGAGTGCCTTATCACCCTCTTGAAAAGCGAGTGCATCGCGGAGTCCTTCGGCGATCGGATTTCCGTCGTGCGAGGCAAAAATGTTCTCGCCAACTTGCGGGATCATTGTCGTAGCCGCGCCTCCTTCGCACACGAGGATGTTGCCGCGTTCATCGACGCCGACGACGACGAGTGGCTCAACCTTGAGCGCTGTTGCCATGAGGACGAGGCGCGCTTCAGCTTCGCGGATACGGTCTGCAACTTTGCGTTCGTGTTTCTGTTCGCGCGAAATGTCCCGTGCTGTGATCAGAATGCCGTCGATCTTGCCATCGTCGCCGTAGAGCGGCGTGACGTCGAGAGCGATCCCGCGCGTTCGGCCATCCTTGAGATAGAGATCGATCGCGTCGATGCGAACGGCAACGCCGGTGTCGAAAACGCTCGCGACGCGCTCTGTCGTCTCGGCGCGATTCTCGAGATCGATCGAGCTAAACCCGACCGTTGAGTCTGCGCCTTCTTCCCACCCGAGCAGCGTCCTCCAGGCTTCGTTTGCGAACTCATATCGAAGGTTGCGGCCTCGAACGATAGCAACGGCGAACGGAACGCTCGCGAGATCGCGCAGAAGGCGACTCGTGCCCTCTACTCGCTGTACAACGCTGGTCACTTCACCGAAGGGGGTCTTCTCGGCGTTCATGTACCTTTGGCCAAGCTAACACGCCGGTTTTTTGCCTTGGGCGCCGGCGTCCTTCGAGCTTCGGTTTTGGAAGTCTTCGTGCGTTGCGCGACTACATGGGATGCGCGTCTGCGTCGGGCTAGTACTGCTGGGGGTTTGAGTAGTTCTGCGCGTGCAGCGCCGCGATCAGTTCGTCTTTGGCGCCTTGCACTTGGAACATTAAGAGGGTCCAGGTAATCGGCGCGACGACGACGTTTGCGCATGGCAGGAAATGCATCAACGGGCAGATGATGCCCCACCCCTCGGCCACGCGCCTCGTGTTCATACGCTCGGCTCCCGTATTGATCGCGCGAATGAGATCGATGTTCATCACGAACATCCAGTAAATATTGAAGTACGGAATCAAAAGGTAGAGCGTCGAGCTGGTTGGGGAGTGGACACGCTTGTAGTTCGCTCGCAACTCGTACGGGAGCGAATCCCACATCGTGTACACCCACACCAGCGCGATGATCCACGAGACAAACAACGCGAGGACTCCTCCAAAGATGGCGAGTCCGCCCAACACCCCAAGCGCCTCGTTGCCCCCGCCGGCGGCTGCGATCGAGATGCCGATGGGCAGGGATAGAACCGTAATCGCTGCGAGCGCCGCCTTGAACCAAACGAGCATCCGGCCACGCGAAGAGGATGCGGTGGG
The DNA here is from genome assembly GCA_023248735.1 of Myxococcales bacterium. Classification (GTDB taxonomy): domain Bacteria; phylum Myxococcota_A; class Polyangia; order Polyangiales; family Polyangiaceae; genus JAHFDX01. Next base: position 26,022 of record JAHFDY010000021.1, read on the forward strand.
AAGGTAAGCCGGACGATAAGGATCGTCGTATGCACGCCCAGGAGCCGGCGGCTGGTAAGGATTGTGGTGCATTTCCGACTACTATAGACGCCGCAACCGGTTGATCCATTCACCGAATGTGCTCGGGACCATTGACAGTATGCGCTTGCGGCGTGCGGGGACAAAGGCCAGACCGAACAGCATGGACCTCGAAATTCGTTTCGTCGCGCAATCGTCGTGGAGCCCACTCGCGGTGCTTGCGTGCGATTTGCGGCCGAACCTCGATGCGAGCGGCTTTCTCGATCGCGCGGCATTTCAGCACCGCTATGGTTACGAATTGCACGGGGCGTTCGAGAATGGATCGCCGGTTGGTCTTCTCGGTGTTCGTGCATGCTGCACGCTTTCACGTGGACCGTTTCTACAAATCGACGACCTCGTCGTCGCCGAATCGCATCGAGGTGCAGGTGTTGGTCGTCACATGATGGCGTACGCGGAGGCCTACGCGCGTTCACTCGGCCTCGGAGCCGTCTATCTCGAGGCGCGACCCACGGCCGTTGGGTTCTATGAATCGCTGGGCCTCTCTCATCATCCCAGCCCTGTGATGCGCAAAGTGTTTGGGTGACCTTCGGCCTTCAAGTTACGACTGAACACGGCTAGGTATCGGCCAATGAGAAGCTCGGTCGCGCTTTGGGTCTTCGCGTTCTCGGCGGGTTGTGGCGCAGGACAGGAGCGCGAGCAGCTGCTTGCGAAATTGCCACCGCCAACGAGCGAGCTTCCCATCGTCATCCCGATCGCAGAAGCCCACTCCATGCCGTATCCAGGTATGGCTGCGCCATTTTTTGCAGAGCCGATGGTGCCCGTTCGCTTTGAAAATCCTGGTGGAATGTGGATGCCTCACCAGATTCTTGGGCATCAGGACAAGCTCAAATCACTGGGCCTCGAGCTCGACCCGAAGTTGCTCGCGGAGCCAACGTCGCCCGTGCTCGGGGCGGTCGTGAGTCTCGGCGGATGTTCGGCTTCATTTGTATCTAGCGATGGTTTGATGGTGACCAACCACCACTGCGCGACCGGCGCACTCCAATACAATTCGACGGCCACGACGAATTTGCTCAAAGATGGCCACATCGCGCGGAGTCGCGAAGAAGAAAAGTGGAACGGTCCAACAGCGCGTGTATTTGTAACGCAATCGGTTACCGATGTGACCGAAAAGGTTCTTTCGGGTAGTGCGACCATCAAAGACGATGTGAGGCGCTACAAATTTGTCGAGCGCCGACAGAAAGAGCTCACCGAGAGTTGCGAAAAAGGAAAGAACGGTATTCGCTGCACAATCGCGCGCTTCAACGACGGCGCTAAGTTCTTCGAGATCGAACAATTAGAGATTCGCGACGTGCGCCTCGTGCTCGCGCCGCCAGCAAGCGTTGGCAACTACGGTGGTGAGATCGACAACTGGCGTTGGCCGAGGCACACCGGCGACTACAGCTTCTTTCGTGCTTACGTCGGAAAGGACGGTAAGCCTGCCGATCACTCGAACGACAACGTGCCGTTCAAACCGCCGCATGCGCTCAAACTCGCGTCGCGTCCCCTCAAGGAAGGAGATCTCGTTTTCGTGGCCGGCTATCCCGGTCGAACGAATCTTTACAAATCGTCCGAAGAGCTGCGCGACGCAATCGAGTGGTTTTATCCGCGCCGTATCAGACAATTCGAATCGTACATTAAGGTGATCGAACACGTCGGCGCTAACGATCCCGACGCGAAGATCAAGGGCGCGAGCCTCTGGCGCGGAATGGCAAACTACTTGACCAATACGAAGGGTCAGCTTGAAGGGCTCGCGCGAACCCACCTTCTCGAAAAGCGCACTGCTGAAGACGGGACGGATCAAGGCGCGAAAAAGGCTGTGAACGACTTTGTTGCCTCGATGCGTCCGCATCGAGAGAAGGACGCGGCCCTCCGCGAGTTGTCGTCGATGCCTCGCTTGCTCAGCGCGGCCACAACGATTGTTCGCATGGCCGAAGAGCGTGCGAAGGCCGATAAGGATCGGCATCCCGACTACCAGGTCCGCAACTGGAAGCGCTTGGAACAGGGGCTGGTAACGCTCGATAAGAGTTACAATAAGGCACTCGACGAAGCGCTATTGGCCCACGCTCTGCGCCGTATTCAAGCAACCGATGCGCACGATCGAAGCGAAGCGCTCGCGCTGATTGTTGGGAAGAAAATCGATGACGCAGCGATCGGTGAGCTCGCCAAGCGCGCCGTTGACGAGACTCAGCTCGCCGAGAGCGCGAAGCGTGTCGAGCTCTTCTCCAACGCGACGACCACGGACCTCAAGAAGAGCAAGGATCCGTTGATTGCGATCGCCCTAAAGCTGCGGCCGCTGCTGGCTGCCGCTGAGGATCGCGAAGACAAAGTGTCGGGACGCTTTGCGCTTCTCAAGCCGAAGTATCTGCAAGCGCTTGGCGGCGATGCGTTGCCACCCGATGCGAACAGCACGCTGCGTGTTACCTACGGAACAGTGCGCGGTTACAAGTCCTCGGAGGACAAGCCGATGTATCGTCCATTTACTTTACTGTCTCAGGTCGTGGCGAAAGCGACCGGCAAGGAGCCATTTGATGCGCCTCAAGGGCTTATCGACGCATACCTTGTCCGCAAGACGGGGCCGTATGCAGACGAAGCGCTGGGCGAGATCCCCGTCAACTTTCTTTCCGACTTGCACATTACCGGCGGCAATTCGGGATCGGCGACGTTGAACGCGAAGGGTGAGCTCGTGGGGCTCGTGTTCGACGGCAACTATGAGGCCATGTCCTCCGACTGGCAGTTTCAGCCCAAGATCACTCGGAGCATTCACGTCGATCTTCGCTACGTGCTCTGGACGCTCGACGCGGTTCTGGGTGCGCGCGAGCTTCTTTTGGAACTCGGCGTTAGCCCCGCGTTTTCACACCCGTGATGCGGCTTGCGCCTGCCCGTCTCCGCTAGCCGGAACTACGGGCTTCAGCCACGGTGGTTTGCAACGTTTCATCGAGTTGAAGCGCTGCCCGGAAACCGAATGTGTGTCGAAAGGCGCTGTCGTCGATGATGCACGGATGCTTCAGGAAGTTGACCAAGTAGGGCGGTTGCCGAAACACGGTTGGCAGAAGACGTCGCGACAACGCGCTTGGCAGCGGGAAGCCCTTCACGCCACAGATCGCGAGCGCGGTTCGCCAAGGGACGGCATCGTTGCCTGCCACATTGAACACCCCGCGAGACGTTCCGGACACCGCTGCGATGATCGCGCCGGCGAGATCATCTTCGTGCAGGAATTGCATCATGGGGTTGAAGCCCGCGATGTATGGGACGCGCGGTTGACGCAGGAGTGTGCACATCGTGTTTTGAATGTTCGGTCCGACAACGTGCGTGGGTCTGAGGACGACAGTGCGCACGGGAGGATGTTGGTAAATCCACGCACCGGCCATGTTGTCGAGCTGAATCGCGTCGGCGATCTGCGGGAACTCGAACCCCGCACGGAGCGGTTCGCCTTCTGCGATCGGGGTTGGATTGCGCGGATCGGCGCCATAGATATGAAATGTTGAGAGCACGATGAGCGAACGCACATTGTGCTGGACGCACAAATGCATGACTTTTTGCGAGCCCAGGACGTTGAGTTCGAAGCGTTTCCCGGTCGATTCGGCGAGGTTGCCTACGCGACCAAGGTGAAGGACGGCGTCGAAGTCGTGTCGTCGAAAGACATCTTCGAAGGCGCTCTTGTTGTAACTCGCCCGGTAAACAGGAATGCGCGCGATGTCACTGGAGAGCTCGACATCCGCGCGATAGTCAACGCCAACGACGTCGTGGCCCGAACCGAGTAGCCGAGCAACGACACGCTGTGCGAGCCCTCCGCCGATTCCGGTGACGAGAATCAAATGTCGGTCCTTTGTGTGAGGTTAGTAGAAGACACTCTTGCGTTCCTCGAGACCATGCTCAATGAGCGACGATATTTGGCTCCTGACGGTGTCGACCTTCGCATTAACAACGGAGTCTTCATCATCATATCGGCCGGAAAAGGTAAGCGGCTTACCGAAATGGATCCGAAACTTGACGGGTAGCGGCAAGTAACCAAACGGCCCTAACAACGGCGTCAGCGGCGTGATGGGCAAGTACGGAATGCCCACCCACTTCGCGAGCGTCTTTGCGTTGTGGAGGCTGACGATGGATTCCTCGCCCCCAATGATCGCGCACGGCACGATGGGCGTATCGGTCTGCAGTGCGAGTCGCATGAAGCCGCGCCCAAATTCCGCGAGCTGATAACGCTTGGCCCAGGTCTTTCCGCTCCCGCGAACGCCTTCGGGGAAGACGAGAATTGACTGGTCGTCGAGCAAAAGGTTCCGACAGTTGACGGGATCACCGAGCACCGCGCCGCATCGGAAGAGAAAGTCGCTGATGAACGGCACGTTCGGAAACCAGCGCTCCACCATCGCGCGGACAAGGCGTGGCGGCTTGCCATGAAGGAGGCAGGTGAGTGCGACGATGGCGCCGTCGATTGGAACCTGGCCCGAGTGGTTGGCCACGATCATGACCCGGCCCGCGGACAGGTTCTCGATGCCGGTGACCGTCGGACGAAAGTAAGGGAGAAAGACGCGCTTGCCGAAAGTGTAGCCCCGCTTGGCCACCTCGGGCGAAAAGCCCCACGCGTCATACCCGTAGCGATTGGTGTGGTTTGGGAGTGCGTCGATGGCTTGATCGACCGCTTTGTCGACGGTTCCAAAATCAGTGAGATTTACCATGGCGATCCTATCTGAACGTGACGGCGAATCTGTCACGGTGCGTGGACGGCTTCGAAGAATGCGCAAAGCTCGTCGTGACGCAGGCGAGCGTCGCGATACCCGAGATCGATGAGGCTTGAGGCAAACTCGCCGTCGAATAAGACGTAGCTCAGCAAGTCCGATTCACTTTGTGCATCCGTGTCCGCGAGTGCGCTGATCACGCGCCCGAGTACGCCCCCAACGCGTTGTCCGAACGAGGCGCGCCTTACGTATGCAGCCGCCAACTCGCCGATATTCTCGGATGAGCGAATCAAGAGTGATCGCATGGGGCGTAGCCCTCGCGGCGCTTGGTACCCCATCGCGGTGTTCAGTTTGTCGACGAAGTCTGGGCCGTACGCGCGTTCGCCCGCCTCTAGAATGCGGTTAATCGTGTCGAGGCGCGCCATGTCGGTATCGAGACGATCGAGAAGAAGCGCATTAAGTGTCTTACCGAGCACGAACAGGGGTCCGGGAAATTGGTCATCGGCCTGATCGTTGCCCTCGGAAAAGACAGGTGCGCCAATGTAGCGCGGGTTAATGATGATGACGCCACCGGCGCCCAGACGTCGTGCGGGAGAGAGAGGCACGTTTTGCCGCAGACCGCCGTCGCAGTGAAATTCGCCGTCGAGCCGAACCGACGGAAACAATATGGGAATGGCTGCCGACGCCAGTGCGTGCTGTGCAGTGAGCTGGGACGCACGTGGCTCAATCGTTGGATCCATGCTCCACGGGGGCAGTTCGAGGCCGCGGCGCTGCACAAAGACGATCGTGCGCCCCGTGACAACGTGAGTCGTCGAGACGGTGATGGCGTCGAGGTAGCCTTGGTCAAGATTGTTGCGTATCGCCCGAAAGGGGATCGCTTGCTCGAGAAGGTGCTCGAGACCACTTGGGTCGAGGAGGCCGCCTTCGCGCACGGGAGTTCCCTTGGACGAGGGCGCACGTGAAAAGAGTTTTGTGCCCATTTTCATGAGCCCCTGGGAATCGATCCGTATGAGTTGGTCGACGCGCAGTGTGCGCCAAATGGCGGCCAGTCTCGCGGCCCTTCCCCGCGGCGTTTCGGCGAACGCGGCAAGCGCGCAGGCGTTGAGCGCTCCGACGCTCGTTCCACAGAAGATGTCGAGAGGCACGTCACGTCCAAGCGCGCGGGACACTTCTTCGACGAGGTAGTGGACAACCCCTACTTCGTAGGCGCCGCGCGCCGCGCCTCCGGCGAGAACGAGCGCGACCCGGTGGCCTGGACGGTTGCTCTCGGGCATCGCGAGCCATCGTAACCGACGAAGGTCTATTCGGCGAAGTTACGGGTTCGAGTATCCTCGCTTCCCAATGGATGCCCAGGCAGCCAAGCTCACTTCGCGGCTCGAACTGGAGAACGCGTTTCTATGTTTGTGGGAGGGAGAAACCGACGCAGCCCCCTTTGGCATCGGCATCGTGCGTGCGGCAGGCCTTCTGGTCGAACTTCAACAGATTGCGGGGGGTCCGGACGTTTTCGACCGCAAGTCTTGCGCGCGATTTCTACGAACCGTCTCGCTCCGGAGCTTGGCCCCGAAGTGCTTGCATCACATCGCACTGTTTTGGTCGAGGGTGCACGGCGCGAGGGGACAGGCCGAAGCGGGGTGCTTGGCGACGTGTGCGTGGGCCGCGCTCGCAGTCGAGCAGCGCTACCTTATTCATCTTCTTGACGAGCTGGGGGCCAACGAGGCGCAGCGGACCCAGGCCATCGAAGAGCGTGTGCTCGGCGTTGTCCAAGATGCCGAACGCGTCGCATTGAACGAGGCCGCGGCATTTACACCGATAGGTTTCGCGGCTGCAAAGTTCCTGGCTGATGCGACGCGGTTGCCCATGGACGAACCGTGGCGATCGCAGGTTTCAGGTGCTTCCGATCGTGCATTGTCACGAACCATCGCGTCCGCGCTTGACCCTCTGGAAGCACAGCTTGCCCTCCTACCTGAGAGTGCGGAGCTCGGCGTGTTGGTAAAGAAGCTCGACAAGTTGTGGAGGTACTTCGGTAACCATGTTCAGGTGGAGCGGCTCATCGCAGAGCATCTGGTCGAGCCGTTGTGGCCCGCTTACCGCGCGCTATCGAGCGACGCATTTTTGCAGCTGATCGCGCCAATCGAGCTTGCCGTCGACGCCCTTGTCAGAAGGAATGAACGTGGAGAAGAGATCGCCTACCTCAGCTCCGCGGTCGACATGCTCGCGTTCTACGCCTTTGTTCAGCGCGATGATGAACTTGCGGTTCCGATATACCGACGCGTTCTCAAGCTGTTTCCGACGCACCGCAACTCGGCACGGTGTCTTGCGGCTGTGATCGCGTCGCGGGTGCTTGTGGGGTTAGGTCTGGCGATGCCCGCTTTCGCCGCACTCGATCGCGACTTAGGTGAGGCCGAGACCCTTGCGCCCGATCATGCAGAAGTGAAGCGCGCGCGCGAGGCGCTGAATGCGAGGCGTGCGTGAATCCCTTTGAAGCGTTTGGCCTCGACCCGTCGCTGGGACTCTCGGAGATCACCTCGATTCTTCGCACGCGCTTGGAGGACGCTCGTACCGAAGACGAACGCCAGGCTCTCCGCAGCGCATGGGAGCAACTCACGCGCTCGCCTGACGATCGCTTTCGATGGGCGCTCTTGACGCCTCCGACTTCAGGTGACCTCCTATTGGATCCGCCAGACGAGCCTGTGGGCGGAAGCTTCTCAATCGACTTGATTCAAGAAATTGACTTTATCAACACCACAAGCGAGTAACCGCATGCGCATCGACAGACCTGTGGGCATCGATCTTGGAACGACGAACTCCGAAATTGCGGTGCTCGATCCTTCGGAAGGACAGATCCACCTCTACACCGATCGGTTCGGGCGAAAGACGGTTCCGTCTGCCGTTGCCTATGATCCGAAGGAAGACAAGTGGTTGGTCGGTCATGCAGCGCGCGGAAGGCGAGGCAAGGACCCAGGCCCTATCGAGTCGATCAAGCGCAAGATGGGGCAGCGAGCGCAGATTCAGGTCGGAAATCAGACGCTTTCACCCGAAGAGGTATCGTCCAAAGTCTTGACGGAACTCAAGGAGCGCCTTCGCGAGCAACTACAAGCGAAGGCTCGTGAAGGCATCGCGGTTTTCGTCACCCGCGCCGTCATCACCGTGCCCGCGTATTTCGATGCGCCCCAAGTTGAAGCGACGAAGCGCGCGGGGGAGCTCGCGGGCCTGGAAGTTCTCGGCGTACTGCAGGAGCCGACCGCGGCGGCAATGGTGCATGTCTGGAAGCACAATCTCGGCGACGGCAACTATCTTGTCTACGATCTCGGAGGCGGAACGTTCGATGTGTCAGTGCTCAAGGTCGTCGGCGGCGAGTATCAAGTGATGGCGATCGACGGCGACAACTACCTGGGTGGCGACGACTTCGACCGCCTGTTTGCCGAACATATGCGCTCTAAATTGTGCGATCAAGGTTACGATTTGAATCTCGACGTGTTCGGCGATGCGGATGACGCGAGACGTTTCGGGGCGCTCATGTCGGTTGCCCAGCAAGTGAAGGAGTCGCTCACGACAGGCGAGTTCGTGCCCGTGTCGCGCCAGGACATCACGGTCGATCGGGCAGGGGAAAGCGTAAGCGTCGAGTTTGAAGTCAGCCGGGAGAGTTACGAAAAACTCATTGAAGGCCTCGTCGAGCGCACGATCGTGTGCGCGGGGAAGGCGCTCGAACAGTCGAAAACTTCGGGCGGCATCGGCATTGAGGAAATCGATCGGGTGATGCTCGTTGGGGGCTCGACTCGCGTTCCGCTCGTCAGGCGGGCGGTAGAATCGCTCGCGTCTCGTTGCAAGAATCCGGAATTGCTTGCCGACGAAGTTGACACGTCCGTTGCCCTTGGCGCGGCACTCTACGCGGCGCAACTCGGGGGCTTCCGGGTTGCGTCCGAGATATCCTCTCTTTCGATTGTCACCCCAATGGTGACGAAAACGAGCGAGATTCGGGTGGGGGTACGGTTCGATCGCGTTCCTGAGGGTTGCACGAGCATTCGTGTTGAGACGGCCGACGCGGTCATAGCGACGCTTGGCGGGCCGTTCGATCCCGAGAAAGTCGAACGTCTTACCGTTCCGCTTGGGGAGGCTAGTGACGTTCCGGTCGAGGTGGCGTTCATCAAGGGGCAAATGTTGCTCGATACGTTACAATTTGCAGTCTATCGAGGCGAAGCGAAGGCGCGAGCGTCGGGGCTATCGCGTCCTTCGGTGCTTGCGAAGGACGTGTACCTTGAGGTCGTTCGAGGTGGACGGCGAGACCGCAAGATCCTGATGGCCAAAGGCATGAGCCTTCCGGGATCGATTGAACAACGGTTTGCCACCACCGATCAAAGTGGAATCGTCGTGTTGCGACTTTTGCAAGGAAGGCTGCCCATCAAGACACTCGCATTTGAGGTGCCGAAGGAGCTCGCGATCGGGACTGAGGTCCTCCTACGCCTCAAGTGCAGCGAAGCGATGACGCTTGAAGCAGAAGCGATTGTGAGCGGTCGCAAATTCTGGGCACAAGTCGATCCGGCCGAGTTGTCGCGCTACGACACAAAGGCGGCCGTCGAAGAGCTTCTCGACCGCGGCGAACGTGCGCTTCGCGAGCGGGTATCCAACGAATTTGAAAGGCTCGAACTCGACGGCCTGGTTACGGGTACTCGTGAGGCGCTCCGCACGGATCCCGACAAGCTCGAGTCATACGCGCAAAGGCTTTCGTGGTTTCTCGACGCGCTCGGCGACGGTGACGGGTCGTCGCTCTCTCCCCATGTTGATCGCTTCCTCGACGAGGTGGCTTTCGCGCGGTCGATCGTATACCGCAACGACAAGACCATATTCGGGCTTTCGCGCGAGGAATGGGAAACAAGGTTGACTGCCCTCGAGGAGCGTGGACGCGAGGCCTACTTTGCCGACGACGCTTCCGCCTACAAAGAGGCTAACCGCGAAGCCGACGCCCTAAGGCGTACCATTCAACGCGCAGAAGGGGCGCAGGCCGACATGGACAGTCCTGCTGTCATCGCGCGGTGGATTGAGAATCTGCTCACCTATGGGCTCCGTCTTCGACTTACCGTGACCACCTTCGCCGTGAGCGAATCGGGAGAAGTTGCCGCGGCACAACGTGATCAACTCGCGTCACTCGTCTCCACTCTGGATCGCGAGTTTGACGCACCGCTTGCAGCAATGCGAGCCGCGCCAGTCGTCGATCGCGCCGCCGCTCCTGTGGCTCGCGAGCGTCTCGCTAGCCTTGAAACGGTTGCGGACCGCGTGTCGCAGACGCTCGAGCGGCTCAGTCGCCTCGGAGTTGTGGCCGACCGATGAGCCTAATGGGTGACGCGCAGCTCAAGGCGGCGCTCGCACTCGAGGGTTCGTTCGGTGCACCGTCGGCGATGACGGCCTTGCGGCCGCTCGCATTTCGCAATGAACAGAGCGACGATTCGCGGCGCGCACTCGCGCAGTGGGTGCGCCTGGCGGATGCCGCGAATGACGTCCGCGCCTTCGAGGCAGGTCTCCACGAGTTTCGGCGGGCGGACCGTCCAGACGAAATGGTTCAGCTCATTGACAAGTTGCGACCGACGACGGCACTTACGGTGGCCGAAGCGATCGCGTCTCGTTTTCCCACGGGAGAGCACCTATGCCGCTCAGGAATGCTCGCAATGGCTTCTGGCGATCACGCGAGGGCGAGGGCGCGATTCAGCTCGATCTGTTCGCTCTCCGAATGTGACCCTTCGGTGTACGCGCAGACGATGTGGTCACTTGCGAAGCTCGGCGAGATCGATCGCGATGGGTCGATGGTCAAGCACATGACCCGAATCGATGCGGCGTTGTTGAGCGAAGAGCAGCGGCGAAGCTATGATCGATGGTCGTTGTGGAGCCCCAGTCCGCACGTGCGCGCGACGGCCATTGATGTTCTTTCGTCACGGCGGGACGTCGATGCGCTGTCAAATCATGTCAGGCGCATGCACGTGGTTCTCTCACCTTTGGAGTTGGACCGACTAAAGGCAGCACTTCGCGAGACGCGAGTGAGGGAGGCGTTGGTGCGGATCGAGGCGGTTCAGCGTTCACGGAACGAGCCAATTGTGCAGCTACGCGCGATCGGCAGGATGGACTTTTCGATCGAGGCCTGGCTTGCATTTTCCACGCGTAAGCCGATGCCACGGGCATCATCCGCGGATGGCACGGCTGCCTTACTGATCGACTGCCTGAGGGATCAAAACGAGGCGAGAGCGAATGATGTCGTCAAGTTGATGAACAACGTACCAACCTCCGAGGCTACGGTCCTCTGTTGGACGGCGCTTGGCCTCGCGCTTGGCTATTGCCGAGTTGCGGACCGCGCTGAGGCGGCGGTTCAGCGCTTGCTTCTCGACGACGATACGGTTGTTCCAATACGAGGTTACATTTGGCTGGCTGAGCGGATTCGTGCGGCGGGAGGCGATGCGATTCTCGCTTACG
>JAHFDY010000172.1 GCA_023248735.1 Myxococcales bacterium
CCCAATTCGAGCACCGACGCGTGGCGCTGGATTGGATCAGGATGGGTGGCCCTTGCGAGTTCACGATCAAGTTGGGACATCACCTCCGGCGTCAGCTCCGCAGCGAGGCCATGAGCGATGCGCGTGAGCGAAGGCCTTGGACCCGCTAGAATGCGACTCACCGCGACGAGCGGATTCTCGTCCGCGCGATACGGAAATGCGCGCTCGCCCGCGAGCATCTCAAACACGATCGCCGCGACGGAGAAGACATCGGTTCGTTCGGTCACCCGCCGATTGCCCTTTTCGTATTGCTCTGGGGGAGCGTACCCGAGCGACGCACCTGCAAGGCCAGCCGTCTTTGCGACATTGACGGCGAACACTTTGGCTAAGCCAAAGTCGGTCACCTTGGCGACCTCTCGGTCGTTTTCACGCGTCAGCAATATGTTCGATGGCTTCATGTCGCGGTGAACGATTTTGTTCGCGTGCAAGACGTCGAGTGCCGAAACGACATCGTTCAGAATCGACAGTGTCCGCGCGACGGGGAGGCCTTTCCCTGGCATCGATTGCATGACGTCAAATAGCGTTGCACCGTTGACGTACTCCATGACGGTGAAGGGCAAATGGGCGTCGTGACCGACGAGCTTAAATGTGACCGTCGCGTGATCGTAGAAACGTACGATGTGTGGATTAGGAGACGGGTAGGTGAGCGTTCGCAACACGTCGGCTTCACGGCGAAATCGCTCAAGCGCGTCGGGGGTCGTTGCGTCCGGCCGAAGCACCTTAACGATGACCGGATGATCCTCGCACGTTGCCCGAAAGACCCAACCTTGGCCACCCTCGGCGATGCGTTCCGCAAGGCGGTAACGCGCACCGCGAGCGCCGACGAGCGTCATGCCTTCGAGCGTCTTGCTGAGCGCCGCATAGCGCGGGTCAGTGGTCATCACCAAGAGATGCTACCGCAACTCGATTCGAACGACGCGATTGCTTAACGCGTCACATTCCTGCGAGCTTCGCAAGCAGTTCCTTGTTCGCATTTGCGCCCACGTGGCGTGCGACCTCTTTGCCGTCGCGGAAGGCGATGACGGTTGGAACGCCACGGATGCTGAACTTGCTCGGCACCGATGGAGAGTCGTCGATGTCGAGCTTGCCAACGCGGACTTTGCCCACGTACTCGTCCGCGAATTTCTCGACGACCGGCGCGAGCGCCTTGCATGGGCCGCACCAAACCGCGCTGAAATCGAGCAAGAAGGGTTCCTTGCTCTTGAGGACCTCGGCGTCGAAATTGAGGTCGTTGATTTCGAGTACATTCTTGCCAGCCATGCGCCGTCTCCTTGAATTACGAAATGCCTGTGGCGCGGCGGAATCCCGCCGAGAGACTCGAACATAAACACTGTTTCGTCCGTGCGCACCTGCTGAAATTGAGGACGTTACTTTCGGGGCACCGGCCGGAGCTTGGGCGGAGTATCGACGCTCTTTTCCGCCGCATTTTTCTTGGTGGATCCCTGGGGACGCAACAGCTCATCGGGGGCGGACTTCAGCTCAGCCGCTGGAAGGTCCGATGTCGGAGACGGAAGTGCGGAGGCTTGCACCTTTCCGAGATAGTCGGCGGCAAAGCCGATGGCGCGCGACAGATCATCGGTTCGTATGCGCGCGTTCGCGCTGAGTTCCGAGCCTGCCTGTTCGGTGCGAAAACTGTCGACGAACGGTCCAAAGCCCGCGATTCGCAGCCCAAGGTGCTGCGATAACTTCAAGCGCTGGGCCATCAGCAGCTTATCAACCTCGGCGCATGCTTGTGGTCCGTCGCAACTGAACCTGACTTTGAGCTCGGTCATGCCGCCCGAGGGTCCGGTGGTAAGACTGAGACCTGCCGCCTCGACGCCGAGAACGCCTGCCATTGCGTTGGTGCCGTCGGGACCTCTGTTTTCGGCCCTTAGTTTTTCGCGAAGGCTACGTGGGAGGACCACGGTCGCAACAAGCTGGGAAGGCGCGGATGGACTGTCGGTTGCTCCGCCAAAGTCATGAGCGAGGCGCACGTGCGGCGACCTCGCATCGCTTGGAGGTAACTTGCCGTCGAGCGTCAAGAGCAACACGGAAAGGAAAGGACGTTGACCAATCGCCAAAATGCCACCCTCTCGGTAGACAAGCTCTCCTTCCTGCTTCGGTAAGGTCATTGACGTATCGCGCCCCTCCGTTTTTGTTGTGAGGCCCTGTCCTCCTTCGCGGGCAAGACTCTCGGCGCAGCGCACAAGGTCTTCCTTCCTCACCGTTGTCTTTGCAGCGATTGCGAACTCGCCCTTGTCTCCCCCTTCAGGAATGACCGCGAGAAACTCTCCGATGCGGGTCGTTGGATCGAAGCCGCACAAGCGAGAGGCACGGTCGCCGTTCAGCCACACGCCAATTTTGTCGAGCGGAAGGGCCGAAAACGCCGCGCCCTTTCGCAACGTTGAAACGTCACCGCGAATGACCAGGAAAGCTCCATCGGGCACCAACAACGCGCGGTTGCGTCTCGGACCTTCGCCCAAATAAGCCGCGCCGGCGACGCCGAGGCCGCCCAAGAAGACGAGAAGTGACCCGTGGATGAATCGCTTGTTCACAGAAGAGTTCTAGCGTGAGGAACGCAAAGTTGGCCAATTGAAGCGCAGCATGGCAGCGGTAGACGATGGTCTTTTCGCGACGAACGCTAATTTCGGGGCTCGCCGCCGCGGTGGCTTTGGTCGCTCAAGTGAGCGAAGGGGCGGTTTCGGGGTTTGTCGTCAATAAAATTGACCATACAGATTTGGGCACCACACTCGACCTTTCTCTTCCGAGTGCACCGTTTCCCGATGCGGCTTCCGGGTATCGCGACGGGACGGTGCTCGTGTTCGTGCCTTCGCACTATCGGCCCGATCGCGCGGTTGACTTCATTGTGCACTTTCATGGTCACAATACGACGGCGCGGGCCGCGATCGTTTGGCATCAACTTCGCGAGCAGCTCGTAGACAGCAAACAGAATGCGATTCTTGTGGTGCCGCAGGGGCCTGTGGAATCGCCTGATTCCTCGATCGGTAAGCTCGAGCGTCCGGGAGGACTTGCTCGGATGCTTGGCGATGTCCGCATGGCCCTCTTGATGCGCGATACCCGACGCGCGCTTGGAACGCGCTCGCCCCGCGCTGGAACTGCGATTGGCACCATCTGCATCTCTGCGCACTCGGGGGGCTATCATGCTGCGGCGAGGGCTGTGACCGTCGGTGGCATCGAGGTAAAGGAGGTTTACCTCTTCGATGCGCTTTACAACGAAGCCGATGTCTTCGAGAAATGGCTAGTCGCTGGCGGCAAGACAAGACGCCGCAAGTTAGTGAGCTACTACGGTCAAGACGGGACGCCCGCCGTGCTCAGTGAGAAGCTCTACCGTGACCTCAGCAAACAAGGTGTCACCTGCGCACACGAGAGCGCTGAAGGTACCCTCTCTCGGAGCGATCTCGTTCGCGCGCAGGCCGTATTCGTCAGGAGCAGCCTCGGTCACAGCGCCATCACGCACGAGCGCAACGCGCTGCGCGACTGCCTCTATGCGTCATCGCTCAAACGACACGTCAAGAGTGCGTGGTTTGAGGGCAAGCACGGCAGACGGGCAATCGAACCACGACGCTGATGTGGCGGCGGATGCGACGGTCGCCCCTAAATGCAACTCCGCTCATTCGGTATTGGGACACAAGGTTTCTGCCAAGTGCCCTTCGCAACGCTACGGCTTCGACAGCGTGACCTTCATCGAGGTCGGCGAAGGGAACGAGGGATAATAGTAAGGCTGCATGACGATCACGAGGGCTTCGCAAGCGTCGAGCTTGATCGCACCACCGTTGGCCACGGTGAGCCCGGGGCAATAGCGCGAAGAGCCAGTGTTGATCGAGCTCGTGCGGCCACCGCTTCCACCCGACCCCTCGGCGACGTAACCGGAGCAGTTTTTGAGATCGGTATCCGACGCCGGTATCGTCTTCGTGTTGCGGTAGAAGACCATGAACGCATCGTCGTCGATATCCGAGCACACACCTTCGGCCGATAGATACATGGGAGAAGTCGTTGCGTTCTGCACCACAGCGAACCCGAATTTCTGGGCCTCTGCATTGGTGTCGAGCGACGATAGCGGACACGTGTAGGTTGTCGTCGCGGCGTCTGTGGATTTGAATGGCGTGAGTGGGCCGTACACAAAGCTCAGCGGCACGGTTACGCTCGACGCGCTAACGAGCGGATAGTCGATACCTGTAGACGAACAAGGGCTCGTCGTCGCCGTGATCGTGAACGTGCCACTGCTCGAGGTCCCTCCGCCAGGCGAGGGCGTGCGTACGCGAACCGAAATCGTCCCCGCCGTGACCAATTTCGACGAAGGTAGCTTCGCCGACAATTCGGTCGCGCTCTTGTAGGTCGTTGATAGATCGGCGGTGTCGGCCTGCACCACGGACGTCGAGACGAAGTTGCTTCCCGTAACGGTGATGGTCGTGTCGAGTGCGCCCACGATCGCGCTCGACGGGGCAAGCGAGCCCCATACGGGTGCGGGATTGCCCACCGAAAAACTCTGGCTGTTCGATGTGCCGCCGCCTGGAGCCGCGGTGAGCACTGAGACCGATATCGTCTTCGCCGTGGCAAGCTGAGCTGCGCTGAGTGTCGCCTTGAGCTGGGTGCTGCTCACGTAGGTCGTCGTCGCTTCGGTCCCGTCGAAGCGAATGCGAGAGCTGCTAACAAAGCCCGCGCCGGTCACCGTGATCGGCGTCGCAGTCGCGGCTGCAGTCGCGCTCGAGGGCGAAAGAGAACTTACCGACGGTGATGGATTGACGACGCTTACTGTGATGGGTGCGCTAACGCCGCCGCCGGGCGCTGGGTTCGTAACGGAAACGGGAAACGCTCCTGTCGTTGCGAGCATTGTCGACGGGACTGACGCGGTCAATTTGGTTGACGAACCGTAGGTCGTTGTCACCTCTTTGCCGTTAAAGCTCGCTTTCGAACCCGTGACGAATCCGGCGCCCTCGATTGTAAGCGTCGTGGCTGAGGCGCCGACGACGATCGAAGTTGGTGAACACTTTGTCAACGTGACGTTCGGATTTGTGACCGTAAAGGCAATTGACGATGAGATTCCGCCGCCGGGGGCCGGATTCGTAACTGTAACGGGTACACTTCCGGCGGTCGTGAGCGCCGTAAGCGGCACTGTTGCGCGTACGCTGTCGGCGGCGACGAGCGTGGGTGTGATCGCAAGGTTGCCGAACTGCACGATCGCAGCCTCAGAGAAACCTGACCCACTCACGATCAGCGAAACACCCGAACCTGACGTGCTCGTGACCGCGACGGTATTCGATGGGCTCAGCGCCGTGAGCGTTGGCGTCGGGTTCAGCACCGCGAAAGTTACGGCGTTGCTGCGCCCAGCACCTGACGTTGCGCTTGGTGTGTTGACCGTCACCTTGAGGGTGGTCGCCTTCTTGAGTGCGCTCGCGGGAATGGCGGCGGTGAGGCGTGCGGCCGTTTCGTAGGAAGTCGGAAGCGCCGTGCCATCAAGTTCGACGAAGGACTCTTTGTAGAAGCCGGTTCCCTCCACTGAGACGACCACTTCGGGTCCCCCCACGGGAGCGTCAGCGGGAACGAGTGCGGTTACCTCCGGTGCGGCGAGGGTAGGGTTGATGGGCCTTGCGCGACCGTCGGCACTGCCATCATCGGGCACGCTCGCGTCTGAAGACGCTGAGGTGCCGCTGGTCGGCAGTACGCGCTCCGGCTCGCCGGACGTGCATGAGAAGGCGACGAGGGATGCCACCGTAAACGTAAGCGATCGCGAAAGCAGGGACACACGGAGGTTTACGGCCGACCCCCCCTAGAGTTCAACCAGAACGTGGGCCTCAGCCTTACATTGAGACGTGTCTGTATATTGGCTCAACCAGTTTGCTCGCCGCTCCGTCGGCCCTCACCGTGCCTCCTGCCTTCCGGACGGGGTGGAAATTCGCGCCGGTCATCGGTCTTTCGGCGGTCCTTGCTCTTTCGGCGTTCGCCTTCCGGTGGCTTTGACGATTTCTTGGGCATGCCCCCGAAAGCTGCACCAAAAGGCTTAGGAAGGGAAAAAAAGTGCAGCGGTCCCGGACGACTTGGGGGGTTGATTTGCCAAGATCCGCTGCACTGGATGCGTTACGCAACGGCGAGGGTGAATGTTCCCGCGTCCATTGCGCAAGAGAGCTTTCGGCACCAAAACAACGGCTACTTGCTAAGCGCGCTTCGTCCTTCCGCCGTTTGCAACTGCCACGGTAGCAATGAGGACCAGTGCGGTGCCGGCCCATTGCCAAAACGTCGGTACCTCAAGGAAGACGATGAGCGCCAAGATGCGCGTCATCACGATGCCTGTACTCGTCACCGCGCTCACGCGGACCGCTTCGGCGAGCGCGTAAGCTCTCGTCATACAAAGTTGCCCCAACCCACCGGTGAGCCCCGTAAGGCAAAGCCAAACGAGTCCGTAGCCCCTGGGCCAGATCAAGACGGGCAACGCGCTGACCAACGTAACGAGCGCCCCAAATACCGAAAAGCTGAAGACGATCGCTTCGCCCCGCTCGGTTCTGCCCATGCGTCGCAACCACATCATGGCTATCGCGGTTGAGGTGGCGGTGACGAGACCGACGCACACAAGAAGCGGCGCGGTGTGAAACGATGGCTTCGCGATCGCAACGACGCCGACGAAGCCGACGACAATGGCGACGGTACTGCCCAGCGTGACGCGTTCGCCCAATACTGGCCAGGAGAGCGCGGCGACCAGCAACGGCGAGACTGCGAAGAGCGTCACCGCATCGCCGAGCGGCATCTGCTTTGCAGCGAGTAGATAAAATGTACCAAATGCTGCGACCGTTCCAAAAAACGATCGGCCGAACTGCGCCTTCTTGTCGACGACCTTGAGGGGCACGTGGCGAAGGCGGGCAAGCAACCACGCCGCGAATGCACCCGCTACGAAGCGCACGAGCAGAACCTCTTGCCAGGGAGCTACAGACGAGCTGATGCGCCCGACGACGCCCATGACTGCGAAGCAGAGTTGCGCGAGGAGCATCCATGCGACGCCCGCGTGGGGTCGATCGATGCGGAGGCCCGGCACCCGGACGAACATGTTGGTCACCCCCTACTTTTCGGGTGCGCTCGCTACGTTGGCAAGCACCTCTCGGTAGGAATCGATTGGGCCAACAGCGACGATTGGCTCATGAGTGCCTTGGCGGGTCATCGCCCACGCGGCGGATCGATAGCCGTCAAGCTCCGCGAACGAGAACAGCGCAAACTCTGGCGCGTGGTGAATTTCGACCCTTGAGAATGCGCGATCGACTTCGAGCCGCGCGAGGCGCTCTGGAAATGAAGCGAGGAAGCCCCGCGCTTTGGGATCGAGTGGTTCATCGTTGAGCTGCTTCGTGACAACGCCGAGTGCGTCCCACAATATGTCATCCACCTCGTTACAAATAAGACGCGCAGGACTCCCCGCCTCGAGTGAACCTTGCGCTTCGAACCCGCGAATGAGTTGGCGAACGAAAGCAAGCAACTTGGCGATCGCTTCGGGTTGCTCTTCGACGTAGGCTTCGACGGATGTTGCGGTCGGTGCGGTCGGTGCGGCGAGCGGCGTAACTTGTCCCTGTGCGAAGCGATCGGACGCCAATCGAATACGTGTCCACGCGGCGCCTGCTGCGCTCAACCGCATTTGGCGCAATGGCACGGTCGACACGTCGCCGAAGCGAGCGTCGGCAATCGATTTCCCGAGGTACGTCGCAATCGTATCAAGCATGGATACGTAGACCGAGCTGTGCCATTCGAGGCTTCGTGTTGAGGGACGCACCGAGACGAGTTGTTTGAACTGGGCGTCGAAGCCATCGAAGGCATCGTCACCTTGCTCGTGCAACTTTGCGCTCGCCTCGTCCGATCCGAGAAACGCGAGCACGTCGAGCACACGTGGAAACACACGACGCCCATCGCGCGCGGCGTCCGATTTCGATCCCGATGCCTGCGCACCTACGAACGGGTACACGAGCGATTGTAGGACCACCGCCTCCGGCGTATCCCGCGTTGGGAACAGCCTCACTGTCGGCGCGATGGTGACTTTTGAGTGCTTCTCGTCCAGCGAGAACGTGCCTGAACCGTCGTAGACCGTCGGCGCGCTATTTTCACGCGCGAGGTTACGAAGACGATCGACGAGCACGACATTGGTGATCCACTTCGGGTCTTCGAGCGATGCGCCCAAGCGCGATGCGAGCGCGGCGAGGTCACGCGGCGAAAGATCATCAGGGCTGCCCCACAGGAAGTGTGCGGCGCGTTCGATTGTCTCCCACGCGTTCGAGGCTTCTGGATCCAGCCTTGGGTCAAGGAGCCTGGCGAGCAAAAGCGAAGCGCGTGTGTGGGTTCGCGCGAGTGCGACGCTCGCATCGCCGATTTGTCCCTCCTCGCCGCGCCCCACGAGAACGAGAGCTGCGTGTTCGAGCCAGGCCATCGCGCGCAATGCCGCGGGCTGATGCGCTGTCGTCGCGGCAAGGTGGGGATAGTCGACAGGTACCTGGAGGAGGTCACTTTTGGCGGCGGGATCGCCTCTCGAAATATGTCCGAGTTCGAGCTTCACGACATTCGCAACATCGGCCGGTGGTGTGAACGTGGGATCGAGCAGCGCTCGCGCGACGGCGACAAGGCCTCGTGATGTCACATACGCTGGTACGAGGTCGGTCTTAGCGTCGCGTTGCTCGCGCTCCAGACGATCAGAGAGACGAAGCAGCAGTTTGCGGAGTGCGGGATCCCACTGCGTCTCGGCTGCGTTGCTGAGCGCGGTGGCGAATGCGCGATGTGCGAGATCCATCAACGTGGAAAATGTAACTACGTACGGTATATTATTGGCTCGAAGATCCTTCAAGAGGGTCGATGCCCGCTCGGGCGGGCCCGCCTTTGCCAGCGCGCACAAGCGGTTGGCATGAATCTCTGCAGCGGCGATCGCACCGAGTCTCTCTTCGACCTCTAAGCTCATCAGCAGCGGCTCGTTGCTAGGTTGCGCCGGCGCGTGAAGCAAGGGCACGGTGACGGGCTCCCAATGGGTCCAAGCTGGCAGGCGTTCCGGGGCCATCTCGGTGGGTACGCCCGGCCGGACGCGCATCAGGGTCGGCGCTCCGGGCCCCGCAGAATGCGG
>JAHFDY010000173.1 GCA_023248735.1 Myxococcales bacterium
TCGCGGCGGCGGCTTCCTCTATCGTCAAGTTGCTGAAGTAAACGTTTGCGAGCATCGTTCGCTCAGCTTCGGGCAACGTTTCAACAGCCTTTCGCAATGCGCCTTGCAGTTGCTCCGCCTCGACCTGCTCCTCGGGTGACTGCGCTCGCGGAGGAGTGAGGCCGACGGTCTCGGCGTAGTCGGATGTCATGTATCCGAGCGACATCGCAGTCGCGACGTTGGTGAGGTAATCGTCAAGTTGCTTTTCGGTTCCCGCGGGCGCCGCCCCTTCGCCGAACGTCTGCTGGTCGACTTCGTTCGCTGCTATCGCTGCACGCACCCGTTGATGCAGACGCCGAGGCAGCATTGCGTTCGAACGTAGCCCGTCAAAAATCGCGCCTCGAATGCGCAAGATGGCCCACGCCTTGAAAGGAACACCGCGCGACGGATCGAAGCCTCGCGCTGCGCGAACCAAGCCTTCGTGGCCGCTGCTTATCAGGTCATCCAGCTGAAGATTCGGCGAGATTTGACGCTTGAGGTGAAGCGCGACTCCGCGCACGACGTCGATATGCTCGCGCACGAGCGAATCGACCGTCGCTTGGTCAACTTGCTTCACCACCGGGAGCGCCATCGGCGACGAGGCTAGTCGATTCCGCGCGCGCAAGGCCATCGGAGATTCTACTTTTGCGAACCTTGGTAGCGTTATGATGGTGGCACGATGTCTGGCGATTCGGTCCCGAACCCACTCGCGAACCGCTGCGGAAGTTGCGCGCGTTTCGTGCGTGTGAGCGAGCGCATTGAGGCGACGGGCGAAGTGATCCGCGAAGGCGAGTGTCTTCTCGCGGTCTGGCCCTCTCCGTTAAAGGAGACGGGGACGTGCTCTCAGTATGTACAACGAGGGCTATTTCGATCGTCACTCGCAAAGAAGCCCGCATCGGCGAGGTCGCGTGAACGCGTGCCTTCTCGGCGCACCTTTGGTTCGAGCGCGACTCGAACGCAATTTGCCATTTCATTGCCGGAGGACTTGCTCGACATGGATGCAGAAGAGTTTCGAAGTGTGCTTCGTGAGGTCATCGCCGATGAACTTGGCATCGGTGAGGTCGAACTGGGTGGCCGTTGGCAAGGCGGCGAAATTGTTATGAAGCCCGGCAAGGAGGGAACGCAAGAGAAGCGCGTTCCGCTCGAGGCGTTCTTTCGAAAAGTAGTCAACTTGCGTGACAAACTGCGCGTACTTGAGCAAAAGCTCAATGCGCATCCGAAACTCAGTGACGAAGAGAAGGTCCAAATGCAGCAATACGTCACGGGCTGCTACGGTGCGCTTACGACATTCAACGTGCTCTTTGCGAACCGTGACGATCAGTTCATCGGGCAGAAGGGCGACGATTGAGGTCTTTGAGCGTGAGCGTCGGTCTTGTGGTCTCCATGGCGTTCGCGGCGTGGAGCTGTCGCGGAAATGGGACGCCGGCGGCGAGTGCTGCGAGGGCCGGCGAGCCATTGAGCTTCGCGTTTTCGTCCCTCGACGAAAAGGCAGCGGACAGCGATAGCTTTCGTGGCAAGCCGTGCATCGTCAGTTTCTTCTCGACCGGTGATTTATCCAGCCAGGCGCAGACGAACTATCTGGTGGCGATGGCTGCGCACGACGTCGGTAAAGTTGGTTACCTGCTCGTGGCGCTTGAACCACCTTCGCAGCGTGAGCTCATCGAGATCTATCGGAAGGCGCTCAAGGTCACGTTTGCCGTTGCGATGGCTGACGAGCACACGCTCGCCGGCAAATCAACATTTGGCGCGATTCCTGCGCTGCCGACCGTCGTTGTGCTCGACGGTGCGGGCAAGGTCGCAAAGCGCTTCGACGGTCACGTGGCGACGTCGAAGGAGCTGCGCGAGGTGCTTGCCGAATTGAAGTGAATGACTTGGCATCGTTGCCCGTCGAAGTCAGATGCGGCGCAACACGGGCTCGGCGATCAGCGTTGCTTGCGCGTTGGCGGTAACCAATTGCGCGACGTCGGATGTCGTGAGCTACCTTATGCGCACCGCTCATCGGCCAGCAGACGCGCGTGTTCCGATTGTGAGCGCAGAGAACTACATTTTGCTAGCGGGCGATATGCACTGCCACGTTTCGCCGCCCGATCATCCGTCTCACGTACATCGTGGTCTTGACGAGACCTACGCTCTGGCGAAACGGGAAGGCCTCGATTTCGTCGTTCTTACGCCGCACGTTTGGGCACGCTTTCAGCAAGAGCGCGAATTGCGCGCCTTTCAAATCGAAAGCCAGCGCTATCTGCACGCTGCAATCGCCGCGCAGCCTCGTGACGTGATGTTCATCGCCGGGTTTGAGTATACCGACGGACGGTATGGCCACGTGGGCATGGCATTCGCGGATGTCGAAGAGGCCCTTCGCGCATCACCCGTCGAGGACGCTCAAGACCACCCTGAGCACTTCATCGAAGAATGGGTCAGGCGAGGGGGTCTCCTCACCATAAACCACCCGTTCATGACGCCGGTTGTGTCCGTGTTTCCGGCGGCGCGTGAAAACATGTCGTGGCGTCCCTTTACGGAGCCCGCGCTTGCCGTGCCCGAAGACATCGCTGTCGTGCAACGCCTCGCCCATGGCTACGAAATCTACAACATGATGGTGAGCCAACTGCGCGATGGCTGGGTCCTCAGTGATCGCACGGCTTCGATCTGGAAAACGGTTCGTTATCTTGACGATGAGGTTGCCCGCCAACGTCGTCGCCTGACGCCCGTCGGCGGCTCTGACAGCCACGACAGCTTTCTGCGCCCAACGACGTTTGTGCTCGCGAAGGACCGTTCTGAAAAGGGCATTGCGGATGCGATTCGCTCGGGAAGAACCTGCGTCCGCGACCCCCACGCATGCACGCTGCGGGTTAGGGCGGGTGCTCGCGAAGTCGGTGTTGGAGGCACGCTCGAAGGGGTTCTCACAATCGAAGTGACTGCTGGCGGGCGCGAGAACTTTGTCTTCGCGAACGGCGAGCTCATCGGGCAGCCACGTGCCGGCGAATTTGTAACACATGATGTTCCAAATATTTGTTCAGTGGTTCGCGCCTATACGGACCGCGGCTTCTCGGCACCGGTGTACGTCAATTGTGGGATCGAAGACGGTCAACAACGTTAGGTTGGCCCCCAACCCGAAAACCGGGGCGCTGACGCTAGAAACCACCGTCCATCGTAACGCTAGCGTCGACAACCGGGGCGCCGTCAGGGACGAATCCACCATCGCGCGTCCACGCGCAGGGGTCTCCAGCAGACTGAATGTCGAGTCCGTCGAAGCACAGTGCTTCAGTCCCTTTACCAATTGAGCTCTTCACAAACGCCGTAAGCGAAGCCTCATCAATGCAGGTCGCGGTGTATGTGGCGCCCCAAGCGGAGGCGGCAATGGGGGTGTCCAGCAACATGTCTTGCGTCATGACCACCCGCGCAGGCGACGGAGCCGCACAAAAGGAATCGCGCGCGCTCTGAAACGAATGGGTAAGTACCTTGACGACATCTGGGCAGTCGGCCTGCTCACACCGGTAGGCCAGAACGACGGCGCCGTGCTCGAGGTTATGCACATACATTTCGCGTGAGACCGGCACGTCATAGATCCGATATGCCGCCCATTGTGGCCAGTGGTCACCGCCGCTCGGAGGGTTCGTGGCGTACGAAACGTGGGAGCACATGTCCACGTGAATCGCGTTCCCTAGCGGAATGTTGCGGGTAACGACGACCTTGCATTCTTTTTGGCCTGGGAGGGGTCCTGCGTCTGGAAAGGTCGTCGTGACCGTCTTCGCGACTGGCGGTGTGCTGCCATCGGGCAAGTCGGTCAACCGGCCAGAGCAAGCGCCCGTCGTGCTCAAAGCGCC
This sequence comes from Myxococcales bacterium, assembly GCA_023248735.1. Taxonomy (GTDB): domain Bacteria; phylum Myxococcota_A; class Polyangia; order Polyangiales; family Polyangiaceae; genus JAHFDX01. The sequence continues at coordinate 3,840 of JAHFDY010000173.1, forward strand.
AAGTCCGATTGCGGTTGCCACAGTAGCGGTCAAAAAAGGAAAGACCCTCATGACCACCCACCGTAGTGCGTCTATGCCCGGTTCGCCAACATGGTTCCAGTGGTTGACTAAAGTGAAGTCCTAACGTTCAACATGTTGACGAGTTGGGGCTTCATCACTTTACCAAGCGCGTTGCGTGGTAACTCGTTCATGATCGCAATCATGCGTGGACATTTGTAAGGCGCAAGACGTTCCTTACAGTGCGCAAGCAGAGCATCGGTATTGGAGGAGGCGCCAAGCCTCAGCGTGACGGCGGCAACAACGCGCTCGCCCCACACCTCGTCTCGCAGACCAACGACCGCGGCGTCTGAAACAGAAGGATGCTCGCGCAAGACCTCCTCGATTTCGAGTGCGCTCAATTTGTAACCACCGCTCTTCAGAATGTCGACGCTCGTTCGGCCAAGGATTCGCAAGTATCCACGTTCGTCCTTGGTCACCGTGTCGCCGGTGCGGAAGTAGCGTAGCCCGTTGTGCGAGACGAAAGCTGCGTCGTTCGCTTCCGGGCGCTCAAAGTACTCTAGGAATACGCTCTCGCCTGCGACCCACAGCTCACCTTCGCTTCCGTCGTTTCCCGCGTCGTCAACGATGCGCGTCGTAACTCCAGGCAGCGGATTGCCGACAGTGCCGGGCCTGCGGTCACCGTGGAGAGGGTTTGTTGAGCCAACGCCGATTTCGGTCATACCGAAGCGCTCGAGGGGATACTCGCCGGCGATGTCCGCCCAACGCTCTCCAACAGAAACGGGGAGGGCAGAGCTACCACTGGTGCAAAGGCGTAAGGCCCGCGCGCTCGCCGCGAAACGTCTTTGCTTGCTCGCGTCGCTTGCAGCAAATTCTTCAAGTAACTTGTGTGTCATCGTTGGCACTGCCATCCAGATGCTGCCGCGCGCGAATGATTCCCAAATGGCTTTCACGCTAAATTTGGCAAGAAAGTTGACGGATGCGCCGCGGCCGAGCGCGGTGAGTGCCGCGATGCAAAGACCGTGCATATGATGCAACGGGAGCGCGTGAACCAGGCAGTCGTCTTGGGTTACGGCCCACGCATCGCCCACGAGCTCCTGCTGTGTTGCAAGGTTGCCATGCGAGAGGACGGCGCCCTTCGGCTTGCCGGTCGTCCCACTCGTGTAGAGTTGCAGCGCTGCGTCGTCCTTTGCGGGTAAGAGGGGCCGAAACGCGGAAGCGCGGGTTGCCACGAGGTCCGCCCGAATGTGGGGAACGGCCTGCTCGAGGGCGATCGATTCGTAGGCGGCCGAAGTGAGCACGCGTTTGACACGCGCGTCCTCGCAAAAGTACTTGCGCTCGATCGTAGGGTGCAACGGTGAAAGTACGAGCGCGACGCCACCTGCGAGCCACACACCGAAGAGCGCTTCGATGAAGAGTGATCCCGGCTCGATCAATATCGCGACGCGTTCTCCTTGGAGGGCCCCACGCTCGGCAAGTGACCCCGCGATCGAGAGGGCTTTCGCGACGACATCGCTCGCTACGTGTTCGCCCTCGCCATCAATGATGAGCGGCAACCGCTGCCCTTCGAGGCCGAGAAATCGCAGCGCCGGCGTCATCTAGTGAACGTCGCCGACGAGAATAAGCAACACGGGCACGATGACTTCCTCGGGTGACGCGCCCCCTGAAATTGCAGAGCCGTTACGGTCGAAAGCAAACCCGTGATCGCCAAATATCGCAACAAGTGATCGATTTGGAAGAGCGTCAATATATCGCCCTGTGAGCTCTCCAAGTTCGGACGCGATGTCGGGTAGGGCGGGCATGACGCGATTACGCGCTTGCGCGAGCCGCGTATCGACGATGTCGAGTTTGTGAATGTCGCGTGTTCCGACCTTGGTTCGTCGAATCGTCTCGGCGGTGCGTCCCCTCACGGGTTCGCTCCACGCTTCGTCGTCCGTTGGCGTGCGCAACGCTTCGATACCGCGGGCGAGCACGTCCAGCTGGCGCGAGGTTGTGGTAGGCAGCGCGCTCCACAGGACGGTCTGATCGGCAACGCGCCCCTTGCCCGTGAGGCGCTGCTCGAGACGTGCTCGAAGAAGTTGTCCGAGGTCCCAGCGAAGTTTGCTCACGTAAAGCAAGTGCGTGTGGCGTGCGCCATGGAGCCGTGCTGCGCGGGCTACCCAGTCGGGCAGGTCGCAGAGCATTCGCGGACGTTTTGCCGCCGCACCAAACGTTGAAAATGCGTCCGTGTAGCTGCGAACGAAGTGCTCGCGAAAATCTTCGCACACATCCCGCATGTGCGAGTCGATCGTGCCAAGCGCCACAGCGCTTGCGAGCGGCAAGTAGGCTTCAGTAAGGAGTCTTTCAAGTGAGGAAAGTGGCTGGGGTCCTTTCGCTTGCGACAACTGGCGCGCCCAAAGGCCCGCGCGCTCGATTCCGATCGTTTCGCTGATTTCGGCGATCGGATCACGCCCTGTGTCGAGAGCCGCGCCTTCGGGGAGCAGGGCCTCTGACAGCGCAGTCGTTCCAACGTACGCCTGTAGCGTCGCGTCCTCAGGTCGCAGGAGGAGCGCAATTGCGCCGTCTTGCGCGATCCTCGCGAGGTGCTGCAGGGCACTCGCATCGTCAGGTCCGAGCGCGCCTTGGGCGAACTTCGTCAAGTTGTGGAACGAAATCGCGACGTGATGAAAACCGCTCTTCTGCGCGCGAAGGAGCATGCACGCGATGCTCGCCGCAAAGTCGAGGCCTCGCGGGTCTTCGTCGGGTGCGTCACCCTGAAGGGCGAGTGCGGTGTCGAAATGCTCTTCGACTTGGTACGAAAGAGGCCGGCGGGGTTGAAGCGTGACATTGACCCAGAGGCAGTGGACATGCGCCTCTTGGAGGCTTGCGAGGACGTCGGCATCGACGAAGCGCACACCGCCGAGCCAAGGTTCGCGAGGGGTAACTTCAGTGTAAAGAGAGGCGGAGCCCATGGGCTCATCAAGCCACATTGTCAAATAACGGGCCACTTTGTGGTGGTCGTCCGGGTGAGTCTGCGGACCCTCCTTTCAGCGGGGAGGAAGGTTCCCTCAAGGCTGAGGTGCTCACGGTGCCGTAATGCCAGGCGCTCTCGACACCTATTGAGTCGCGCGGACTTTGGCGGCGCCGCGTGCGCTTGCTGGGCCGCCTGTATCCAACAAGAGGGAAGACTCATGAAGACACGATTTCTTGCAACGCTCATTGCCACACTCTCGATCACTCAACTCAACTGTGGAGCGGCGACCCCCACTATCGCCTCGGTGGATGCTGGGGACGCTGCTGTGTCGCGCGATCCACAGGCCAGTTACTTGCAGCTCAAGGACCTTACCTTCAAGGAGCTCATGACAGGCTTATCTATCGCGCCGGTGTCCGGAGACCCCAATGTTGGCGCGCACGACACGTTGGTCCGGCTCGTCGCGGGTGCATCTCTGCCGTCGCACTTCTATACGAACGCGCAAAATGGGTTCTTGCTCGATGGCGTGCTCGAGCAACCGACCCCTTCGAACCAGTCGAACGTTGTCACAATGACCGCGGGCTCCGCATTTTATTTCCCGGCCAAGGCCGAGCACACGAGCCGATGTGCCGCGGGCAAAGATTGCCTCTTTCTCGTCCATCAAGATGCGGCTTTTGACTTCGTGCCGAACACGGTTCCTGTGGCCGCCGATAAAGTTCCCCAGAACCCGGACGCGAAGTTCGTACTCCCATCGTCGCTCGTCTACGACGTGGTGATGGCCGGCGCGGTCGAGATGTCCACGGTGCGGGGTGATCGCGCGACTGGCGCGCATAACACCGTCATACGCGTGGCCGCGGGTGCTGCACTTCCGTCTCACTATTACACGAATGAAATGCGTGGGATCGTCCTCACGGGTCCGCTTGAGCAGCCCGCGCCCGCGAACGAGAGTGCGCCCGCCTCGCTGGTTCTCGGATCGTTTTTCAAGTTCGCGGCCAAACTTCCCCATGGCACGACGTGCAGGGCAACCACGCCCTGCATCTTCTACGTGCACCAGCCGGGTCCCTTTGATCTCGTGACGACAGAGTAACGAGGATTCTTTGTAACGCGGGGACGGGTCGCGACCTAGTTGGTGATGGAACGAACACGCAGCTTTGGTTGGTCAGATCCGGTCCCTGTCGCGCGTGCCGCCCAGGGAGAGTCCGGGATCGCGTTTCTCAAGCGCATCGCCGGTCGCGGGCGAGAGCAAGCGGCGCCCGTGGCCGAGTGCCTTGGGTTTCAGTTGGTCGAAGCGGAACTTGGTACGGTCGTCTTCGAATTGACACCGGAAGAGTACCATTACAACCCCATCGGCTCGGTCCACGGCGGCGTGCTTGCGACGCTGTGCGACTCAGCGACGGGCGCCGCAGTGCATTCGCTTCTCCCTCAGGGGACCGGCTACACGACGCTCGAGATTAAGGTCACGTTCTTGAAGGCGGTGACGGCGGCTTCGGGGCCACTTCGTTGCACCGGCACCGTGATGCAATTCGGAAGTCGCGTCGCGATGTCTCAGGCGCACCTGGTCGACGCGAGTGGGACGCTTGTCGCTCATGCGACCAGCACGTGCCTCATCCTTCAGCCAAGGTCACACACTACGTAATTCAGGGGCGCCACAGGGCGCATCTATCTGTGCGCGAAGAGCCCGACACGCGGATACCGTCTTGAGCAAATCGAGGCCGAAAAAAGCCTGCACCGCTTTGCCCGCACCTCGAACGATTGGAACCCCTAGCAAGTGTGCTAGGTGGGCGACTCAAGAACCGCGCGTTAGGCTTCCGAATTATCCAGAGCTCGTGAGAGATGGCTCGGCGTGCACACTGAGCAGTATTCGTCTCCCTGGTTCACAGCATTAAGGGATTCTCTTGTCCGAGGTGACGAGCGAAACGATGCAGACACGGCAAGCCTAAGTCTTGTGAACGAGACTCGCTAGTGTGAATGACACTGGCGTAGAAGACATTGATGGTTCCGCCGCTACTCTTACACGCGCTCGGCCAGGCGAGCCGCCTTTCGCGAATTGCGTCGTTTGCAGTCTCGGCGGGGCGACCCGAGGCGACCCAGCACAGGAAATTGAGCGACATTCTGCGCGCCAACGAGCACACTGAGTATGGAAGGCGCTGCGGGTTCTCCGCTGTGCGCGACGCGCGTCAGTATGGCGAAGTCGTACCCTTGATGACGAGTGATGATCTTGCGCCCTACGTCGAGCGCCTGATGTCGGGGGAACGTGGACTCCTCACCATCGAGCCACCGCTCTACTACACGCGCACGTCAGGCTCGGGTGGCACGCATAAGCACA
>JAHFDY010000174.1 GCA_023248735.1 Myxococcales bacterium
AAAGATCAACTTCGTTGACTTCTCCTGTTGCCGCATCGACAACTTGTAGCCGGGAGCCGTGCTGTACCAGTTCACGTAGCGCTGCTTTCGTGCGCGAGGAGCCACCGCTTGCGCTCGACCCCGCCACCATATCCAGTCAAAGAGCCGTCCGACCCGATGACGCGATGGCACGGGAGGATGAGGCCGATCGGGTTGCTGCCGTTTGCCATTCCGACAGCACGTACCGCGGCGGGATTGCCGATCTGGCGCGCAATCTCGGCATACGACCGGGTCTCGCCGAACGGAATTTCGCCAAGTGCTCGCCACACCGCGCATTGGAATGGCGTTCCGCTTGCTGCGAAGGGGGCGATCGGCAGCCCGCGGATGGCCGCGAACTCGCCAGCGAAGTAGCGTTCGACCGCCTCTGTCAACCCGCCCGGATTCGACTCTCGTGCAATGGAGAATTTCGGGCTCGCGGAGTAGATCTGCAACTGTCGCTCCATGCGCGCGTGCTGCTCGGTAAATCCCGAAGCGCGCAGCCGACCCTCTTCGTCGGCGGCGACCGCAAATCGGCCGATCGGAGTCCTGGCGTAGTCGAGAAAGATACGAAGCGTTGCAGTCATGGTTCTCCTTGGTCGGCGGCGCGCACGGCCCCGTCCGCGGCCCAGAGATGTTGTGCGGCGTAGGCGCGCCACGGACGCCATCCTTCGGCGCGCTTCAAAAGCTCGGCAGCGCTGAGCCGAGCGTCCCGCTTCGCAACGCAGCGTAGAAGGCCGACGTCCGTAACAGGAAATGCATCCGGATCGCGTGCCGCGCGCAGCGCAATGTAGTGCGCTGTCCAGTCGCCGATGCCGCGGATCGCGCGCAACTGCGCCACCGTTTCTTCGATGCTGCCGAGCGGCTGAAACAGCCGCGGGTTGGTGAGCGTAGCTTTGGCCAGTTCCACCAGGGCCTGCTTGCGCGCGTTCGGCATTTTCATGCTTCCAAGATTGGCAGCGACGACCTGTGCGGGCACTGGGAAGGTGCGCAGAAAGATCGGGGTCGCGCTCGCCATCTTTGGAGCCGGAGATTCGCAGAGCGCCACCAGCTGCCCGACAAGTCGACGACCGGCTTCGACCGAAATCTGCTGACCGAGAATCGCCCGGACCGCGAGCTCGAACCCGTCCCAACCACCTGGAACCCGCAATCCCGGTCGCTCGGATAAGAGCTGTGCCAGCAGCGGATCGCGCGCGAGATGCAGGCCGATGGCCGCTAGGTCTGCATCAAGATCGAACACGCGGCGGATGCGGGCCACGATGGCGGGGAGCGCGGAGACGCTGGGAAAGCGGATCGTTGCGGCGATGCTGTCGGCTTCGGGGAGGTTGCTTACCTCGACTGTTCCAGCCTGCCCATGCTCGACCACGGTGCGGGTGTAAGATCCGTTTTGCACGCGTTCGATGCCATCGATGGCGCGCGACTGCAGATACGAAAGGATCGCCGACCAGTCGTACGGCGCCCGATACCTTAGCCGCACAGTGACCCCTGCGGCTGCCACCGTTCCCGCCGCAAGCGCTGCTTCACCCACCTTACGAAGCGCGCTCGGAGGCCGTCGAAATAGCCGTTGAAACGCTTCATTGAATCTGCGGACACTCCCGAACCCGGCGGCCAACGCGATTTCAGTCATCGGCAACCGCGTCTCGTGAATCAGTTGCTTGGCAAACAGCACTCGGCGGGTGTGAGCAACCGCGACCGGCGACGCGCCGAGGTGTTGCTGGAATAGACGGCGCAGCTGCCGCTCGCCGACGCCGAGTCGTTCCGCCAGATTCTCGATGTAGGCGTCGTCGCCATCGAGCGACCCTTCAGCGATGAGCGTGAGCGCGCGCGACACCGTGTTCGAGGTCCCGCGCCACGCCCCGAGCTCGTAGGTCGTTTCCGGTCTGCAGCGGAGGCAAGGCCGAAACCCTGCTTCCTGCGCTGCCGCCGCCGAGCGAAAGAAGCGGCAATTCTCGAACCGGGCAGGACGCGCCGGGCAGACCGGGCGACAGTAGATCCTCGTCGTCGTCACGGCCACGAAGATGCGACCATCGAACCGCGCGTCGCGGGCTTGGAGCGCCGCGTAGCAGATTTCGGGGTCGAGCTGGGCCACGCCGAAGAAACTACCTCCCGCGGGCCGATCTGCCGGCGGTTTTCGGACATGGTACCGTTGCCCAGTCAACGAGCCCGGCCGCCCGGGCTCGTGCCAACAGCGCGCTCACGGTCCCCCAACCGAAGAATCGATCGACTTCCGGTCCCTCCGCGATACCCACGCACGCCACCTGGCTCGCCCTCGCCGGCGTAAACGACAAGGTCATCCAACGCCGCGTGGGGCGCGCCGAGCCCAAGACCACGGATCGCTACATCAAGGCAGCAGAGTTACTCGATGCCGCAATTGGAGAGCCGGTTCAGCGCCGTGGATCTTCTTCGTGTTTCCGTTGTTGCACGCCAGTGCGGGATTTTGGATCACGTACACCGCCGTTACCGGCCTACTCAACCAAACCCACTTTCAGCGCATACGGAGCGCTTCGCAAGAAACTCCTGCAGTTGCAATTGGTGCATTGCTGGGCACACGTGCGGTGCAAGTTTGTTGAGCGCGAAGCGTTCTTTCCCGAAGAATGTGCGCGTGTGCTTGACCTCATCGGGTGGCTCTAAGCGCTCGAGAAAGCTATCGAACGAGATGGCCCGATGGCGCGCATCGCCATGCGGCAAGAGCAATCGAAGGCGCTCCTCCCTTCGAGACTACCCGCGCGGCGTTCACGGGTGCGACGAACGACTTTCGTCGCTACAGAGCCACAAGGTTACCGAACATGCTCATCACCCAAAGGGCGAACTCGCCTTGTTTCTCCTTTGGAACGCCCGTTCGAAAGGTTGTTCCGGTTGACGTGTGCGTTTCCTCATAAGGCAATCTCGACCATGCGGTTGCGATCGTGGTCGCGAACGCACTGTCGCATTGAAACTCTACTTGATCGTTTTGGTGCCCAAAGCGAAAGACGACTCTCCTTCGCCCATGATGCCCCGTCGAAAGTCGTTGATATTAACGCGCGTCCAAAAACGAATCGGCGCATCAATCACGAAGTTGCGCTTGAGCCCATGACTGCGTTGCTTAAGAACGTTCGCAAGATACGATTCGTTCGTCGCCACAAGAAGCACGTGGGGCGAGAGCGCGGCGACGAAAATCCTAACGAGATCGTTTTCCTGCTTGTCGGTGATTGTCCACGCGAGCTTCCCCTCAACGGTGAGCGTCTTCGCATCCTTCAACTTCGGCCATTGGGCTAGTGATAGCGGCGGCGCGTCGTCTGCAAACACAACCACGTTCACCGGTCGTTTACTCGTGTCCAGGCTTAAGTCTGTCGCTTTGCAGACCGTTAGTAGGTCAGTAGAAGACAGTGGAGTGATCCGGGGAGCGCCGCCGACATGCGACGCGTTTTCGCTTGAGGGGGAGAAGCCGATGAGAGTCAGCAGGATTCTGGCGATGGCGATGGCGGCCAGCATGGGGTCAATTCAAACCGCGCATGCGGTTCCCAACTATGTCGGCACCTACATGCCCACCAGCACGGCCAACAAGACGGCGTACAACCCATGCGGTGAAGTCAGCCTTGCCCTCACTGCAACCGCAGGCAGTTACTCCGGTACGGCCTACACTCACACGCTCAAGGTGTTGAGCGCCGGTTCGCCAGCTTCGGCTTCGGTCGGCCCTCCGCATGGCACCACCGGCGTCGGCGTGACGGTGGGTACAACGGTGGGCTACTTCAACCTCGACACGGCCACGAGCAGTGTCCTTTCGGGTATTGCCCTCGACAGCGGCACCTCTGCACTCAACCCCGCCTACGGGACCGTGTACGGTTCGCTCGGCGTCGCGACCGTCACGCCGAGCTTGCTCTCGGGAACGTACGCCGCTGCGACAGTCGGTCAGCGGCCCTATCAAATGTCGTGGAGCTCCCCAACGAGCCCGTGCTGGGGAAGCTTGATTCAAATGTCCACTTCAACAACCGCTGGAACAACGGCTTCGCCCGCGGCCACGATTCGCTCCACGAGTCCGGTGGCCGCGCTCGATTACCTGGTGCGTGCGTGGCAAACGTCCAGCACGAGCGCGAGCTGCGCAGGCGGACGTGTCACGTGGACAAAGTCCACCACCACGGACCCTCAAGGCTTTTCATGGGCGTACAAAGGAACGCTCTATCCGAGTACGAGCCAACTCGCCGCCGGCTTCCCATCCGCAGGCGAGGTGGTCTTTTATGCAAACTACACGGGCTCCGGCACTTCCGGCGCCACCACATATACTTATTACACCGGGCGCGTGCATTGGAGAGCCTCGGGCATCGTGCTCGACTCGGACTACTGGAAGAACAACATGCTGATCACCATCGCAACGGCGGGGAACATCAGCACCTATAGCGATACTGCGTCCGACTCTTGCAACAACGCGATGCGAGCGTATCCGTAGGCTCCGTGGCAAGCATCCACCCCGTTCTTCGCGCGAGAGCCATTCGGCCACCTTGGGGGAGATGTTCTCATCGAGCAGAAGCTTCACGTGGACGACCGACACGAGGGTGCTTGGTGAACTCGACGCCAAACATCGCTGCTTCGGCGGCATCGTGCCCGGGGGCCGCATGGGTGCCCGACGCCGGCAAGGTGCTCGAAGGTGGAAATGCACGCCTAACGCGCCGCTCACGACCGTGAGTTTCCACATAGAACTTCCGTTGCGTGCTCGCGAGAATTTTGCGACGGCCTCGCTTCTCGTGGCCCTAGTCAAAGTGAATATCAATCGCTTCGTCGTCATAGCCACCGTGGGGTTCCACTTACTCAGCGCTTGCACACCCAATCGCGGCATCATTACCGACCGTGGCTTTGAGCACACGCTCTACGGTTACGAAGTTCGTGCATCGGCCGCGGGCCTCATGGGCAAAGACTGGCGTCTCGACAACTTCTTCGTCGACTACAGAAAGAAGTTCGAGCAGAAAAAACTCGGCCACTACACGACGACGTACGTGCTCGATCGCGATGGCGACGGTGTGCCTGACTATGTCAACCAAGAGCCAACGTTTGATCTTCACTTCACCCACGCGGTGACCAGCGGAACGATTTGGCTCCGGACGCTTCCGCTTCCGAAAAAGCTCGAACGCAAAGCGCTTCGGGTGATGATGCAGCACTACGTCGATGGCCTTGCGGGCACCGAATACGATCTGGTTTCGTTCGGTGATATCCCGGTTGTCGAACGACGTTACGCGTCGGAAGTCGTCGAGCAGGGTGCAGGAAAGGTGGCAGGACAAGAAGCGTTCTTCGCCACCGTCAACGTTGCGAACGTCGATCAATTGCACCTCAACCAGACACGTCGCGAAGAGAAACTGCGCGTCGCGTTTGTACGGATGCCGTTCAAGTACATCGCGCAGAAGCGGGAAGAGGGTGATGGATCATTTCCCGTCGTAATGTTTGCGGGGTTCTCAAGCATGCCTGATGATTTCGATCAGGGCGTGACCGATTTCAACGAGATGCTCACGCGCGTTGTGATCAACCCATCGCTCGAGAAGGTCGCGCTCGGGCCTGTTGGTCGCGGAGTGTATTGAATTCGAGCAGAGCGGGCGTTTGTCGTTTCGTCTAGTTAGTTGACTATGTCTGTCGGTCCCTCTCCGTTCATGGAACGGTGAATTTTCAGGTCGGAGCTCTTGCTTTCGGCGGCAGCACGCATCCGTTGTTCGAGCGCCTGACGAAAGGCTTCGGGAGTCGGATACGCACGCGGAGTCATGCAGCCTTTCCGCGGCCGTGAGAGCCCGCCCGAACTTCAGCTCGCGTAAACAGGCGTCGCCGAACACCTTGCGCGATCGCCTGATCGGTACGCATTGTGGCGACAGAAAGCGACTTAGGATCTGTCAGAATGTGCCCCCAATCCCCGCGACGACCTGCTGCGGGGCAGCATTCACGATTGGCACAAAGCGGGGCACTGGCAAACGGCCCTTGGCGCTACTTCTTCGCTTTCGCTGTGCGGGCTCATAGGCCAACAGGCCCGCATCGAGACCCGTGGCCGTCATCGTGCCAATGGCTGCGCCGGCTATCGATCCGACGATGCCAGCAACGAGCCCCCACTGGCCGTCGCAACCGTGATTGAACGCACATCCGAGACCGAAGCCGGCCGATCCGAGCGCCGCGGGTACGAGGACGTTGAGACCGAAGCTAGCCGCCGCAGTGCCGACCCGTCCGTGCGCGAGATGGACCACGGGCCCACCAAGGAGGAAGGTCGCGCCACCGACGACCGCGATGGGCGCACCAGTGTCTTTGCCGCTCAGAACGCCGGCCAACACTGCCGCGTGGCCCACCGCCGACACAATGATGACCTGCTCCCCGTACCAGCCGCGGGGCGCGGCGGGTGCATCGTCCTCAGCGGCGGTCGCGATGGAGGAAACGAAGAGAGCAGCGAGGAGACCGGTGGCTGACATGAGTTTCATAGGCATCGGGAGCAGCAAAATGCGAGCCATCGCCCATTGAGATCGTTTCGCCGCAAAAACGCTGTCGTTCTCGCGAAAGAGATACCGTCGGTTCACGCTCATGCGGACGCCTCAACGGCTCGTCCATGATCGCGCGAATGTCACACAAGCGGAGGATGGACGATCGAAGACCACACTTAGCGTAGACGGGCGATATCGGACCTTTTGCTTTTGGCCGCAGCTCGCAACCGTTGTTGCTCGAGTGCTTGGCGAAAGGCTTCGGGAGTCGGATACACACGCGGAGTCATGCGGCCTTTCCGCGGCCGTGAGAGCCCGCCCGAACTTCAGCTCGCGTAAACAGGCGTCGCCGAACACCTTGCGCGATCGCCTGATCGGTAGACTCTTTGGACACCAGCGCAACCACACACAGTGTCACGCTTGAGGCTAAACCTCATTGCGAATGACCACGAACACGCCAATGATTCGACAGACTAAAAGAGGCGACGCCATCCGCCAGTTAGTCAACTTCCCTAACCTCCACTGAGGCCTTCCACGTCTTCGCGAGGAACGATGATCCCGCGCTCCGCCAGCGGCGCCACAACATCGTTCGAAACTGCATCAAGAAAGGTCGCTTCAAACCGTTCGCACGGCAGGGCCCCTAACCCTTCGGTGGCTGTGCATTCGCGTCCGAAGAGGACTCCGAACGATCGAATCGTCGAGCCAGCGACGACGGCAAGATGGGCTCGATCGGCATCGGAAAGATCGGCCCAGTCGAGAAACCACCACCCAAGTTCCGCGTGTTGCGCTTCGTCACGCAAGATGCGCGAAATGACGACTTCGATCGCGCGCGATCCCGCGGTCCTTCGTGACTGCTTCAGCATCGGGACGGTGAGTGTTTCGCCGACGCAACACGATCGGACGATGAGCTCGGCGGCTCGAAGAAGCGCACCATCACCTTCGGGCGGACGAACAAGCTTCTCGTAGTTCACCTGCAGAGGCACGGCACCGCCAAGCGCCATCGCGACGCGCGAGGCGAGATCGGCGTGAAACATCTCGTCACCCACAAAGTCGCCTGCGGCTGCGATCAAATCGATCGGTGCGCGAGCAGCGAGGAGGTGCGACGCAATTTCCGCAAACGCCGCCCCGCTCGCATACTCACTGAAGGCGCTCCGCGTCCACACGTCACGCGCAACGGTCACAAGCTCTGGCGTCGCCTCGCGCGCGATCGCGTTCCAATCGATCTCCTCACAACCGCCGCGTCGCTTGTCGAGACGGCGAGCCCAGAGGCCACCGATCGCTTCGAGAGAGAACTCGATCACAGGAGACCCTTCTCCTTCAGTGCGCTGCAGAACTCGCTCGCCGTGTTTAGGGACTTACCGTTGATGTTGCCAACAAGCGGGTAGCCCTTGTCGTCGCAGAGACATCGGAAGTGTTCGTGCTCTTTGAGCGCTTCGTCGGGCATCGTCATCGACAATTCGGCGTTGAGCGCTTCCAAGTCGCACGTCGGTTTCGCGCTTGGTTTCGCGCTTGGCGTCGCGCTTGGCGTCGCGCTTGGCGTCGCGCTTGGCGTCGCGCTTGGCGTCGCGCTTGGCGTCGCGCTTGGCGTCGCGGGTTGAACCTGCTCGTCGGCAGGATCTTGTTTAGAGGATTCGGCCTTGGTGGATTCAGCGACGCCTCCACACGCGGTAACGGAGAGTGCAACCGCAAGGATAGTGGTGGTGCTCTTTCTCATCATGGTGACGTGCAAAGCAACGTGCGTACCACCCCATGAATTGCAGCTGATCATGATCAGGACGACGCCCCGTTACCGGTGACGAAACCCGGGCAGTTGTCACCGGTTACCATCGCTCACGCATTGAAATTCTGCCGCCGATTTGGCTCTCGAGTTGATGCCAGATTTCGGATCGAGCTGGACCGAAGATTGACGAGAACATTCAGTTGCCTCCGAGACCTAGGAACGTCGGCTCGCGTGGTGGCTTCGTTCTTGGCGCCCACCCCAAACGAGAGATTGATATTCTAAATCGCTTGTGCAAATCGAGACGAGCTGAACTGCGAAAGTGTGGTTCTGTCGCTCATCGAGGCGCCTTCCGACGATGCCGGACGGTGCGCGTCGTGTGTCGCTGAGGCTTTCCACCGCTCGTCGCGCGCCTGGCCAAGCGCGTATCGATCACGGTTGCTGATCGCGGCATCGTCGTGAAGGTGCCCTTGTCCGAGACCGAACTCGACGAGTTGACGAAGCTCTTTGACCAGGCGCGCTCTCGCGACCTCGGTCCGCAGTTCTTAATCAGTCCCTAAAGATGTGATCAGCCGACGTGTGATGGTTTCGTGCGTAGTTCGACGCGGATAAGCGCCCCGCTGGGCAAGCGTAACTTCGGGAACGCCAAAGCTCGGCATAGAACAGTGCGCGCATTGTCGGTCGCGCGGCCCAAATTTGCGCCGCAACGCTAAATTCCCCCAAATTCCAGGCGAGCGCGAGGGCCACGGCTAGGCTGCCGCCGCAGCGCGAATGGCTCGCGCCACGAAAGGGAAGTTTGTCATGAAGAAGTTCTTGTTATCGGCAACGCTGATCGTTGCTGCGATTTGTCCAGCCGCTTTTGCGGTGGGCTATCCGAACCCTGCGCTTGAGGGGACTTGGGTTGGGTACAACTGCAAAGATCAAGGCGCCTATCTTGAGAACATCGTGACCGCCAATTTTA
>JAHFDY010000175.1 GCA_023248735.1 Myxococcales bacterium
GCTCTTTATCTGACCTTCACGTTGCCGGGAAACACCTCCCTGACCGAGGGGCGACGTATGGTTCCGATCATCGGTTCGGTGATCGGCAAGTTCTCGCAAGTCGGGTCCTTCTCGAGTCAGCTCGGTCGCCCCGAGGACGGCACGGACGCGACGCTCCCCAACAACCTGGAGTTCTTTGTACGTCTCAAGCCGATGGCTTCATGGGCCGAGGACACACCCAATCTCGCGACCCTGATCACGAGAATGAACGAAGCGCTCAAGACGATCCCGGGGCTCGATGTGAACTTTTCACAGCCGATTCGCGACAACGTAAATGAGAACATCTCCGGGCAATTCGGACAGATCGCGCTCAAGATCTATTCGAGCGACATCAAGCAGCTCCAAGAGGTCGCAGAGAAAGCGAAAGCAGCGCTCGAAGCCGTGCCCGGGGTGGCCGACCTTGGCATCGTCAAGAGCGGCGAGGGTCCGCAACTCGAGATCAAGCCAAAGCGCGATCAGCTTGGGCGCTTTGGCCTGAGCATGAGTGAAGTACAGGCATTCATCTCGACGGCACTCGGCGGGCGCTCGGTCGGAACGTTGTGGATTGGCGAGCGCAACTTCGACATCGTGCTGCGTTTCCCAGAGGTCGCCCGCCAGACCACCGAGAACATCGCTGCATTGCGAGTGCCGACTCACTCGGGTGCCCTGGTGCCGCTGTCGGCGATCTGTGATGTCGAAGTCAACTTTGGTCGCGACAGCATCAATCGCGAAAATGGTCAGCGCTACATCGGGATCCGCATGAACGTGCGAGGTCGCGATTTGGGCGGCTTCGTCAAGGATGCCCAGGAGCGCGTCGCCGAAAAGGTCGGCACGCCCGCTGGGTTCAGCTTCGAGTGGGGTGGAGAGTTTGAGTCAAAAGAGCGCGCCATGAGGCGCCTCCTCGTGGTTGTTCCGGTCGCGCTGCTGCTCACCCTGCTGCTGCTGTTCAATACGTTTCGATCGCTCGGACTGGCGTTGCTCGTGTTGCTCAACGTCCCTTTCGCTCTCGTCGGTGGAGCGATCGGTCTGTGGCTAGTGGCGATGCCATTTTCGATCGCGGCTGCAGTGGGGTTTATTGCGCTGGTGGGGCAAGCTGCACTCAACGGGGTGCTGGTTATTGCAGCCATCGAAGAGCGGCGTGGTGCTGGCGTGCCAATCGAAGAAGCGATAGAGGAGGGTGCGATGGCACGCCTGCGCGCCGTGTTGATGACCGCCGCGTTGGCCGCGCTTGGGTTAATGCCGGCTGCTGTCTCCAGAGCGATGGGGGCCGAGACGCAGCGTCCAATCGCTGCGGTCATTGTCGGTGGAACGTTGTCGGCCGCGCTTCTAACCCTGATCGTTCTGCCCGTAATGTACGGCCTATGGATGCGCCTTTCGCTCCGACGAGAGGAGGCCCCCTAAGGCGCCTTATTTTTTTGGCTTGGCGCGCCGCCATTCGGTTTCGTATTCGTCCGAGCTCAGCGAGGTTAGTTGGCGATCTTGTTCGGCCACTCGATCTTCCACGGTGGCAAAGCGAGACTCGAAGCGACTGGCCGCCTGCAGCAGCGCCACCTCCGAGGACAATCCAAGCTTGGTGCCGAGGCGCGCCAGCACGAAAAGCACGTCGCCGAGCTCCTCTTCGATGGCCGCGCGGTCGCCGCTGGCAATCGCCTGATCGAGTTCGGCGATCTCTTCGTTGACCTTGTCGCGCGCACCCGCCACGTCAGGCCAGTCGAAATTTGCTCGCGCTGCTTTCTCGCCGAGGCGTTCGGAGCGAAGCAGTGCTGGCATTGCTTTGGGTACGCCGGAAAGGATGCGCTTTTTCGCGACCGATGAACTTCCCCCCGCTTGCTCTTTTTCTTTTGCCTTGAGCTTTTCCCAGTTGGCGAGGACTTCGGCGCTGTCTTTGACCGTCGAGTCGCCGAAAACATGAGGATGTCGGCGCACCATCTTGGCGTGGATTGCGTCGACCACGTCGTCGATCCCAAAACGCTGTTCGCGCGCGCGCAGCGCGGATTGAAAGACGATTTGAAAAAGCACATCGCCGAGCTCTTCGCAGTGGTGTGTCGCATCGCCGCTGGCGATCGCCTCGACCGCTTCGTGCGCTTCTTCGAGGAGGTACGGTCGGAGTGTGTCGAGCGTCTGCTCCCGATCCCACGGACAGCCGTCTTCGGCGAGTAGGCGATTCATCAAAAGGACGAGCTTGGGGAGACTCGTGCCGAGCTGGATGGTGGGTGAAGGTGGGGGATCGTGTGGCACGACAGCTCCTTGTTCCGTGCTATGAACCTATTGGAGGCACTACCATAGGAACGCCAATTACGACCACGCCAAAAGAGACGAGCCGAGACAAGCTCGTTCTCGACGACAATGCTCTGTCGGTCGCGCTGTATGGGCAAAACAACAGCAACCTCAAACTGATCGAGCGCGAGCTCGACATTGCGATTCACGTTCGCGGCAATGAGCTCACTCTTGTCGGCCCGCCTGATCGAGTTGCGATGGGGCGCGCATTGCTCGAGCAGCTCTACGCGCTCGGTCGGCGTGGTAACTCGTTGGAGCCGGCGGACATTCGACGTGCGCTCGCAGTGCTCACTGGCTCGGGCGGGCAGGTCGAAGTCAAGGACGTCTACGAAGACACGGTTCTAGTCGGTACGCGCACCCGCTCGGTCGCGCCAAAAACTTTGAACCAGAAGCGCTATGTCGACGCGATTCGCGCCCACGACATCGTTTTTGGCATCGGGCCAGCCGGCACGGGCAAGACGTATTTGGCGATGGCGATGGCGATCCGGGCGCTGCTCGCCAAACAAGTGCAACGCATCGTTTTGGCGCGACCTGCGGTCGAGGCCGGGGAGAAGCTCGGTTTTTTGCCTGGCTCGATGGCCGAGAAGGTCAATCCCTATCTGCGCCCGCTCTACGACGCGCTCAACGACATGCTCGACATCGATCGTGCGACCCAACTTATCGAGCGGGGAATTATCGAGGTCGCGCCGCTGGCCTTCATGCGCGGTCGCACGCTCAACGCGTCGTTCGTAATCCTCGACGAAGCGCAGAACGCGACGTCTGAACAGATGCGGATGTTTCTGACTCGCCTGGGCTACGAGTCCAAGGCGGTCGTGACCGGCGATGTTACGCAGGTCGATTTGCCATCGGGGCAGCGCAGTGGCCTCGAAGAGGCGCGGCGGCTTCTTCAGGGTATCGAAGGCATTGGCTTTTGCGCGTTTACCGAGCACGACGTGGTCCGCCATCCACTGGTGCAAAAAATCATCGTGGCCTACGAGAAACGCGATGCCGAAATCAAGGCGCGCCTCGCAGGAACAGCAACTCTGTAGCCCGCGTCCCGCAAATCCGCGTCCCGCGTCCGGTAGCCGTCAAGATAGTTGTCGCTCGAATCGTCACGCAGTTATTCGCTGCTTCTGCTCCTTCAATCGTGTTGCACGTTCTGGATTCAGTAGCGCGACGCGCGGTCGGTGCCAGCGCCGAGTCGTGCCGCTCCAACGTCGGGGCATTCTTCGCCTCGCTTCCTCGTAGACCGCCCTGCGCCGCTCGAGGACTGCGATGTCGTGGCCACTATGCCGATCGTTCGGCGTCACGAAGCCGATCGCGCTGTGCAGATGATCCTCGTTGTACCAGCGTACGAAGTTCGTCACCCAGGTACGCGCGTGCTCGATGCTGTCGAAACCGCGCGCGGGATATCCGGGCCGGTATTTTAGCGTTCGAAAGAGCGCTTCGACGTGCGCGTTGTCATCGCTCACACCGGGCCGGCTGAATGACGCTCGCAGGCCGAGCCACTGCATCGTCGCCAGCATTGTGCTGCCCTTCATCGCCGCGCCGTTGTCGGAGTGCAGCACCGTCTCGGGCTCGACCCTGTGCTCTGCACAAATGCGATTCAATAACTCCGCCGCACTCGCGCTTTCTTCCGTCGTTCGTATCTGCCAGCCAAGCACCCGGCGACTCCACACGTCGAGAAATAGGTACAAGTAGAAAAACTGGCCGCGCACCGGGCCCGGCAGGTACGTGATGTCCCACGTCATCACCTGACACGGCCCATCCGCCACATACTCACGCGGCTTGCTATGCGCTGCGGGTCGCGCGCGCTGCCGGTGCGTGTGCATTTTCTCCTCGTGCAATATCCGATCGAGACTCCTCTCTGAGCACACATAAATCCCGCGATCGGCGAGCCGCGTCACCACTTGCTCGGGCGGCAGATGTCGAAGCTCAGCCGAGTTCGCGAGCTCGATAATGCGTTCACGTTCCGGCGCTGTCAGGGCGTGCGCAGGCAGCTGGGTTGGGCCACGACGCTGGTCTTCGCACGTCTCGCTCAGGCGCCACCGCTCGAGCGTGCGCGCGGTAAAACCCGCTATCGCACACGCGCGCTTCTGCGTCGCTCCTGCTCGTACCGCGTACTCGACCAGCTGCATCAGCTCTTCCCTCACCGCTCGCTCGTGTCGTCGTCCTCGTCCCCCAACAGCGCCTCGACTTTTTTTGAGAGCACGAGGAGCGCCGCGGTTTCGGCCAGTGCCTTCTCTTTGCGCCGCAGCTCGCGCTCGAGCTCACGCACTCTCCTCGTGGGCGCAACGTCGCTCGACCTGCCCTCCAGTCCACCGAGCGCTTGCCTCCGCCACCGCTGCAAATCCTCCTCGTGAAGTCCTTCACGACGGAGAAATTCCCCGAGGGCACTGTCGTCCAGCCGCGTCGCTTCGCCCATCAGGCGCAGCTTGTCTTCTGCGCTTCGATCGTCGGGTCGCTTTGCTCTTTCTGGCATCGCCCCAAGCTTATGCGCCTCTTCGACCCACCGATACGCGGTGCCGGCTGGTATCGCCCAATCGCGCGCCACCACCGATACACCGCCTGCGCCTTCCGCCAGTGCCGCCTGCAGAAAGCGCTCTCGATACCCGACTGCGTACTTTGCCTTGCCCATCGTCGTCGCTCGTCTCCCCCCCCGCGGTTGATCAAACGAGGCGACAACAATCCTGACATGGGGGGCGTCCCGCAAATCCGTGTCCCGCAGGCCCGCGTCCCCCAGGCCCGCGTCCCCGTAGCTCCCGTGCGCAACCCCCTCCGATTTCCCTCGACTTCGGATATCATGCGCCGATGAGCGGGCGCCGATGATCGACGGCACAGCGGGCGGAGCTGAGACTGCAGCGGCAAGCGGCGCAGCGGATGAGCTCGCCGAGATCATCGCGATCGGTCGTGCCATCGCCAGTGAGCGAGACATTCGCAAGCTGCTCGGCTTAATCTTGCAGAAGACGCGCGGCATCACCGGGGCTGACGCGGGCAGCGTTTACATCGTCGAGGGGCTCAGCCAGCCAGTAGCGCGTCGGACGCTGCGCTTCATGGTGTCGCAAAACGACTCGATTAAGCTCGACTTCACTGAATTCAGCCTGCCGCTGGGTGAGAGGTCGATCGTCGGGCGGGCGGCTCTGACTCAGCAGGTCATCAATATCGCGGACCTCTACGCCCTCGATCAAGCGGACAAGAATCCATGGGGTTTCCGTCACGACAAGACCTTCGATCAACGCACTGGCTACGAGGGGCACTCGATGCTCACGGTGCCGATGAAAAACCAGCGAGATGAGGTCATTGGCGTTATTCAGCTGATCAACAAGCGCCGTAGTCCAAATCTCGGACCGCTGCAAAACCGTCTCGATTTCGAACGGGAAGTCCTGGCGTTTTCAGATCGCGACGAGGCGTTGGCGATGACGCTGGCGACGCAAGCGGGGATCTCGCTGGAAAACACCCTCCTGTACGAGGACATTCGTCTTCTGTTCGAGGGCTTCGTACAGGCGGCGGTCAATGCAATCGAATCGCGCGATCCGACGACCTCGGGCCATTCGAGTCGGGTCGCGGTCCTCACCACGGGGCTGGCCGAGATGGTCGATAAGGAGCGCAGCGGAGTCTACGCTGGGGTGACTTTCACCGACGATATGATGAAGCAGATCGAGTACGCCGCGCTGCTTCATGATTTTGGCAAGGTCGGCGTACGTGAGCAGGTCCTGGTTAAGGCCAGAAAACTCTATGAGCCCGAGCGCAAGCTCATCTTGCTACGCTTTGACTACATTCGTCGCTGGCGAGAACTTCGTTCGCTGCAGCGTCGACACGAGCTGATGATCGCGGGGTCCGAACCGTCGCTGCTGGCGACGCTCGACGAAGAGTTGCATCAGTCGCTTGCTCAGATCGATGACTTTGTTGCGTTCATCTTGCGCGCCAACGAACCCACCGTACTCGCCGAGGGTAGCTTCGATAAGCTGAGCGAAATTGCAGTCGCAACCTACGAAGATCCGCGCGGGCTGGTACTGCCCTATTTGACGGTTGAAGAGGTCGCTGCGTTGCGCCTACAACGCGGCTCGCTGACCAGCGCAGAGCGCGAAGAGATCGAGAGCCACGTCGTTCACACAGCGTCTTTTTTAGAGACCATTCCGTGGGGCCGCCGCTTCGCTGCCATTCCCGAGATTGCGTCCGGACACCATGAGAAGCTCGACGGCACGGGCTATCCAAACCAGCTCCGTGCCGATCAGATCCGCGTCGAAACGCGAATGATGACGATCGCCGACATCTTCGATGCGTTGACCGCCAGCGATCGTCCGTACAAAAAAGCAGTTCCGGTCGAGCGTGCCCTCGACATCCTCCACTCTGATGTGCGCGCCGGAAAGTGCGACGCCGAGTTGTACCGGATCTTCGTCGAGACCAAGCTGTGGCACCGCGTTTTGGGATAGTCAACCTCCTTGTCGATTGCGGACGTACGGCGCCGCGACTGGCGGATCGCATGCGCCTCTGCGATCAGCTCGGTAGGGCGATGGCCGCCGCGGGTCAGGCCGGTTGCGTCATCGACGTGACGCTCGTCGACGATCCAACGATGCACGCGCTCAACCTACGCTATGCCGACGAAGACCACGCGACGGACGTGCTGTCGTTTTCACAGCGCGAAGGAGCGCCGATTGTTGGTGATCGGCAGCTGCTTGGCGACATCGTCATCGCGGTGCCGAC
This sequence comes from Myxococcales bacterium, assembly GCA_023248735.1. GTDB lineage: Bacteria > Myxococcota_A > Polyangia > Polyangiales > Polyangiaceae > JAHFDX01. The sequence continues at coordinate 6,979 of JAHFDY010000175.1, forward strand.
AGCACGTCGACAGGCCAAAGCCGGAAAGCGACTGCTGGTCGACGAGCTGATCCACTTGGCGGTGCACGGCTTCTGCCACCTGCTTGGCTACGATCACCGCACGGCAGAGGAGGAACAGATCATGTTCGGATACGAAGCCGAGCTGAGAAAGAGCGCTGCTACTCGGCGTCGATCGCGAACAGCGTAACCACGGCGGCGTCAGGGAGCGGCGAATCGTCGAGCAGGCCGCGGTAGAGCAGGGCGCCTGCCCACGAACTCACGCTGACGCGCAGCTTTTCTCCACGCGCCCGCAGGCCCGCGAGTTGGACACTCTGCGGGAAGAAGCCATCCTCGCAATTGAAGTAGCCCCATTGCCGATCGTCGACTCCGCTGTCGATGTCGATCTCCCCGGCGCCGCTGTCAAGGCAGGTCCGCTCATCGCCCAAGCGCCAGCTTAGTGCCATGCTCGCCTCGCCTGGAGTCGAGCAAGCGGTCGTGCTGAACAATGTCAGGCTGAGTGCGATTTGTCTCAAGGTTGCGATCGTTTCACTTGGCGTCCTCAAGGTCGGCGGCGAGCTCGGCTTTGTGGTTCGAAGCGACGCCCCAGCGCGTTTTCTTCCACTGGGTTTGATTTGCCATCCGCATCGACATTGCATCGGTGACGAAGCGACGCTCAATGGGATGGGTGTCGATAAGGTCCTTGTTTTCAGCTGCGTCGTTGAGCGCGTCGTACAGGTGAACCACACCCGAGCCGCCGATCCATAACTTGTACTTGCCCAGTCGCATCGTGTGCGCGAGCTCGTACTGTGAGGCGATCGCGGGTCGCGGATAGCCAACGCCTTGCCCTTGCGCTATCGCGATGAGCGACTCGCCCTGCGCTTCTTTTGGAATCGGCTGTCCGAGCGCTTCGGCGATCGTCGGTAGGATGTCGATTACCTCGACCCCTTCGTCAACCAGTTTGCCCGCCGGAAACAACGGAGGGTAGTAGATGGCGAGCGGGACGTGCACGAGCTCTTCGTGTAGCGACTGGCCGTGGCCGATCTTGCCGTGCTCGTACATTTCCTCACCGTGATCAGCGGTCAGGATGATCATCGTGTCGTCTTTGTGGCCGATCTTTTCGAGGTGCGCGACGAGCTCGCCGAACTGCTGATCGTTGTAGCTCACGTTCGATTCGTAGAGCGCCAGGATGCGAACCTTGTCGCGCTCGTTGACTTTGAGTTTGCCAGCGACGATTTCATCGAGCTGGGGATCGGTGCAGGCCTTGGTGAAGGGGCCCGAATATGGTGCCGGATCGTACTTCTCGAACCATGGCGAGTGAGCGCGCCACGACACGTGTGCATCGATGGTACCCAGATACATCAGAAAGCGTTGCTGCCCAACTTGCTGCAGGAAGTTCTTGCCGACCTTGACCAGATCTTCGGCTTTGAGTCCGCCACCATCGTGAATGTGATTCTTGAGCGTATCCCAGCCTTCACCGAAGCCCCAGAAGGCGTCGATAAATCCGTTCGCCATGAAGCCGCCGGTCTTAAGCCTCGCGGCACGGGCGATTTCCGGGAACGTGATGAACTTGCTGTCGAGTTTGGCCTTCTCCGCGATGAAGTTGTGCTGCTTGGCGTACAGGCCGGTAAAAAGCGACGCATGGGAGACGCGCGATTCGTTGCCTTGCACGTAGGCCGTGCGGAACAATGTTGCCTGCTTTTGCCAGCCGTCCATGACCTTGGTCTCGACGCGCGTCTTGGGGTTGAATACGCGGTACTTGTCCGCGCGTGTCGAATCAGTGAGCCAGACGATGACGTTCTTGGGCGCCGGGGCGCGGCTTACACTGACGGATGCCACGTTATTGTGCAGCGCAGCTTTGAGGGTAGTGCGTGTGCACGACGCGCCCTCGGCAACCAGGTCGACTCTTGCGACCTTGCCGCTTGCCGCCGACAGATCGAGCGGCTGCCCGGAAACCAGGTTTCCCTCGACGAGGCGCTTGCCGCCGTGGCTCACCGCGGCGGAAACTGTGCAACCGCCCAAGTCGCCCGTAGCAATCAGCGATCCGCCCTCGGGAATCTGCAGGTAGTAGGCAAGGCCGGAGCCTCGCGAGAGAGTAAGAC
>JAHFDY010000176.1 GCA_023248735.1 Myxococcales bacterium
CGATTTCTTGGGCAGGACGTCCTTCGGCGGAACGCGTACGTCGGCTTGCCATGTTGCATTCGCACCGAACGTCGCGCGCATCAGAGCGTCGTCTGTAAATCGAGGCGGATTCGTATTGCCCGTGCAGGACGTGTCCAATCGCGACGATGGCGCCCTCATGAAGTTGGCTATCAACCTCGCAGCGCACCCGGTCTCGTCAAGAATGACGCCATGGTCATTGTACGGAAATTCCACGTACGTTTGGCCTGGCGCGACGAAATGACTCGCTCCCTGGCGCGCTTCTTCCGCAGGAGTCTGCACGTCGAGCGCGCTGTTCAGCGTGAGGATTGGAACCGCGCCCGCGTACCAAGCGCCGACGAATGGATCGCTGGGATAGCGCGGCCAACTGGCCGAAATCGACGGGTACTCAGCGAGGCTCGCATTTGCGATCGTCTTGCTGTCGGCGATCAGATTCAGCGCGTCGCGTGAGGGCGAAGGCGAAGGCCAGAGTTCACCCATGACCACGTTGAAGTAGAGTGGCGTGGAGAATTCTTCGTCAGAATAGAACGACTGGCCTCTTGCGTCGCCGGCGTCGAGCTTGCGAAGCACGCTTTGATCTTCGGTTGTGCACCGTGAGAGTCGGTAAATCAAAGCTGGCAAGACGCCATGTATGTCGTCACGTTGCATGTACGAGGCCAGCCCATTCTTGAGGCCGGTATGCGATAGTCCAGCAGATTTACAAAGTGCGCCTGCTTTGTGGGCCGCCATCGTGGCCTGGACGAACTGCCATGGATTCGCACCGAGCCTCGAGGCACACGTCGTGTCGAGCCTTACGCAATCCTCGACGAGCGTCTTGAACACACCGTCGAAAAAATTGTTCGTGTTCGCGAACGTCGAACCTGGAATCGAGAAGGAATCGAGAATGACACCGCTGATCGGTTGCTGCGCCACCTGAAGAACACGGTGCGCCCAATACGTGCCATACGAAACACCGTAAACGAAGGCTTGCTGCGACGGCTTCCTTGTCGACGCGATGAGCTGGTCCACATCGCGAGCAGCTTGCGTGGTCGAGAAGCCCGAGAGGCCATCGGCGCCCCATTTCTTTTTGAGGTCTGAAACGCAATCACTCGCCGCGTCGGCTGTGCAATCAAGGTTGCTCGAAAGGCCCGTGCCACGGTGATCAACCGCGAAGTACTCGGCGTCGGGCAAGACGTCGCGCATGTAGATCTTGGCGAGCTCGACCATCACGACCCCGGAGCCACCAGGACCGCCTTGAAGCATCCACACCTGGGGCGCGCCAGCTTTCAAACTCTTAATGTGTGCAACATGCACTGAAACGGTTTTCGACATATCGACGCCGAGCAAAGGCGCGGCAAAAGTAGCGCACTCGTCGGCGCCGCTGTAAGCGCGTTCACACGTGCCCCACTTGAGCGTGACGAGGGGCCTTGATCCAATCGGCACGTTGGCGTCCGACGACGCGGCATCGCCACCATCGATCGACGCAGGCGTGGCACTGGCATCGGAGTCGGTCCAGTTTTCAAACGCGGTGCGACCGCCGCAACCCAGCAGGCCCACGGAGACGGCGATCGTAGAGAGAATGCGCATGGGAGAATTGTTCCGGACGCGACCAAGGGGCAGTCTGCGTCGATTCGGTGCTCGAGTGTCCATCACCGCCCTAGGGAGTGCCTCGATTGAGACACGAGGGTTCACTATTTCCACGCAAACCACGCACCAAACGAGGCGCCGAGCACACCGGCGATGGCCCACCCCCACCAAGGCAGGATGGGTACGCGTGGCGTTGATCGCACAGACTTGTCGGCGACGACGCGGGCAGCTCCTACTTCTGTCGGACGCGATACGTCAACGCTGTCGCGCCCCACGCGCACGCTTCGTTGCGTGCCGTGACCATCACCCACCGCATCGCTCGCGCGCGATGGCGACACATCATCAACGTCCGTCGCGTGAAGCGACGCACGCGCAAGCGCCCACGAAAGAGCGGCGGACGATCGATAGCGGTCGTTCGGTTGCGTCGCAAGCGCGTGGCTCACCACACGCCGCAGCGAGGGTGTTGCCGATCCATCGGGCAAAAGCGGTGCTCTTTGCGAGGACTTGTCCTTCATGACCTGTTCGCCATCACCGACGAAAGGTCGAACACCCGTCAGCATTTCAAAGAGAACAACACCGGTTGCATACACGTCGCTTCGAGCATCGAGGCGCAAACCTTGGGCTTGCTCGGGCGCCATGTACTCAGGAGAGCCGAAGACGACTCCGTGCTCGGTCACGCTCGCGTTCTCTGGCGATCCTTGCCTCTTGGCGATACCAAAGTCGATAAGCCGGATCGATTCGTCACTGCAAACGATCACATTATCAGGCTTCACGTCGCGGTGAATGATGCCATGATTGTGTGCGCGAACGAGCTCTTCGCAGAGACCACGCACAATCGCGATCGCCCGCGCTTCCGGGATGGGTCCGGCCTCGAGCAAGGCCGACAGCGGTGCTCCCGTGAGCTTAGGCATCACGATGTAGACTTGCTCGACGTTGCTATTGAGGCCGATACGCGTCTGCCCGAACTCGAGCACGTGCCCGATGCCGAGACGTTGCAAGAGTTCCGCCTCTCGCATCATGCGAGCGACCACCAAAGGCTCACGCGCGAGCTCGGGATGCAACACCTTGAGCGCCACCTCGTCGCCGCGAATGCGATCGACCGCGTCGTAGACGGTGCCAGTGCCACCGCGCCCGAGGACTCCTCGAAGTTCATATCGGTCCGCGATCACGGCTCCTTCCGGGAGTCGCGGGGCGTCTTCCCCTTCGTGAGCAACGCCTAAATCGTTCATCTGTTGTTACAAGCTTCGAGAATCTTCGGTGAGATCATATCGGGATCGAGCGTCACCGCATCCGCGTTTTCACGCCATGTCGAACAGGCTGCGATCGCAAGGCGAGTCTCGCCGAGCGCTGCGTAACTCTCGAGCATACCGCGAGCGACGGTCGCTTTTTGCAGTTTGGTCAGCTCGCCAACGCCCAGCAAACGAGCCGCGAGAACAAGCGCTGAAACGTAGTTGCCTTGGCTAAGTTCGACAGTCAGCGCCGGCAGCTCCTCTCTGGCAACGCGTTGTGAGCCCAGGGCGGCCCGGTCGATGATGTCGCAATTTGAAGCTCGCTGCGATGCAGCGCGGCCCTCTTCGGTGAGCTGCAGATCAGCCAGAGGAATCAAAATGACCTCGCGCGGCTTGACCTCGCCACCTTCGCGTTCATTGAACGAATTCAGCTCCCAGGCCCACTTCGGATCGGAGCGATGTCGAATCCAAACGTCCGTCAAGAGCGTTGACTCTGTGGCCACGTACGCGATCACCGGAAAGACCTCATACGATTGGCCCTTCGACGGGGGTACCCACGCAAGCGCCCCGTTTGCCTTTGCGAGCCACTCTGCGCGCTTGCCGTTGCCGAGCCAACGTTCCGAAATGCGCGCCCAGGTATCGCCGTCAGAGACACGTCTCACCTCGGGCGCGGGGACCTCGATCCGCATTCCTGGGACGACTTTGATGCCACCCTTCTCGTCGAGATGATTCGCGTCGACAAGAACGTTCTCCCGAAGGGCGCTCCCGTACATGCGTGCAGCGACGTTGGCGAGCGTTTCCCCGGGCTGCATCACGTACGAAAACGCATGAGCAGAGCTCGCGTGCATGTTTACGACGATCGCAAAGACGCAATAGATTTGTCGACTCATCGAGCGCTCTCTCTCGGAGCAAGATTGCTCTTCATTGTAATACTAAGTGTTACAATTTCACCTGGGCGAATCTCGACCTTGCGCCTTTCGTCCGACGCTTTCGGATGCCGAAATGTGACCTCGTGCACGCCGCTCGCGAGCTGAATCGGCAACCCGATCGGCGTAACGTCCACGCGCTCACCATCGATCCATACTTCCGCCCAAGGCGCAGCCGTCACCTTAAGGGTCCCTGCCGACGGCGGTGTCATTGGAAGCGCGCGAGGGGAGGGCACGCCGCGGTTCTTATCGAGCAGCGCCACGCCGGCAAAGCCGAGCACGAAGAGGCCCACGATGACGAGGACCCGACGCCACACATTCGCCTCCTTCGCGCCCGCCTTTCTCTGCACGACACTTGGCGGCGACCCACGAGCGGCAGCGGTCAAAAGACCCGCGGGATCGCGAATGTCAACTTCGCTTAGCATATCGCCAAGTTCGGCGACTATTGGGTCCGCCGAACGAAAGCGATCGCGCGGCAACGGCTCGAGGCATCGCATGACCAAGCGACACAAGGGCAAGGGCACGTTTTCGGCGACGCGTTCGAGTGGTTCGATGCGCTTGCGCGCACCCGCGTCGCGGGCATCCCGGCGATCGATTGGGAGCCTGCCTGCTAGCGCCTCGTAGAGGATGACGCCAAGCGAATAGATATCGCTGCGTTGATCGATTTCGTCGCTTAGCAGTTGTTCTGGCGACATGTACGCCGGCGTTCCGAAGAAGCCGGGCCCAGCCACACGCGAAGCGAGCGCCTCGAGACCGCCAAGTGCGCTTGCGCGCGCGATCCCAAAGTCAATTATCTTGACCATTCCCTCGTTGCCCAAAATCACGTTGCTCGGCTTCAAGTCCGCGTGGACGACGCCCGCCGCGTGGACGTGCACAAGGCCTTTCGCGATCTCGTAACCCATCGCGATCACCTCCGGAACGACGAGTTGTCGATCGTCCTGCGCCTTGCGAAGCGATCTTCCATCCACGTACTCGAGAACGAGGGCAAGCGTACGCTCGGTCTTAATCAGACGAAACAGTTGCTCAATGTTCGGATGGCTCAGTGCCGAAAGGACCCGGGACTCACGCTCGAGTGGCTGCGCGAAGGCCGAGTCAGGAAGGAGCGTGGGCTTTAGACATTTGAGAACAACGGTGCGCCCCAAGGGTAACTCGGTGGCACGGTAGACGTGCGCGAGCGTTCCTACCGCGAGCTCCTGCAATTCGGAGAATCCCTCAAGTATCACGCTGTTCCAACCTGCGTGAGAAGTGAGGCGCCGGTCATCTCGATGGGCTGAGCGAGTCCCATCATCGCGAGCATCGTCGGCGCTACGTCGCAAAGCCGACCACCCTCGCGCAAGTGAGTATCGCGGTGGGTATCGCTCACGAGGATGAGCGGTACGGGATTCGTCGTGTGGGCGGTGTGAGGCTCGCCCGTTGTGGGATCGCGCATGAGCTCACAGTTGCCATGATCGGACGAGATGATCACGGCGCCACCCAATGCGAGCGCCGCGTTGGTGATCAGCGCAACGCCGCGATCGACGGCTTCGACGGCGCGAATTGCCGCCTCGAGAACGCCTGTGTGTCCGACCATGTCGGGATTTGCAAAATTGACGAGAATGAAGTCGTAAATTCTCTTTTCTATCGCTGCGACGACTGCCGCCGCAACGCTTGCAGCGGCCATCTCCGGCCTCTCGTCGTACGTGGTCACATCTTTCGGCGACGGAATCATCACGCGATCTTCATTCGCAAACGGCTCCTCGCGTCCGCCGTTGAAGAAATAGGTCACGTGCGCGTACTTCTCGGTTTCAGCACAACGAAACTGCCGGAGACCCGCATCCGCGACAACCTCTGGAAAAATGTGTCGAAAGGTCTCTCTTGGAAATGCCACAGGCAATCCGAGTGATGCATCGTAGTTCGTGAAGCACGCGTACTGGCGAAGGGGCGCGCCGCTCCCCTCGCGACAAAATCCGCTGAAATCATCGCAAGCGAGCGCACGTGTGAGCTCGCGCGCTCGGTCGGGTCTAAAGTTAAAATGGAGGCCAACGTCACGTTGCGCGTCTATGCCGGCGTAGTCGCCGACGACGAACGGCTCAACGAATTCGTCGGTCTTCTTGGCGCCGTAAGAGGCTTGTATTCCGGTAAGAGCGTCGTTCGACCGTGGGGCCTTCGCGTCGGCAATCGCGAGATACGCGCGCTCGACGCGCTCCCACCTGTTGTCGCGATCCATGGCCCAAAATCGACCCGATACGGTTCCGATAGTGCCCTTGCCGACAAGGGACTCCTCTAAGCGCGCCACATAGCCCGGAGCCGTCCCCGGCTGCACATCGCGTCCGTCGAGAAACGCATGCACGACCACGCGCACATGACGTTCGTGCGCGAGCGCGATCAAAGCAAGGAGGTGTGAAATCGTGCTGTGAACGCCGCCGTCCGAGAGGAGTCCGAAGAGGTGGAGTCTGCCACCCTTCGCGTTCGCATCGGTAAGAAGCTTCGCAACGACTGCATTTTCGCCGAGTCGATTTTCGTAAATCACGTTGTCGATCTTCGAAATGTCCATCATCGCGATGCGACCCGCGCCAAAATTCAGATGGCCCACTTCGCTGTTGCCCATCTGACCGGGCGGAAGGCCGACATCGACGCCGCTCGTGCCAATGAGCGTATGGGGATAGCTCGCAAAGAGCGTTTCGATCGCGTTAGCGCTCGCAAGACGTATCGCGTTGTCGGCGCTCTCACGTCGCTCGCCCCAACCGTCGAGAATCATCAAGATAAGAGGTCGAGGAGGCGAAGGCTGAACGCTCATGGGCCAAAGATATCAGGCGTTCCCTCCCGACGCGAAAAGGGAGCGAGGGCCATTTCGCGCCTTACCAGGCCGCGCGCGCTGTACTACCAAATGGGCCCATGCCTTGGATTGAAGCCACACTTCGCGATCAGTGCATTCTCGTGCGGTGCGACGCGGGCGGAAAGCTCGCCGCAACCGAAGGACGCGTTGACGTCGTCTACAAGGCGGGCGCTTCCAAGTTGTATCGCGCTGGAACGGCCAACATCGTCGTTGGGCCGCAAGCTGCGCAATACACTGACGAACAAGTTGCAAAGGGCGGTCTCTCCTACCTCAGCGACGCACCGCCCCCCAAGGCCACGAAGGCAAGTCCGACGAAGACCACAGCAGGCTCGTACGTCGACCCGGGCACCGCGAGCGACGGCACTTGGGTGGCTTACACCGACGGTGCTTGCAGCGGCAATCCGGGCCCGGCGGGTGCGGGGTTCGTTTTGCTCGGGCCTAACAAAGAGACGATCGAAGGTTACGATTATCTCGGATCGCAAACCAACAACGTTGGGGAACTCGTCGGCATCGAGCGCGCGCTCGATCTTTTTCCGAACGATGCAGACGAAGTTACAATTTATACCGACAGCAAATATGCGATCGGCGTTCTTTCGAAGGAATGGAAGGCCAAAGCGAACGTTGACCTCATTGCGCGCATCAAGAAGAAGCTGAAGGCTCGCGTAAAGGTCAATTTAGTTTACGTCAAGGGGCACGCCGGCATCGAGTACAACGAGAAGGCGGACGAATTGGCCCGTCTGGCAGTGAGCTCCAAAAAGAGCCACGTGAGCTCACCGAAGGTCCCCGCGGCGTCGTCCTGATCGCCGTACGCTCGAACTGAGCACGCGCTTGTACGCTAAATCTCCAGCCTCGAGTCTTCGAGCGTTGCGAACGAAGGTTCGAGACGATAGGTCTCGCCGTCGACTACCACGCTTCCTGTGAGCTCGCCGTAGTGTTGGTTGAAGTCTGCATCCATTAAGATCACCGACTTCTTTTCCCGACGATGGGCGCGCGGCACGATCGCAACGTCAGCCGATAGTTGGGGCGTATCGCGCCACATACGTATCCTCCAAGGACCGGTATCGCGGGTATCGGCCGAGAGGACGCGGTAGTCGACTTCCGCCTGCTCGAATTTGTGGAGCTTGCCACCGAGCCACAGCAGGTACTTGTGACCAACAGCGTGAGGGACCGCGCGTTCTCGATCTTGTGCGAGCTGCATCCCGAACGCGACGCGTTCGCCCGTTCGTTCGTTTCTCGCGTAGCCGCTTGTGCAGAGCCAATGCCAATGTTGCAACCCGCGCTGATGACCAGCGGTCTGATCCGAGGCGATGGGCAAACCTGGCTCGAGCTGATGCACGCGGCTGCCAACACTCAGGGTGCCGCGTATGAGCTCCAAGTTGCCGTAGCGCTGAAAGCTCCCGCGCCCGTGTTGAAAGCCTGTCACTTGAACAAACTCAGGTCCAATTGAGGATCGCGCCTCGCCCTCCGCACGCAGATGCCCCGCCCGAAGAGAGAAAAAAACGCGGTCTCCCTTGCGCTCGATCCACGAGGCGGTCGCCTTATCTTCGATTCTCGAAAGATCCGCGGAGAGCGACACCAGCCCCGCGCGAAAGGGTCGCACGATTGACACGTGATCGAACACCTCGGCTTTTTTGTCGAAAACGAGAATGGCCACGTTGCTGGCGAGCGCAACGTTGGCGAGATTCAGCACGACGAAGCGATCGGGGTGATCAATCTGAAGGTGATACCAAGTCTGAAATGCGCGCTTGGGGGCACACGAATCGGCGATGTTCGGCATGCCCTCGAACGTTTCGTACCAACCCGGAATGTACCCGCCCGTTGCACGGTCAACGATCGCACGCGGCGATGGCTGAAGCGTCAGGTAGTCCGCGCTAGGCGCCTCACGCGGGGTACGTCCCAATGCAACAGAGAGCTTGTCTCGGAGTCTTGGCAAGCTTTCACAATAGCTTACGGGCGCGGTTAGCGCCGGTTTCACATGCTTGCTTGAAGCGTGGGGCTTGTGGCTACCCGTCGCGACTCACCTCCTGTAAATGAGGAGGATGCCGAGCATCTTTCGGGAAGGCCTCCTTCGCGACGAAGTGGCCATTGTCACGGGCGGCGGTAGCGGCATTGGCCTTGCCATCGCTCACACTCTGCTTGAGCTCGGCGCAAAGGTGGCCATCAGCGGTCGCAACGAAGCCAAGCTCGGGCGCGCGAAGGCGGAGCTCCACGCACACGGCGAGCGCCTGATCACACGCACTTGCGACATTCGCGAAACCGAACAGGTAAGCCGCTTTACCGTCGAGGTCCGTCGGGAGCTCGGGGAAATCGGGATCCTCATCAACAACGCTGGGGGACAGTTTCCAACGCAGGCAGAGAACCTCTCACCGCGAGGATGGGAAGCCGTTGTACGCAACAACCTCAACGGCACGTTCTACATGACCCGCGAGGTGGCGACCGCGTCGATGATTCCCAGTAAGCGCGGGCGTATCGTCAA
>JAHFDY010000022.1:0-12918 GCA_023248735.1 Myxococcales bacterium
CGAAACGCAATCCCCAACTCTAATTGAGTCCCGCGGACGCGGCATCCGGACGCGCGCCGCCTTTGGGTGACCCGCCGTCGTCGCTCCCATCATCGTCGCGTGGGCCGTACCCGTCTTGGCGGTATGCGTAATATTGATAGTAGCGGCTGTACTCATGCTTGCCGAAATTCACCGCGTTCAGCACGACGCCCGCAACTTGTGCACTCACATCGCGGAGTGCGCGCACGCCTTGCTGGGCGACGTGTTTGTCCGTCTTGCCAGCGCGCACGACGAAAACGCAACCGTCAACCAACTTGCTTATGATCGCTCCGTCGGTAACGGCCACGAGCGGGGGGCTGTCGATGATGACCCGATCGAACCGTGAGCGAACGTCGCGTAGAAACTTGCGGAAACGCTCCGAATGCAAGAGATCGGCGGGGTTCGGCGGAATCGGTCCGGCGGGGATCGACCACAAATTGTCGATCTCAGTCGGCTGCGCCACTTCTTCGACAGTAGCGTCGCCGACGACGACATTCGTAACTCCGGCGTCACCTTTTCGGTCGAAAATGCGGTGCAGCCGAGGCCTTCGCAAGTCGCAATCGATGATGCAAACGCGTTGCCCACTCTGCGCGAGGGCAATCGCGAGGCTGCATGCGATGGTCGTTTTTCCCTCAGAAGGGGCGGCGCTCGAGACGAGCATCGCCTGGTAAGGGTGATCGGGGTTCATGAAGAGAAGATTCGTCCGAATCGTTCGAGCGGCCTCCGCAACGCTGCTCAACGGGCGCTCGTGCACCACGAGTTCGGGCGGCTTAGTCAGGGGAACGCGGCGCGATCGTTTCTTGTCGTTGTTCCGACCGGTCTCCTCATGGACCGGCAAGAGGCCGAGGAATGGCACACCGAGGTAGTCTTCAACTTCGTCAGGCGTCTTGAGCGAACGATCGAGCTGTTCCCTTACCCAGGCCAGTACGAGTCCGAACAGGAGGCCCAAAAGCAAGCCGACGGATACCGCAAGCGAAGCTCGCGGGCGGATAGGCACACGTGGAATGGGTGCGTAGTCGACCACGTCCACGTTGTTCGCCTGCATCATGACGGCGAGATCTGCGTCTTTGAGTCGTTCCAACAAGAATCCGTAGAGCTTCTCGTTCTGCTCGCGCGCCCGGTCGAGCCGCCGGTACTCGATCTCTTTCATATTGAGATCGACCGCTCGCTTCCGCGCGCTCTCAAAGAGACCGAACTCGCCAGATTCTTGTCGCTGCACGATCGCGAGGTCGCGCTCAACCGCACCCTTGATGTTGCGAACCTCTCGCAAAAGCGCGGTGCGCGTCTCGACGATGCGCGCGTTGACGGCCTGAACTTCTGGGTGGCCTTCGTCTTTGCGGGAGAGGAGTTCTTTTTTCTCCTTCACGGCGGTCTGGTAGTCGCCGCGCAACTTTTGAAGGTAAACATTGTTGAGCAACTCGGACGCCGGAAGTTCGTCAGGCTCGTTATCGGCGATCTTTGAGAGTTCGATGTGACGAGCGCTGATCTCTTGCTTGCGCGATCGCGTGCGGCTGAGACCCTCGGTATGCGCCTGCATTTCGAGGCGCACCATGTTTGATGCTTCGTTGATCGAAGTGCTCGGAAGTTCGTGTCGCTTCTTGAATTCGTGAAGCGCGTTCTCGTTGCGCTCGAGGTCGCTGCGCACGGTACCAACTTGCCCCCTGAGCCAAACAACGGCCTCGTTGGACGACGTGTGCGCTGAGTCGAGATTGTTGATTTTGTATGCCTCAGCGATTGCGTCCGCGAGTTTCTTCGCCATGCGCTGATCGGGATCCTCGACCTTGATCATCACGAGTCGGCTGTACTTGACCGGCTCAACGACCACGCGCGTGCGCAGCTCGCCGATTGCGGCCTCGACTGGATCAATGCCTGCGTTCTGAGCGCTGACGTCGACGTGCTTTGCGAGCTTGAGGTCCTCGTTCTTGACGACGGCACCAAGAATTCGATCCGACGTAATCAGCCGGTATTGCGTTTCATAGTAGTCGCGCGTGTCCCACCCGTAGCCCGCACCGAGCTCGAGCACCCCTTGGGTCTTTTCGCCGAGCGGCTGCTGAACGTGTGGGTCAATTTTGACCAATGCGCTCGCCTGGTAGATGCGACGCTGGGACTTTGCGTAAAGGAGGCTGCCGCCGCCGGCCAAAAGCGTACAGGCCGCGATTATCGGCCAGTTTTTGAGAATGACGCGCAGCGTCTGCAGTCCAGCTGAAGAGTTCGCGCCCTCGTCCTGCTTTCGCAGTTCGGGCGGACTCATCGAGTTGTTTGGAGCCAGCGAGTTATTCGACATTCCTTGTTCTTCCGCAATACCACGGCTGACCATGCCGGTGAAAAGCCTTGAGTATGGTGCTTGCCGCGCGATCGACGTTCACGGCTCCCCGCACCGCCGCAAATCCGCTAACGGGTGCGCATTTGGTCAGGATCGAACCACGCGGACAGAAGTCGCGCCGCGCGCAGGCGCAGATTTGAATAGTTCGCAGTGTGCTCGAAATTGATCTTTGGGAGTGACGAAATGGACGGAGGCGCTCGTCGAAGCCCGGTGCTCATGGCATCTGCCAAAAATGCATCGAGATCGTCGCGCGCAGCATCGATAACGTCACCTCGCGCGACGAGTGCTTCGAGCAGCTCGAATTGGTGATCATTCACACACTCGCCGAAATCGCGCTTTCGTGGGAGCACAAGTGGGCGGTGGCCTCTTCTGATGCAGATCGAAAGGGTGCCCGCGCCCGCTCCCGTGAAGACGACGTCGGCTTTTGACACGACGTCAAGAAACGCCTTCGCTTCGATGAACTGCACGTTCTCGAGGAGGCGCGATCGCGCGCCGGAGTTACCAAACTGGCAGGTGCCGTGCACGCTCATGTCGAGGGACGCAAGCACCTTGTCGGCGAGCGTGATCAAGCGGTCGAATGGATCGAGCGCCGTGCCTACGGTGACGAGAACATTGATCTTAGACATCTCCAAAGACCACCGGGCAGTAGATGCTTCGCGGAAAGTGCTTTCTAAGCGCCGGCCATTGAATGAAGAACGTGTCCGCGAGAGGGTACATGAGCTTGCCCGTGAGCGTAGGCGCGTTGATGGCGGCGGCTGACTCGAGATAGACAATCCGCGCGGTGGAGACCAACTTTGCAGCGACGGCAAATATGACGGCCGGCGATGCTCCTGCCGAAAGAATGACATCGGGCCTCTCGCGGTCAAGAATAGCGAGAGCTTCGCCAAAATTTCGAAGCTGGCGCCAATCGCGCTCAGCGTGCTCGATGCGATAGACGCGTGAGAATGGATAGTCAGGAAGCTGAACTTTTTCGTTTACGACAAGGACGACCTCGCGTTCCGCGAAGAGGCGCGAGAGATACATGATCTCCGTAAGGTGGCCTCCGACAGACGAAACGAGAAGCAGTTTCATGCCGAAACTCCCGCGAGCACGCGTTGCATCGCGCTCTCGAGAACTTGTGCCGTCGCGCTCCATTGGAAGCGCGCGGCAAGGCGTGCGCAACCGGCCTTGTAGCGATCGTTCGGTTCGTTGACAATCTGAGCAAGAGTCTCCGAGAGCGTCTTTTCGTGACGCGGGAAGACCAGGCCGGCGTCATCGGTGATGACGAACTCTGCGAGTCCAACGGTGTCTGCCACCACGACCGGCGTTCCGTGGCCCGCGGCTTCCACAATGACCACGCCAAAGTTCTCGCTCAGCGACGGCAAGATGAGTGCGATCGCATCCCTTAGTAGCGCAGACTTCACGGTTCCCCGTACGTCGTCGAGAAACCGAACTCTGCTTTCGATCCCGAGCCGCTTTGCCTGTGCGACGAGCGTCTCGCGGTAGTCGTAGAGGCTGGGGCCTGCAACCACGAGGAGAGGTAGCGAGGGCGTGACTGCGTAGGCCGCGAGGAGAAGGTCAAGGCCCTTAATGGGATGGACGCGTCCCAGAAAGAGGAGGTAGTCGCCCTGAATGATACGGGGTGCGTCCACCGCGCGATCGATGTCGACTCCCTGCGGAATCACCCGTACCGGAGCGGTCGGGCCAACGCTCATCATCTCAAGGTGCTCTAGGGGCGTCGCGGCTTGAATGAACGCTGCGCCGTTGATGTTCTTGCGGTCGAGCAACTCGAACCAAACGCGCTTGAGCGTTGATCGACTTTGCAGGGCAACGTGATCGAGATGGCCGCAGGGCCTCACGATATACGGAACGCCGACCTTGCGCAGATGTCTCATGGCCATCGAAGTCGGAAAGCTAAAGAGTCCGTGAACATGCACGATGTCGACTTGCTTGAGGCGGTCTTCAAGATCGCGGACGAAGCGGGGTGCCCACTGTGGGCTCTTTGAACTGAGGGCGGGCGAGAGAAAACGATGAAACGTGCCCTCCCACAAGGGCACGCCGACGGGGCTTGGCAGGAATCCCACGGTGTCGACATTTGTGGCAAGGAGTTCGACGTGGTGACCAAGCTGTGCAAGTGCGACACACGTTTCGCGCACGACCTTTGAGGGCCCCCCAAACCCGGGCGCCATGCCCGCGATCACCTCAAGAATTCTGAGAGATTTTCTCATCCGACTCAGAAGGATAGCTCGTTGTTCTTGCACCAAGCTTGCCACGTGAGCAGCGTCCATATTCGCGCAAACGTAATGTCGCCTTGAAGGAAACGATCCCATGCAACCACAAGTTGTTGCGGATCGAGACCGGCATTCTGCGCGGCCTTCTCGTCGCGCACCAAGTCGACCGCCCAGGCGCGGAGCTCCCTCTTGAGCCACAAGTCGAGCGGCAATGAGAAGCCCATCTTCTTGCGGTCGGTCGCTGCTTTGGGCAGGGTCCCCGCTGCATCAACAAGGAGTGGCTTGTTGACGTTCGGAGAGAGCTTGAGGTTGCCTGGAAGCGTGAGCACGTAGTGCACGAGCTTCGTGTCAAGGAGCGGCTCGCGAACCTCGAGGCCGTGGGCCATGCTCATCACGTCTGTGTCGCGTAGAAGCGTATTGAGCAGATAGCCCTCGATCTCGAGGCGCGAAAATGTGGCTAGCGGATCGGCGGAGGGTAAGAAGGTTGACGGTAGAACTTCTTGCGTTTGCGGTGCGAGCAGCCGGCACTCGTTTGGCGCGAACATTGAACGCAAGTGGCGGTAGCGCTGCTTTGGGCCATTTCCGCCGATGAGCGAGAGTAGCCGGCCGGCTTGACCTCCCGTACGGAGCCCGAGCGCGGCGGCCTGGGGAACACGCGGAAGGCGTCCGAGCCAGCGCATCCTCCGAAAATTCTCGTAACCCGCAAAGATCTCGTCGCCGCCAAGGCCTGACAGCGCAACTTTGAGTCCGGCCTCGCGTACCGCGCGGGACACGAAGTATGTGTTGATGCCATCTCCTGAGGGTTGGTCGAGGCTGCCAACCGCGCGTCGCAAATCTGCGAGCACCCCTTGCGGGTTCAGCACGATGCGTTCGTGGGGGCACCCGAAGTGCTTCGCGACCGCGCTCGCGTAGTT
Source organism: Myxococcales bacterium (assembly GCA_023248735.1). Classification (GTDB taxonomy): domain Bacteria; phylum Myxococcota_A; class Polyangia; order Polyangiales; family Polyangiaceae; genus JAHFDX01. Next base: position 5,466 of record JAHFDY010000022.1, read on the forward strand.
CCATTCGTCGAACTGTGCCTCGTCGAAACTCACGGTGAAACTTCGAGGTGTCGCGCCGAGCGCGATCGCGCGAGCAAGAACCGCGCTCGAGTCAATGCCGCCCGACAAGAAGACGCCAACTTCGACGTCCGCAACCAAGCGAAGTCGGAGCGAATCGTCAAGTAACTTGCGCAGTGTCGCGCTCGCTTCCGCCTGGCCAACTGCCGCTTCGTTCCTCGGGAGGGAGAAATACGCGGCGGTCTTGCGCTGGGCGCGGGTCGCCGTCATCACGGTGCCGGGCTCGAGCGAAAACACGCCTTCTAGCGCCGTATGCGGCTCTTGCGGCGCCCCAAACGCAAGGTGGGAGGCGAGGCCTTCGCGCGAAAGTCGTCGCGACGTAACCCCAAGCGCGATGAGCGCGCGCACCTCGGATGCGAAGGAGAGCGTTCCGCCACTTTGTGTATAGTAAAGCGGCTTGACGCCAAAGGGATCGCGGACGAGCAGCACTTTTCGCTCGTTGCGGTCCCAGAGAGCGAAGGCGAACATGCCGCGAAGCCGGGTTGCGATGTCAGCTCCCCATTGTTCGTAACCTGCGACGATCACTTCCGTGTCGCTTTGCGATCGAAACTTGGCGCCGAGGGCGAGAAGCTCGTTGCGCAGTTCGACATGGTTGTAGATTTCGCCGTTGAAGACGATCGTCACATTGCCGCTCTGGCTGGTCATTGGTTGATGCCCGAGAGGCGACAGATCGATGATGCTCAGGCGCACATGCCCGAGCTGTGCCCTTATGCCTCGATGCACTTCGTCGAGCGTGCCGCGGTCGTCTGGACCTCGATGGTTGAGCGCGCGGACGGCTCCCAATAGGTCGACTTTTTTTGCGTTCTCGAGATCAAACGCGAACTGGCCAACGATTCCGCACACGCGCTTGGCCTATTCGACCGGCTTTTCGAGGAAGAATGAACCGATGCCGAGGCAGTCCATTCGGGTGCGCGCGAAGCAGTCGATCGCTTGAGCGGGCGTGTGCACGATGGGCTCATTCTCGTTGAACGAGGTGTTGAGCAATACCGGGACGCCTGTCTTCTTTTCGAACACGCCGAGCAAATCGTAATAGAGCGCGTTCTGCTCTCTTCGGACAGTTTGGACGCGGCCCGTTCCGTCTTCGTGTGTGATTGCGGAGAGGCGGTCCTTCCATTCAGGTCGCACCTTGAAGACGCAGATCATGAAGGGGACTTCGTGTGAACCCCGGAAGCACTCACCGAGTCGCTCTTCGCGAATGACGGGGGCAAAGGGACGAAATGGCTCCCGATTCTTGATGCGCGCGTTCAAGATCGCTTTCATATCTGGCCAGCCCGGATGGCAGAGAATACTGCGGTTGCCGAGCGCCCTTGGACCCCATTCTTCGCGGCCTTGAAACCAACCCATGATCTTTCCGTTGGATAGAGCGTTTGCCGCCGTCTCTAGGAGCTCGTCGCGATTGACCTTGCGGTAAGGCATTCCCGATGTGTCAAGACACTTGCCTATTTCTTCGTCGCTCCATTCGGTGCCCAAGTAGGCGCTTACGAGAGGCGGCGTGCGTTTGGTCGTACCCTCGTGAAACACGTGGAGTGCGGCGCCAGCTGCCGTGCCATCGTCGGACGCTGCTGGATGAAAGTATGCGCGCTCGACCCAACCCTCGGTGAGCATCCGACCGTTTGCGACGGAGTTGAGGACGCAGCCCCCAGCCATCGCGACGTGCTTTTCACCCGTCAGTTTGAGGGCGTCGGCGACGTAGTCGAGATACACGTTCTCGAAATGAATCTGCATCGAGCAAGCGATGTCGCGCTCGCGATCGCCGATGGGGGCTTCACGGTCCTTGGCCGGACCGAGCAGCTTCTCCATCGCGGGCGAGAACAAGCGAGGGATCTTTATTTCGTCGTTGTCGGTGTCGATCGCCTTCTCTAACTTGTGATGCTCAAAATAATCGAGGTTTAGGCGGAAGCCCTCGCCCGGCAAATAGCGAACAAGCTCACGCATTTGGCGAATGTAGCGAGGCACGCCGTAGGCCGAGAGGCCCATCACTTTGTACTCTTCGCCAAAACGATCGAAGCCGATGAGCTGGCAAACTGCGGTGTAGTAGAAGCCGACTGAGTGTGGCCAAAGTGTGCGCTGCAAGACGCGAATTTCGTTGCCGCGGCAGCTCGCGATCATGCCGCTCGTGAAGTCTCCTGCTCCGTCAAGGCTGATACCCGCTGCACGCTCGAGAGGTGAGCAATAGTACGCGCTTGCGATGTGGGCGAGGTGATGCTCCACCGCGTGGAACTTCCCGCGCACTTGGCTTTCAACCACGCCGAGCGAGTCCGCGATGACGCTGGCTGTGCCTCGCACTTCGCGATGTACACGCAAACGATCGAGCGCCTTGGGCAAGTGATTGAGCGGATTCCGCGCGACGAATGCGGCCTTCGCGGCGAGGTTTGCCTTTGGGTCGCGTGCAACGGCGATGTCGGTCACATCGTTGATTGAGATGCCGCCCATACGAAGCACTTCAGCGATTGCGAGGCGAGGGAAGCCCGCACAGTGCTTCTTGCGGTTCAGTCGTTCTTCGGCAATCGCAGCGACAATGCCTCTATCGGTCACCAACACTGCGGATGAATCGGCATGGGCGGAATTGATACCGAGGACAACTTTGGACATTGAAAGAGATTCCTGAGGGCGGCGCTTCGATCCGAAGCGTCATGCCTGTTTCAAGCGAGGCTTCACGCGGGACTGGGCGACGATGCGGCAGAGAGAGTTCGCTCGGGGGGCACTGTGCTCGGTGCGCGAACAAGTGCGCTCGACGAGCGCTTGAGCGCGGTTGTTGCGGCGTCTGCAATCAGCTGCAACAGAATGCTCGACTCGGGTGATGCTTGACCGGACTTGGCGGCCCATCGGATGCGCAGCATGGTTGTCGCGTTGTGGACTTCGCCGAGAGGGAGCTCAACGTTCGCGACTTCGGCGGGATCGACTTCTCCCGGGTAGCTCCACCGTTGGAACGGTTCGCCGCCGCCCATTGCGGCGAGCTCGACGTCAAGGACGAGCCCGCTCGCGGCCATCCCTGCGAATGTGCCGAGCACAGCGTTTTCGTCAGTGCTGGCAGCCAGCTCGCGAAGCACCTCGGGGATTGCGCGGCGAAATTGCTCAGTGTCGCTCGCCCCAGCAAGGCCACGACGCAAACGAATGCGTTGGACGTACTCAAAGTAACCGGCGAAGCGGACAAGCGCGACGAGCACAACGCTCGCGCACGTGAGTGCGACGCCGACTTGCCAGCTGCGTCCGAGAGAGACACCGATCGCAGCGACCGTAAGCATGAAGGTCACGCCGTAGAGAATGAGCACCGATCGTCGGTGCGTGAGACCCATATCGAGCAATCGATGGTGGATGTGTCCTCGATCGGCCGAAAAAATCGGCTTGCGCTCAATGTAACGACGGACGATCGAAAACAGCGTGTCAAAAATCGGAACGCCAAGTGCGAGCATCGGCACGAGAATCGACACTGTCGTTGACGTCTTCTGAGCGGCGCCGATTACGGAGGTCGTGCCAAGGACGAAGCCCAGGAAATAACTACCCGAGTCGCCCATGAAGATACGGGCGGGATTGAAGTTGAAAAGGAGGAAGCCGGCGATCGATCCCATCGTCGTCACCATCAGGGCGGCGACGAATGCGTCATTCGCCATGTAAGCGACGACGAAGTTGGTTAGCGCGGCGAAGAAGGCGATCCCAGCTGCGAGGCCATCCAAACCGTCAATGAGGTTGATGGCGTTGATTACCCCCACGATCCAAGCGACCGTAACCGGAAGAGCGAAAATCCCCATCGACAGCGCACCGAAGAATGGGATCGACACGGCTTCAATGCGGAATCCGGCTGAAAACGCAATCAGCGAAGCGAGCACTTGAAAGCCGAGCTTGTAGAGCGCGCGCACGCGACGGGTATCGTCGGCGACGCCGACAACGGCCATCAAGAGTGCGCCCACCATGAGGCCTGCAACACGCTTCCACTCTGATCGAAGGGCAGCGGCAACGGTGGATTCAGCCGCAAGAATCGTCAGCAGTGGCACCAAGAACGCGATCGCGATCGCAATGCCGCCGAGGCGAGGGATCTGGCGGACGTTGACGTTGCGTCCACCCGGAGTCGACACCGCTCCGATACGAAGCGCGAGCCGCCGGACGAGTGGCGTGAGCACTGCACTCGAGAACGCGGCCAAAACAAACGCAAAGAGAAACGCCTTCATTTGCGAACCACCCGGGTACTCCGGTGCGGACGCTAACACAATCGTTCAATGCTGCCGTTTTTGTGGTTCTACCGGCGTTGCGTTGCGCGCTACGTGTGCTTCTCCAAAAGTCTCGCGAGGCTCGCGATCGCTGCGCGAAACAAGAGCGTCTTTGATCCCCCTGCACGCATGGCCAGGCGGACCGCAGTTGACAGCGGAAATCGTTGGGCGAGATGCGTGTAGAGCGTGGCGAACGTTCGCGTAGGGGTCGACCACGCGGCCATGGCCCTCAGGCGGCCCCAACCCGGCTCGGCTTTGAACATCTCTGCGATCGTTGCGATGACGACGTCGAGCTCATGCGCACGCGCTCGATCGAGGATCGCGCGCTCGTCCCATTCGACATGGTTCGCAAATCGTCTGAGATCCTCAAGGCTGCCTGCGGTCGTGTCGAAGAGTTTGTCCTTGAAGGTGTTCAGCGCAGTGATGAGTACGTGATCATCAAATCGGGGTTCAAGGTGGGCGGTACCAAAAATGTCCACGCAGCGAATGGCGTCTCGTTGGAGTTGCGCGACTGACCAGGACGAGAAATAGGGCGGTCCCACGAACTCCTCGAATTCGACGAGCTGCCCGCCAACGTCGAACGAGAGCATGCCGTACGCGCGCGAATGCAGGACTTCGGTCCACCCGACGGAACGTCCAATTTCGCGCACTTCGATGAGTTCCTTAGGCGTCACGCGCAGATCGAGATCGCTAAGTGGCCGCTCGCTCGGGTCGCTGTAGAGCCGGTGCGCGGTGACGCCACCCTTCACGACGACTGGAAAAATCCGTCGCGCTGCAAGTGCGGTAAGCACCGTCGATCCAGCTCGCGCGATGCTCAGGTGCTTCGCCCAGCCGTGCGGGTGCATGCGATGCAAGGCCTACCCCTCGAACGAAAGCGATTCAAGTTCGCAAAACGTCAGCCTTACAGATGGACGAACACCGCGGCGCAAGTAGACTCCGCCGCAATGTCGAGCCGGGACACCTACCCCCAGGGCGAACTCGTACCGGGAACCGTGTATCGCGTGCTTCGCATGCTCGCCGAGGGGGGCATGGGCACCGTGTATGACGTCGAGGACACGTCGATCGGAAAACGCTACGTTCTGAAGACGCTCCATAGTGACCTTGGCAATCGTGCCGATCTCGCGCGGCGTATGCAGGCCGAAGCGAGAGTACTCGCGAGCCTTAATCATCCGAATGTGGTCGAAGTCGTGACTGCGGGCGTCACGGCTGACGAGTCAAAGTTGCCCTACTTCGTCATGGAGCGCCTCAACGGTCAGAACCTGCGCGTGGTGTTGCAAAAGAAAGGCGCGCTTGAAGTGCATCACGCGCTCCACATCGCGATCGATCTGCTTGATGCGCTCGATCACGCGCATGATCGCGGCATTGTCCATCGCGACGTCAAACCCGAGAACATCTTCTTGCACCGAACCGCCACGGGAGTCACCGTCACGAAGCTTCTCGATTTTGGGGTGATGACGCTGCTCGGAGGTCAGACGCACACCGATGCCCGATTCGTTGGCACGCTGCGGTATGCGGCGCCCGAACAGATCAATGGCGAGACCGCTACCCCAAAAGCTGACCTCTACGCGGCGGCACTCGTGCTCTACGAAATGTGCGCGGGCACGGGGCCGTTCGATTTCTGCGTGGATGCCAAAGAGATCGCGGCGGCACACCTACACGCTGTGCCCAAGCGACTTTCGGAGGTCGCGAATATAGTTCCAAAACTTGACGAACTCGTCATGCGCTCGCTTGCCAAAGACCCAGCGGAGCGCCCCGGAGATGCGTTTGGGTTTGCATCGGCTTTGCGTGCCCTCCAGAGTCAAAAGGGGCAGACGCACACCCAGCAGACGACGGTCTCCGGGATCACGCTCGACACGACGGGAGCCGCGGGGATCGCGCTCGAGGCGACCGAGCGCAAGGGCAGTGGGACGCAGCCATTGGCTCGCCCCGAGAGCGCGACGCTGCGGCTCGCTGACTCACCACAGGAAGGTCCGCCCAACGCTGGACCTATCGATCGATCGGCGGAGACGCTGACCCGTGCGCCGACCGCGCCTTTGGTTCCACAGGTTGACACCTCGATCATGGACCCGTCGCTGCGATGGCCGACCTCGCAGCCGGCGACTTCGAGTGTGAGGCCAGCGGTGACTACGGTTGTGCCCCGTCCATCGAACGCGCGCCCCCCAGCCGCGTTGTTGCTAGCGCTGCTCTTTGCGACGCTCACGCTCGCGTCGTTTGCGGGCGCGTGGACCTGGGTGGGCCGTCATCGGGAGCGAGAAGCGGCGGCGCCTTCCGTGACGGAAGTGCCGGAGCGGCCCTCAGTGGCTCATGAGTTAGTTAATAAAGTTGACGAAACTCCGCGCGCGCTTTCGTCCTCGGCCTTGCCGCAACAACACGAAAGCGCAACCGTTCCCTCGGCGCAGCGGGTGCTCCCGAAGCGAACGCCCGCGGCGCAGGCCCCCAAAATGGCGACGGCTGCACCGGCGAAGGTCGTTCCGGGCAAGGTCGAGAGCGGTCTCCCGCCCAGCCGCTCGACGAAGTAGGCGAGCGCAACCTAGGCCCCCAGCTATCGGCATTGCTTAATCACTGCGCCCCGGTCGGGAGACTAGGGTTTTACGTCTCGTTTCATGCGCGGCATTGGAACTCGAGGATCCTCGGGCCATGTGTGTCGCGGGTACTGCCGCATCAGCTCTTTGCGAACGGCCGGGTAATGACGGGTCCAAAAGCCATCGAGGTCTGCGGTTACTTGCACGGCACGCTTGTTCGGTGCCCAAAGATGCAGAAGGACGGGAACAAGACCGTTGGCGAGCGACGGTGTCTTCGTGAGACCGAAGAAGTCTTGAAGGTAGGTGGCGATGTAAGGCGCCTTGTCCATCTCATAGTGCACGACGGCTGCGCGACCGAGTCCGACTTTCACGCTCTCTGGAGCCAATGTGTCGATGGTTTGCACCACGGTGTAACCTACATGGTTGCGAATTGATTCAAACGTGCATGCACTCCTGAGCTCGGCAAACGAAGTGCAACTCTCCGCAAGTGATATGAACAACTCGGCGAGCGCTTCGTCGGCAAGTTTCGGAACGGCCTCACTGTGTGCTGCTGCAAAGACCCAACGTGCCGCAAACGTCTCCCATTCTGCGCCGGCAAAGTGCCGCAAGCCTCCAACAGCCTGTGCGCGAGCGATGAGGCATTGTGCGACCGCTCGCGCGTCAGGAGAC
>JAHFDY010000022.1:13018-36679 GCA_023248735.1 Myxococcales bacterium
TGCTGCAAAGACCCAACGTGCCGCAAACGTCTCCCATTCTGCGCCGGCAAAGTGCCGCAAGCCTCCAACAGCCTGTGCGCGAGCGATGAGGCATTGTGCGACCGCTCGCGCGTCAGGAGACACCGAAGGACTACGGGATAGCGGCAGCCCCTCGTAGAGCATCAGATCATTGGACTCGACGACCTGTTTCTGCTCGTTGAAGAGGACTTCGGTCCGTTCTTCGATGCGCTCGCTGAATCCGTCGAGGAGCCAGAGCGGATCAATGGCGCTTGCCGTGCGAATCAGCATGGGCCGGTTGGGGCGCGCCTCGGCCTCCACCGCACACAACCACTCCGCATGCAAAACCGCGCTCTCGCGAGTCAGCTCGGCGGAGCCGCCCCCGGATACGGCAAGGTTTGGGCCCAGTGGCTTGAGCCGTCGGCACACGCGATCGCTGAACCCAGCAAGAATCGCCTGCCCGATGGCGTGCTTCGAGTTCTCTTGGGTCGGTGTGATTGAGCGCGCGAGCGGCTCTAGCTTTTGACGAATACGGTCAATTGACTTGACCGTATTGAAGTCGAGACCAGCATTGCGAGCGGCTTGTGCGTGAACCTTGCTCGATTCGAGTTGGTCGATGCGGTCCATGAGGGCCACGACATCGGAGTCTTCCGCCGCTACGTCGCGACCGTGGCCGCGGTCGCGAAATGCAGCGCGCGCCTCGACTCTTGGATCGCGCTCGGAGAGCACAGCACCAAGCAGTGGCGCGTCGAGCGCGGCGCCGAGCTCGCACGCGGCGACGAAAACGCGTGCGGCGCGCGGATGGAGACCCGTTCCTAGCATCAGGCGACCAAGTTTCGTGATGAGCTCGTCGCCATCAAGGGCGCCCAATCGTGAAAGCATGGCGGATGCGCCGCTCCAAGCGTCACTCGGCGGGGAAGTAAACCAGTCAATATGGTTGACGTTCGTCGACGCAAGCTCGAGTCGCGTCGACGATAGATCGGCTCGCGTGATCTCGGGCGCATCGAACGGAGGTCGCGATGCGAAGTCACGCTCCGAATAGAGGCGAATTGCGACGCCTGGGCCTGTTCGCCCGGCGCGGCCTGTTCGCTGTTCCGCGGACGCCCGGCTGCATCGCTCGGTTCGCAAGGTGGGCAAGCTCGACCAAGGGTGCGATGTTGCAACGCGAACGAGGCCGGAATCGACGACCGCAGATACCCCTTCGATCGTGAGCGACGATTCGGCGATGTTCGTGGCGAGGATCAATTTGCGCTTGCCGCGTGAAGAAAAGATGCGGTCTTGGTCCTCGGGCGCCATGTCTCCGTGGAGCGCCAACACCTCAAGATCGCAGTCGCGTGCAACACCTTCGCATGCCGACGTCGCCGAACGGATCTCGGCCGCGCCAGGGAGAAAAGCCAAGATATGACCGCCACTGAACAAGCTCGTTCGCGCTGCCGCTTCGCGCACACCTGACGCGACGAGTAGCCCAAGTGCGCGATCGTCCGGTTCGCGGTAGAGCACATCGACTTCGTAACTTCTGCCGCTACTTATTATGCGTTCGGCGTCTAGATAGCGTGCGACATCATCTGCATCGAGCGTGGCCGACATGACGACAAGCTTGAGGTCCGGGCGCTCACCTGTTTGGAGCCGCCGCAAAAGTGCGAGGGCGAAGTCGCCCTGGAGATGACGCTCGTGAAACTCGTCTAGGATGACCGTGCCGACGTGCGAGAGCGTCGGATTCGAAAGCAACTTGCGCGTGAGGATGCCTTCGGTCACAAAGCGAATTCGCGTGTTCTTGCTCGCCACTTCATCGAAGCGAACTTCGTACCCAACGCGATGACCTAACGGTTCACCAAGTTCCGACGAAACCCTCCGTGCGGCTGCGCGGGCTGCGAGCCGCCGAGGCTCAAGGACAATGATCTCGCCAGGAAACTCCGCGTCTAGAAGCGCACGTGGCACCCGTGTGGTCTTGCCCGCCCCTGGGGGCGCCTCGATCACCAATGACGCATGCGCCCTTAGGTTGTTGACGATCTCACCGAGAACGGCGTCGATGGGCAATGGCGCGGCCACGAAGGTCTGGTCTACACGGTTTTCTTGATTCCAGCGCGCAAAGGGCGCAAACACCAGAGTCATGCGAGAGCTCGCGTCGGTACCCCTCGCTCCGCTTACATCACTCCGATTGGGTGGCCATGCCGACACCCTCGTTGAGGCGACATCTGAGGACGAACTCGTCGAGAGTGTAGTTGGTGCGTCGGCGAGCAGTCCGGTCGTTGTTCTCGGCGGGGGTAGCAACGTTGTCGTTGCCGATGCGGGCGTTCGCGGACGCGTTGTGCGTGTGATGACTCGCGGGGTTGTGGTCAAGGAGCAGAACGAACGAGACATGCTTCTCGAGGTGCAAGCTGGCGAGTCCTGGGACGCCCTCGTCGAGCGTTGCACGCTTGAGGGATGGGCTGGCTTTGAGAGCATGTCGGGCATTCCAGGCATGGTTGGAGCGACACCGATTCAGAACGTGGGCGCGTACGGCTATGAGGTTTCTACCTTCGTCGAAGGCGTAAAGGTGCTCGACAGGACGACGTCGCTGTCGTCGATCATGACCCAGCACGCGTGCGCATTTGGATATCGCGATAGCGCGTTCAAGCGTGAGTCCGGACGATACGTCGTGTTGTCTGTCCTATTCAGGTTGGCACGCGCGACCGAGAGCCATGTTCGATACGCAGAGCTTGCACGGGCTCTTGGCGTTGCGGAGCATGCCCGAGCCTCACTTTCGGACGTTCGAGAGGCAGTGATTGCGTTGCGTCGCAAGAAAGGCATGGTCTTAGACGAGCGAGACCTTGACACGAGGAGCGCCGGTTCCTTCTTCACGAATGCGATCGTGACGCGGGAGACATTCGCGTCCCTCGTGATGCGAGCGCGTTCACTCGGCATGTGCAGTCTCGCCGAGGAGCTGCCTCACTTCGTTCACGGCGAGCGCGTGAAGGTTCCAGCTGCCTGGCTCATCGAGAAGAGCGGCTTCGCGAAAGGGTATAGCCAGGGCAATGTCGGCATTTCGACGAAGCACAGTTTGGCGCTCGTCAACCTTGGCGGCACGACCGCCGATCTGCTGCGTCTCGCGGAGGATATTGTCAACAAAGTGAACGATGTTTGGGGCGTCGTGCTTGAGCGCGAACCGGTCCTTATGGGCGATTTCTCTTCAACTTCGGTAAGCTTGCTCGCGTGAAGGCAACGGCGTTTCTCCTCGCGATACCACTCCTTGGCGGGTGCGATGCGTGCGAGCGGCCGAAACCCTATGTACCGTACGTCATCGACGGTGGCGTCCCCGACGGTGCGGATGCAGCGTCAACGAAGCCTGCGCAGTCGGTCGGCGTGTCTTTCGTCGAGGCCTCGAAGGTGGAGTTCGCGGCTCACCTGGCGAGTCGTTGGAAGCTCGGCGGTGTCGAGCGTGCGGCTCCGGCAGGCAAGACGTTTACGACAGGAGTCGCGCTCACCGCTGGAGGAGCGATTGCTGTTGCGCGGGAGTCTGACAGTGATCCGGGAGAGTTGCTATTTTACGCCCGCGGAAACGAGCAAGGGGAATCGCTCGTGAAAAGCGATGTCGTTCCACGTTCCGACTGCGACGCAAAATCGACGTTGAGCGCGAGTGGTCAGACGTTGTTGGTTGAGCTCGGGTGCGCTCGCCGCGGAAAGCCTCCATCGGGCGTCATTTCGCGCGTCGTTTCTATTGTCAATATGACTGACCGTCCCGTGGTGCGCGCGAGTCTTGGCCTGCTCGACCCGCCAGAGTCACCAAGCCTGTCGCTGCGCGTGACTTCGCCGGATCTTGACCACGATGGTGTCGGTGACCTTGTGCTCGATGTGGCGCTGGGGCCTGCCGTTTCCCCGTTCGATCCGACGTCATCGCAGTCGATTCAGCTGCGGTGGTTTGATCGGCCGGCGGGGCTCAGTCGCGATCTGGATGCCGCTGCCGATCCATTTGCACTTTCGGTGAAGGCTGTTGCGGGCAAAGTGGCGAAAGGCAAAGATCTCCTCTCCGCTGCGTCTGACGCCGTGCACATTCGTAACTTGGCGAGAGCTTTTTGTACGGAGTTCGGGGCGCTTCGATCGCGACGCATGTCGGGTGATCGCTTCGAGTGTGGACCTGCCAAGAGTCTTGGCGAGCTTCCGCTGCTTCTTGTGCGTGCTGCGCTTGGTCGCAAAGACGTGTTTCGCGCTGCGCTGCTCCTCGATGACGTTGAGGCGGGTCTGAAGCTCAGAGATGTGGAGACGCTCTTTTACAAGCTCGCAAAACCAGTGGCGGCAAAGATGGAGCGACGACTTGCTGCCGTGCCAATGTTGCCAGCAATTGGCGGGCCTTCGCTAGGTCCGGTCAGTTTTGTTGACGATGCGACGCTGTTGGTCAGAACCGGTGCGGGCGTCGTTCGGGCTTCGCTCGCAACGGGCGAGGAAGCGGCTGCGGATGCTGTTCCGGCCTGGGCGGACCTTGCGTTCTCTCCAAATGGAAGATGGCGATGGACGACGCTGAACGATCCTTGTGATGGTTCGCCGGCGCGCGCAACCTTTGCCGACGCGAGCGGGCAGACGATGGTGGTCTCGGTGCCGCTGAGTGGTCGAGTTCAGGCATCGTGCCCCCAAACGGGACTACCCATCGCCGGCGTGCCGCTTTCCTGGACGCCGGACGGCCTTCTGGCGGCGGCGGGAGGCGAGGTGATTCACGTAACGTCGAATCTCGACCGAGCGACGTTGGCGTCGCAAAAGGGAGTGGGCGAGGCGCTCAAGGGCGCGCCCGCAAGCGCGGATGGAAGGAGCATCGTGTGGCCGACGCGCTACGGCCTCGTCGTCGCGGGAACATCGCCGCGCATTTTCAAAATCGACGCGCAAGCGAAGGCGCGCTGGTGCACCGTTAGCCCTGGACAAACGCGCGTTGCGTGCGTTGTGGGCAGCGCGGTCGAAGTGTATCAAGCAATAGACAAGAAAATTGACGAACAGTAGATCGCTAGTCCTGGGGCGGGGCCCCAGAAAACTAGTTCCGATGTTCGTAGGTGCACAAGACGTCGGTGGCGTCGCGTGTGCTCTGAAAACACTGCACATCGCGATCAGCACACCGGAGCACGAGCACGCCCTTTTCGAAGAGGGAAGGTAGCGTCTTGCCAATTTTTTGCAGCACGGCTTTTGGCATTTGCGACCCGCAGCCTTTCGCCACAAGGAAGTCGAGTTCACGTCCACTCCCGATGACTTCGACGCTGTCGAGCTTTGACTTATCGCCAGACGAGCCATGGTCAAGCGACGCGACTGCCGGCCGCGCAAGCTTTGCGACTTCTTTGGCAAACTCGGCGTCGATAGGCGGATCGGTTGGAAGCGGGCTCCGCATGGAGAGCATGTAGCCGATAGCCTTCAGCTGTGTCTCGATGGGCATCTTGAGCGTGACCGTCGGCGTTGTCTTCGGGACGGGCCTCTCAGGTCGCGGGGCGTAAGAAGCGGTAGCGGACGGCGCGGCGCTCGGGGTTGCCGCGACCGAGGGCGCCACCGCAGGCTGCGACGCTGAAGGTGCGGCCTTCGATTCCGTCGCCGCCCTCTCGGGCTTGTTGTCGCAGCCGATGGCGGCAAGAAATAGGAAGGAAATCGATAGGTGTCGCATCACTACCGCATGTAGGCAGAATTGAGACCGGATGAAAGAGCCGATGCGCTTTTCGACAACTCGTTTTCGTGCGTTCAGTGAGGAATGACAGGAACGACAACCTGATTGATCCCCGCAGCGTTGCCGCCGGCGGGATAAGCATACGACGCGTAGCTTGCGAATCCCCAAACGACCACGCCGAAAGGTGAGTCACTTGTGGCGCTCTCTGGCCCCGTCGCGGTCGAAACACTCGCGTATTCGTAACTTGCACCAAACGATTTCCAGCCCGTCACTTTACCTACGCCGGCGACCGTAACGTCAGCAAACCCTTTCGGTCCCTTCACGCGAATGATGACGAGCTGGGTGGTCGTATAAGACGGGTCCGCAAAGAAAATGTATCGATTGAGGAATTGTGCCGGCGGAAGAACGTTCACGTACTCCTCGTCGCCGACGCCACCCGCGCCGCCGATGATTTGTGCAACGTAGAACGGGTGAGCATTGTCCTGACTCTTGACAGTAAAGGGGCCTGTCGTTTCGAACGTGTCGACCTTTCCTAACATGGTGCTCTGAGGCGCCGCTGCGACTGGCGGGTCGAACGTGAGGGTCGTCCCATCGACGGCACCGACGATTCGGTAGCTGATGCTCTCCTCTACTTTTGTAGAGAGGCGGGAAGGGATGGGGGCGATCGCGTATTCGTCACCCAAGGCTCGAACAGGTGGAACGAGCTGATGCGCTGAGTCGCACCCACCTGATCCGGACGTCTTCGTCCCCCAGCAGAGCTCCAACTGTCCGCCCACGACGGCAACGGGCTGCGTTGAGCTCACGACGCTTCCGCTTATGTCGTGCGTGTTTTGCCATTGAATGAACTCGCCGGCATTCAGCGTGAACTTTGATACCGCGTTCGCGGGCGCTGCGGGAACATTGACACCGAGAGGGAGAGCGAGAGTGGGGACGATCGAAACCTCTGTGTTGTCGACGGCGGCGAGAATGTGAAGCCAATGCGCCTGGTAGGATCCCGAGGGCGAGGCAGGCGGCTGTGCGACCACAAAATTGTCGCCCCATGCGCTGACCGGCATAAGAAGTTGGGCGCTTGGCAAATACGATTTGGCCCCGCCGAACGGCATAATGTCGTACGCGCTCACGGGTGTATCGCTCGCGATGGTGAAGCCCGATGTTCTGCCCGTCGCCGCCGCCGTGCCCGTGTAGTAGGCCGTTGACGCGTTGATCGCGGGAGTAACCGGGCACGCCATGCTTCCGCCCAGGCCGTGCGTTGAACTCGGATCGTGCGACAAAAACAGAACAGCGACTTCACCAGGTGGAACGCCCGTTGCGGGTACGGGGAGCCACGTTGCAGCGTTGCCCGTCCCCGCAATGCGTCCAAACTTGGTCACGTCGTAAGAACTCCCGTTGTGTGTGACCTCAAGCTTTGCCGCGCGTGGCCACGCGTTCGCGACAAAGGCTGCGAAGCATGGTGGCTTCATCGTCGTGTAGAACGATGGCGTTGACACCATAAAGAGACAACCAATGTTCCCCTTACTCGACGCCGCCGCGTTGCAAGCAGGGACGCACTTGCCCGCGCTGCAGCCCGAGTCTTCTGCGCACGTTTCGATAATATTGCCGGACGCGTCGAGCACCGATCGAAGGTCGCCCGAGCAGTATCCTCCCCCAACTGAGGGCCCGCCTTCGCCCAGTGACGGGCCACCGTCATCAAGCCTCGTCGTCGAGCTATCGCTCCCTGCGTCGCTGTTGAATCGCGAGGCTGTTGCGTTGCTGCATGAGACGAGCGCGAGAAGTACGAGCCAGTTGCCGGAGTGCATATTGGAAAACCTATGTTGGTTAGTCTCACAAAACCGTGTGTCTCAATGTCGAAGGTCAAGGCGCTGAATCATCAACTTAGCTTCCTGGGCGTACACCGAGTCCGGAAAGCGATGCAGTAACTGCTTCCAGGAGTTCTTTGCGTCGTTCCACGCTTCGAGATCCATCTGCGTATTCGCAAGCAGCTGAATCGCGTCGTCTTGGATCTCCTTGTCCGACGGGTCATTCTGTAGCTTGTCGAGTAGGACGACGGCTTCCTTGAATTTGCGCAATTTGCGCCAAGCTTGTGCGAGGCCAAGTTTTGCGGCGGGCGCTACGGCTGAGTCGTCTTTGTGCGAGATCGATTGCTCAAACGATGTGGCTGCCTCGGCGAATCGTTGCAACTTCGTTTGCTCGACGCCCTGAAGGTAGAGCGTGATGGCAAGCTCGCCTCTCGCGCGTTCAACGGCTTCACCAAAGAGCGCCGCTTCGGCCTTTGTGATGGGGAGGTTCTTGGTTGCTTCGTAGCTGCGAATGATCTCAGTGCGGCGATTGTTGCGAATGAGCTCGTAATATTTCCACGAGGCCTCGCTCGCGCGCCGCTGATCCTCTTCACGCTCCGCTACCTGCTTCTCGAGCTGACCGAGCCGCACGGCTTCCTTCTCCCACTGGCTGTTTTTCGCGACGATGGCGTCAACGCGTGCGTCGACCGCAAACTTGAGGGATGTGAAGACGACGATAACGAAAACGACGTATGCGGTTGCGCTGTTCCAATTGATGCGGCGCTCGTAATCGAGTTGACGCTTCGAGATCGACTTGATGTCGGCGGCCAGCGCATTGACGGCGTTGCTCGCTTTGATCGTCAAGCCACGTGACTCAACGATTTCCCGCTTGATCTCCTGTAGCTCGTCTTCAAGTTCTCGCATCGTTCTTCTCGCTCGGCGTCACTGTCCGGACCGCTCACTGCGCTCGAGGACTTGGTTGACATAGCATCGCCTGCAACGAGCTTCGTAGTCAGCGGCGCCTCCCACAAATAGCTGCCCCTGCGCCCCCACGATGCGCTGAGAGCGACTTGCTTGTGCGCCGCAGACCTGACACACGGCGTGCAATTTCGTGACGAACTCTGCGATGGCCATGAGCGCTGGCATCGAGCCGAATGGTCTTCCTAGGTAGTCCTGATCAAGGCCTGCCAGAATGACGCGGACGCCTCGGTTGGCGAGCGCATCGGCTGCGTGAACGATTTCCTCGCCGAAGAACTGCGCCTCGTCGATGCCGATCACCGCGGCGTCGGCGGCGACGTGAAGCATCAGTTCTTCAACGCCCGCAACAGGAAGGGCGTCGGCGGCGAGTCCCTCGTGCGTGACAACCTTGGATTCGTCGTAGCGATTGTCCACTTTTGGCTTGAACAACTGAACACGTTGCCGGGCGAGCTTGGCGCGCTTCAAGCGCCGCAGGAGTTCTTCGGTCTTGCCGCTGAACATCGACCCGCACACGACTTCCACGCAACCGGTACGCGGCTCGTCCCCCGTGCGCCCGAAGGACAGGTGTTCTCCGCTTTGCGACATGGGCTCGCCGATACATCATCAGCGCCGGCGGGGCTATCGGCCAATGCATGCCCAGCCATTGCCGTGCACCACGGAGCATGATACCCCCGGCGCCTCATGCCGAACACGACCGACATCCGCAAGGGCCTCAAAATCGAGATCGACAAGGTTCCTTACCTGGTTGTCGAGCATCAGTTCGTTAAGCCCGGAAAAGGCCAGTCATTTACGCGTTGCCGCGTGAAAAACCTGACGAATGGGTCGGTCATCGAACGCACATGGAAATCGGGTGAGTCGGTCGAACTCGCCGACGTCGAGACACGCGACATGACCTACTCCTGGGACGAGGGCGATACCTACGTCTTCATGGACACGAGCAATGGCGATCAGATCCACGTCGAGAAGAACAAGCTTGGCGACGAGAGCAACTTCCTGATCGAAGGTCTCGAAGTCGCGGTTACGCTCTACAATGGTAACGCGATTGGTGTCGAATTGCCTGCGTCCGTCGTGCTTCAAATCGTGACGAGCGAACCGGGTGTCAAAGGTGACACGGCAAGCGGCGCCACCAAGCCCGCGACGCTCTCGAGTGGAGCCGTTGTGAACGTGCCCCTCTTCATCAAAGAAGGCGAGTGGGTCAAGGTAGACACGAGCAACGGCCACTACCTCGAACGGGTTAATAGGTAATCGCCGGCCGTCTCAAGGCCGCCGTGGCGCAGCTCCGTCCCTTTCGGAGGCACGCGCTTCGTGTCACCATTTGTCTGTGGGACACTTGCGCCTATCCGTAACCTCGCTTGCGCTATTTTGCGGAGCATGTTCGGCGAGACAAACGGACGGTGGCGCGTCGGTGCCGGTCGAGTTGCCGTGCGATGTCCAGGCGATCCTCACCGAGAACTGCCAAACTTGCCACGGCGCCACGCCTCAGTTCGGCGCACCGATGCCCCTCAGGACACACGCTGATTTGGTGGCCGCTTCGAAGACCGAAGCGAATCGTAAAGTTTATGAACTAGTTGCTGAGCGCGTCGCTTCGTTGAGTTCGCCGATGCCCCCGGTTCCAAAGGCTCGCCTGGATGCAGTGCAAGTAGCGTCGCTCAAGGCATGGGCGGATCAAGGTGCGCCCAAAGGAGAATGTTCCACCGCCACGACTTCAGCGGATGCGGGCACCATCAAGACGGCAACGTGTCAAGCGGCGATCGATGTCGTTCCGTCAAGTAAGTGGACGATGCCACAGAACACGACGGACCAATACGTTTGCTACGGCGTCGATATTGCGCGCGCTCAAAAGGAGCACATCGTCGGCATCTATCCCAAACTCGACAACACCAAAATTGTGCATCACATGATCCTTTTTCAAGGATCGACCCCCTATGCGGAGACGCCAACGCCGTGCAAGTCCGCGGCTTCTGTCGACTGGCGCATGGTTGGCGCATGGGCACCCGGTACCCAAGCCATTGAGCTGCCCGCCGAAGCCGGATTTCCTCTCGAGGAGACGAGCCATTTTATCGTTCAAGTCCATTACAGCAACCTTGGCCGCCTTTCCGGTGAGGTTGATGGAAGTGGCTTTGCATTCTGCTCTACGACGCAGCTCCGAAAGTACGACGCCGACGTGTTTGCATTCGGCACGACGCAAATTCAGATTCCCGCTCGCGCGACGCGCGATCTCTCGTGCAACTACACGGTTCCTCAAGGGATGAGCGGCCTGCATCTCTTTGCGGCGCTCCCTCATATGCACCAACTCGGCAAGTCGATTCAAACAACACTCGTGCCAAAGGGAACCGCAGAGAGCGTCGATCTGGGTACGCAGCAGACATGGAGTTTCGACACCCAAGTCTGGTTCCCTCTCAACGCCGCAATTCACGAAGGCGACACGGTGACGACGCGCTGCGTGTGGGAGAATTCGACCTCACAGGCCGTTCGCTTCGGAGAGAGGACGAGCGACGAGATGTGTTACTCGTTCACGATGTACTACCCACGCGTGACGGCTCCGCTGTGGACATGGGCGCTGCCTTCGAGCGACGTAAAGTGCGAACAGAAGTAGCCTCGCCTCTACCCATGAGCGCCTCTTCCAGGTGCGTTGCTACCTGCGAGCAAACGTCGGAGGCGCGCGACCGAGCACTTCACGGTAGACGAGCGCCGCCAACCGCCTGATCTCAGCGGGATCCGTCTCGAGGGCCTTCTTCGCGAACACCATGAACTCGTCGTCGACCCAGTTCGAGTCCATGTTCGAAGAACCGAGTTTTTCGAACAAGCTTTCGCACGCGAATCGGAGATCTCGGTCGCCATCGATTGCGCGCCGTATGACATACCAAAGAGCAATGCGAGGCGATGCTTGCGCGTGCGCCAACAATGTGAGCGCTGACGCAAATTTCCCTGAGTCGATGGATCGGAAGCCGGGCACATGGGGGCGATCTTTGCCGAGTGCTTCGTGAGCAAGTTGCCCAACGAATCCCTCCTCTTCGACCGCCGCGATGAGCGCGATGGCTGCGTCCGCCGAGCGCCGATAGACCGCGATGCGATCGTTGTACTTGAGATACGACTCGACCAAGCTCTTGTGCCTGGAATCGCGCTCGATGTGCTCACGAAGACTGCGCACAATCGAAGGGGCGATCTCCATGCGCGAATTCGGCATCACGGAGAAGTTCGCGTCGCGTAGTGCAACGGCGAGGCGGTTCCGGTCCTCGATGTGTCGGTTGAGGCTTGCAGCATCCGACGGAGAAAAGTTCACCTTCTTGACTTCTTCGCACGCTCGCTTTCCGGCTTCTCG
Organism: Myxococcales bacterium; assembly: GCA_023248735.1. Classification (GTDB taxonomy): domain Bacteria; phylum Myxococcota_A; class Polyangia; order Polyangiales; family Polyangiaceae; genus JAHFDX01. The sequence goes on from JAHFDY010000022.1 coordinate 24,702, forward strand.
TGCGAGTTCTGCCTGTGCGGAGTGATCGTCCTCTTTGAACTGCTGGACGAACCCCATTGGGCCGCAAGTTTCGAGGCCTCCGAGCCACTTTTCGACAAATTGCTCTTCGATTTTGTTGAGCGAGAGGATCGCCCAATCTTCCTGGGCGCCCTTGTAGGCATGCGCATCGTTGAGGTTTAAGGTGTCGATCCGGCGACCCCACGCCACCGAGAACCTAAGGTTGTCGTACGATAAGAAGGTCCTCCGCTCGACGAAATAGCTGACCAGCCAAACCGCACGTCGGCCGGGGTAGCCTTCTCCGTACACGTGTAAGAGTGCCGGAATATTTCCGTCGGAAAACAATTGGTTCGTCTTGTTGACGGACTTGAAGAGGTCACCGAGCGCCTCGTCAGGGGTGGCCGCTTCGGAGGCGCTTGCCTCCGGCGTGCGGGTGAGTGTGTCTTCGAGCGCAGCGATTGCATCGGGGCCGATTTGCGTCCTCACCGCAGGTGAGACGACATTGGCCTTCGCCGCTTTGCCCTCGCCGCTCTTGCCGTACCCCAAGACGAAGTCTGTGAGCGGGTCGCCCAGCGCGACTCCCAATGGGGTCTGGCGGAATTTTGCGAGGGGACTCGGAATGAAGAAGGGAACAACTTTGACGGCGATCGGCACAGCCGTTCCGACCAGCAAGAGCGCGACGAAAGCTGTCGTGACGGGCCATCGCTTCTTCCTCTTCGGTGGCGCAGCGCTTTCCGGTGCGACGTCGTCAGAGGCGACCGATGCCGTGGATCGATAGCCACCTACTTTGATGGCGTCTCTTTTCGGAGCGCGAGCCGTAAGCGCGCCAAAGGCGCTTGCAACGGCCTGAATGTCGTTGGGATTGACGTTGGGCTTTTGAGGATGTGCTTCCAGATAGGCAAGCCGAAGAATGTGACCCGGTTCGGTGATCGTGGTGGCCTTCGATGCAGCCTCAAACGCTCTCTTGACACCTGCGCGAAGCATCGGTCGCAGGAACGGATCGAACGCCCTCACGGGCATGCTTACCGTTTCGAGGAGGCCGATCTCAGCGGCGTCATTGAGCGCATCGAGCACAGCCCTGCGTAGCCATCCTGCCTTTGGACTCATCCCGTTCCCCCCTGTGACACCCAAACGTGGCCAAGCCGTGCGCCCGGGTCGTCTTCATAGCAGAGGATGACTCGTCAGTCTTCCGTGGGCAGCGCGAGAAGACGCGGCTAGTACGTTCCCTATCGAACTCTATGGCAACACATCGGGGCTCTCTCCTTCGGCGCTGAGCACTCTCGAGCGGCTCTATCGACGGCGCGTTCCGATCGAGCACATCACAACACCCGAGCTGACGCGGTCTCTGGTCGAGGCGTCTATGGAGAGCGGTCGCCAGGTCGGCGTACTCGTCCATCGATCGGGTCAGGTTGACTACGTCATCGTCGGCGACGCGGGTCAACTCATGCTGCCCGATATCGGTCGCTTGCGAGCCGCAGAAGGTCGCTTTCGCGCGCTCCGGCTCGTGCACACGCATTTGCGCGGCGAGTCGCTCACGCACGATGACCACGTTGACCTTGTGCGCTTGCGCCTCGACCTAGTCGCTGCGTTGCAGCTCTCGCCAAGGGGCGAAGTGCGAGGCGTTCACTATGCGTACAACGTGCCCGGTGGGCAAGATACTTTACCTTATCGTGAGGTGGGGCCCGTTCCCGTTCACGAGCTGCATGTCAACTTTGGCGAGCTCATTGAAAACCTCGAAGCGGAATTCACGCGTGTTCGAGGTGGCCGCGAGGTTCGAGCCAAGGACGGTCGTGCCATCTTGGTGCACGTGGGCGAGAAGTCACAAGGTGCACACGCCGAAGCCGACGTGAGCATTCGCGAGCTTCGCGAACTTGCTTGGACAGCTGGGGTTGAAGTGGTCGACGCAGTCGTGCAGTTTCGCGAACACATCGACGCAAAGTACGTGCTCGGTCGAGGCAAGCTCGACGAAGTCGTGATTCGCGCCATGCAACTCGATGCCGATGTGCTCGTGTTCGATCGCGAGCTAACACCGTCGCAGGCGTCCGCTATTGCGAAGATAAGCGATCTCAAGGTGATCGATCGATCGCAACTGATTCTCGATATCTTCGCGCAACGTGCGGAGACTCGCGACGGCAAGCTGCAGGTCGAATTGGCACAACTGAAGTACAGCCTGCCGCGCCTCTCACAAAAAGATGACTCGCTTTCGCGACTTACCGGCGGCATCGGTGGGCGTGGCCCGGGCGAAACGAAGCTCGAGATCGGCCGGCGCCGCGCGAAGGAGCGTGTGACCCATCTTGAGACCCAATTGAAGAAGCTGAAGAAGCAACGCGAGCAGCGTCGTCGCAAACGCACGCGGGGTGGTGTACCCACCGTGGCCGTCGTCGGGTACACCAACGCCGGTAAGAGCACCCTTCTCAACACCATGACCGGCGCGTCTGTCCTTGCAGAGGACAAACTGTTTGCGACGCTTGATACACGCTCACGCATCTTGCGCGTGGGTTGGGCTGGGTTCGGCGATCGCGACGTCGTGTTGACGGATACGGTTGGCTTCATCCGCAACTTGCCCAAAGCACTGTGGGCCGCATTTCGCGCGACGTTCGAAGAGGCTGCCGACGCCGATGTGCTTGTGCACGTGGTGGACGCGAGCGACGGCGCCATGAACGAGCACATGGAGACGACAGTCAAATTGCTTGACGAGCTCGAGCTGGGAGAGATTCCACGGATTCTCGTGTTCAACAAAATTGACGCTCTAGAGACTCTCCAACTGGCGCGTCTTACGCGTGAGCATCCAGACGGAGTCCATCTAAGCGCGCTCGACCGTGCAAGTACGCGACCGCTTATCGACGCGATCGCGACGACCTTAGCCGAACGCTGGGACGCGGCGGCTAAGACGCCTGAACCGGAATCAAGCGAGGGCACGTCCGATGACGGGTCCCCCGAAGAAACAGGCGAAGAGCTTACAACGCTTGACGAGCTTCTCGGTGCTCGCAAGCGTCGTCGCAAGTAGCCACGCTTCGCGATAAGTTCGTCTGCCATGGGTACATCGCTTTCTCCTGTCCGTGCGGCGCGCGGGACGACGCTCAGTTGCAAAGGTTGGGTTCAGGAGGCTGCCCTGCGCATGCTTCACAACAACCTCGATCCTGACGTCGCCGAGCGTTGGCAAGACCTCGTGGTCTACGGTGGCACCGGAAAAGCGGCGCGAAGTTGGGACGCGTTTGCGGTGATCGCGCGCGAGCTTCGCAATCTCGAAAGTGACGAAACGCTCCTTGTGCAATCGGGCAAGGCCGTCGCAAGGTTCCGAACTCATCCTGACGCGCCGCGTGTACTCATCGCCAATTCGAATCTCGTCCCGAATTGGGCCACATGGGACGAGTTCCGTCGTCTCGAGCAACTTGGGCTCACGATGTACGGCCAGATGACCGCTGGCTCGTGGATCTACATCGGTACGCAGGGCATTTTGCAAGGCACCTACGAAACGTTCGTCGCGGCGAAAAAAGCGTACGAAGCGCGCACCGGAATGAAAGGGCCCCACTGGGTGCTCACCGCTGGCCTCGGAGGTATGGGTGGCGCGCAGCCGCTCGCCGCGAGCATGGCCGGGCTCAGCTGCATCGCCGTCGAGATCGACGCTACGCGGATTCAACGTCGCGTCGCTACGCGCTACGTTGACGAACGCATTGACGACGTCGACCAAGCGCTTGCGCGCATCAAACGAGCACAGTCCGAAAATGCGCCTGTCAGCGTTGCAATATGCGCCAATGCCGCCGACGTGTACCCAGAGCTCGTGCGACGCGGGATAGTCCCCGATTTCGTTACCGAGCAAACTGCGGCCCACGATCCGCTCGTTGGGTACATTCCCCAAGGACTCTCGCTCGAAGCCGCTGATGCTCTGCGAAAAAGTGATCCTGTAAGTTACGTTTCACGCGCAAAGCAAGGTATGGCCGTTGAGGTCAGCGCGATGCTTGCGATGCAAAAGGCGGGCGCCGAGGTATTCGACTACGGCAACAACATTCGTGCATGCGCGGTCGAAGCGGGGTGCGATCGCGCGTTCGACATTCCGGGTTTCGTTCCCGCCTACATCAGGCCGCTGTTTTGCGTTGGTAAGGGTCCTTTCCGATGGGTCGCGCTTTCGGGTGACCCAAAAGACATCGCGGTCACCGATGCCGCCGTTCTCGAGGCGGTTCCGAGCGATCCCGATCTTCGGAGGTGGCTCGAGATGGCCCGCGAGCGCGTTGCGTTCCAAGGGTTGCCGTCACGCATCTGCTGGCTCGGGTACGGTGATCGCGCGGAAGTAGGTCTCGTGTTCAACGAGCTCGTTCGAACCGGAAGGGTGTCCGCGCCGATCGTAATTGGTCGTGATCACTTAGACTGCGGCTCTGTCGCGTCACCAAATCGCGAGACCGAGGCAATGAAGGATGGTTCCGATGCGATCGCTGATTTCGCGATTCTGAACGCGCTGGTCAACACCGCTGCAGGCGCGAGCTGGGTCAGTTTTCATCACGGCGGTGGCGTGGGCATGGGGATGAGTTTGCATGCCGGCATGGTCGTTGTCGCGGACGGGACCCCAGAAGCCGCACGAAGGTTGGAGCGCGTGCTGACAAGTGATCCGGGCATGGGCGTGATTCGTCATGCCGACGCCGGGTACGATGAGGCAATCGCGTTTGCGGAGAAAGAGCACGTTCACATTCCGCATCGGCGGTAGGCAGGTGCGCATGACGGGCCCTCGCTATCGGTGTGGGGAGGCCGGGTCGCCAAACACAAAATCACTCAACCCCACTCGCCTTCCATCTGGGTCACGCAAGTAAATCGTGCTTTCCGTCTCTGCCTCAATCGTCAACCCCATTGACGTAAGGCGTGCGGGCCACAATCGTCGCTCTTCTTGACCAATTGCGAACGCAACCAAGTCCAAGTCGGTAGAGCGCGAAGGCTCGTTCGCGGCCCGCGGTTCAATCATCACGACGACTGAACCGGAGGCGAGCCAGGTACTTCGGTCGTCGCTCTTAATCACGGTTAATCGCAGCACGTCACGATAAAACGTGACCGTAGCAGCGACATTTTTCGCGCGGAAAGCCAGATGGTGAAGTTGCATGCGAATCCATGATAGGTCCTGACCATCATGCCGAAGCGCATCGTGATCGCAACCCATGGCCATTGTTTCGACGGCCTATGCTCCGCAGTGATGTTCACGCGACTGATGCGGCACATGAACCCGAACGAGACGTTCACGTATCGCTACCACTCGTGCGGATACGCGCCTGGGCAGAATGGCGTCGACCCCAAGCTGCTCGTGGGCGACATCAACGCGATTCTCGATTTTCGCTTCAGCACGGCGCCGCAGCTCACCTGGTACTTCGATCACCATGTGAGCGCTTTTCCGACCGATGCCGACAAGTCAGTCTTTGCAAAAGCGCTAGAGAGCCCTGATCCACAAATGTTCCACGACGGGACGTACAGCTCGTGCACGAAACTCATTGCTGATGTGGGAGCGGCCAAATTCGGTCTCGATCTGGAGCCCACGCGCGAACTCGTGCGATGGGCCGACATGATCGACTCGGCGTCGTTCCCTTCAGCCGAAATGGCCGTAGCGCGCCACGAGCCTATCTTGCAACTCATGAGCGTGGTGGAGCACTACGGCGATGATCTCTTCATCGCCGAACACTCGATACGGCTGATGGATGAGTCTCTTGAGAAGGTGGCCGCTTCGGCGAACGTACAGCGTCTTTACGAACCGTTAGGCCGCGGCCAGGAGCTCTTCGTCACGCAAGTGAAGGAGCGATCGAAGGAGCACGATGGCGTCGTTGTCGTCGATATGAGCGACATCAACCTCGAGGTTGCCGGCAAGTTTGTCACCTACGCGCTCTATCCCGATAGTCTCTACTCTGTGATGCTGAGCCGCTCAAAGAGCCGCTGCAAAATCTCGATCGGCTACAACCCATGGTGCAAGCAGGCGCGGAAGCACAACATCGCCGAGATCTGCGAGCGTCATGGTGGCGGTGGGCACCCGGTCGTTGGCGCCATCGCGGTTCCTGTCGAAGAGCTCGAACGCGCTAAGATGCTGGTCGCCGATATCGCGCAAGAACTTCGGGGATGAGCCGATTCGCGACGAGTGACGTTCTATTCATTGCGCACCGTGGCGGGCGAGGAGACGCTTGGCCGACCGAGAACACGTTGCTCGCATTCAAGCGAGCGCGCGAACAAGGCGCTACCGCGATCGAACTTGACGTGAGGGACGCAGCGGACGGAATCGTTATCTTTCACGACGCGACACTCGCGCGCCTCTCTTCGGACCATGATCCGCGCCTGGTCTCGGAGCTCACGTTGAGTGAACTTTCGCGCGTGCCACTGATGAAGGGCGGCGCGATTCCTTCCCTGATCGAAACACTCGAGTGGGCCGATGCGAACGACGTTTCGGTCAACATCGAGTTCAAGCGCGACGTGCCTTCGCGCGCGGCCCTGGTCTCAAGTGTCGTCAAGATAGTTGCCAGCAGGACCGGCGATTACCTCTTTTCGTCGTTCGATCCGGGCATTGTCGCGATGCTTGCGGTGAGCGCTCCAAAGGTGAAGCGAGCGCTTCTTACATCCCGCGACCAAAGGTCCGCTGCTCCGTTACATGTCCTTTCACGCAAGGCTTGGCTCTCAGGCGTGAATCTCGAACGCAACCAGACGGATCCAGCGCTGATCGCCACATTGCGTGGTCGTGGATTGGGCGTCGGCGTATGGACCGTCAACGAAGTTGTCGAAGCGCGATCGCTCATTGCGGCGGGTGTGAACTGGATCATTTCTGACGAGGCGATGGCGCTCAAGGTTGCGGTCTCATCAGGAAATAGTCAATCACATTGACGTGATGCTAACGGCAGTCCACGTGCATGTGTTTCATCCCGGGCGAAATGCTCTGTACAAAGACCCCATCGGCCAACGGCGGGTTCCACGTCGCCTCGTTGTAACGCAGCCGCACGTCGTCAGACTGTTCGGGAACGCGGAGGTGAATTTTCTTAGGCAACTCTGCTTCACAAGCGCCACCGCTTGGTGGGATGTCAGGTTCTCCGCCGTCCGGATCAACCCGCGCTTTTGCCGTTTTGGCGACGCCATGTTCTTCGAGGGAAGCCTCGTACAGAACCCATTGCTGTTGTGCGACCGAGACCTCGAGCACGCGGATCCGTTGCTCCGACCAAGGCTTGCCCCAATCATCGGGGTGTGGTGCGAGATCGATCCTCTCATCAGCCTGATTGCCGGCAATGCGAATCGTATAGTAACCGCGTTGGTTCCAAATAATGGAAGCGTGTTCAGGCTGGTGCTCGACGACGGGAGCGACGCCACGAAGCAGGTTCACGAGAACCTGGCCTGGCATGGGCACGGTGGTGAGGCGGGCGATGTTGCATGCGCTCGCCGGGCCTTCGTAGTGACGATGCTCTTGAAGATCGGAGAGTGCAAATTGGCGTCCGTCGCTTGAGAGTGTCGCGAGAGTCACGCCGAACGGGCTGACGACGTCCATGCGAATGCGCGCAGGCCGCGAAACGATGAGAAGCAAATCGCCCCGAATGCGTCCGCGTTCACCTGAATGGTCGAGCTTGGCGACGGCTTGCACGCCTGTCCCGCAGGAGGCTGTAGCGCGCATGCGATCGATGGCGGCACGCGCGCTGGGAAAAGCTGATGTTGGCGCCGCGACGTTGGGTGTGCAGCCAATCGCTGCAAGTGAAGCGACGAGCACAAGAGCGCAATTTCGCATGTCGTGCGTCCTAACACATGTTCGGCCTTGTCGCCGCGCGGGAGTGTGCGCAAGGAGGGATGATGCATCGCCTCCTCGCACCCGTTGAACCGACGTGGCTCGACGCCGTGCGCGCAGTCGCCGCGCAGCACAAATTTGCGAGCTTCGACGCCCCTGCACGACTGGGTGCATCTGTCCTGCGGCTTTCTTCCGTTTATAACGACCCCGCGGGGGCTGGTTTGCGATCGCAGGACGCCGCTTTGCTCGAGGCCCGCCTCAGCTTCTGGTTGGTGCGAGACCTTCCGAAGGTAACGACAGCCGCCCGTGAGCTCATGGATGCAGGGCTCCTTCGTTTGAGCACCAAACCGCTGCGCGTCCTCGACCTCGGCGCGGGCCTTGGAGCATCAACCTTTGGCCTCACGCGCGCGTTGTGTTTGGCCGGCGAGAAGGGAACCGTCGACGCGTTGCTGGTTGACGACGACCGCCGTGCTCTGGCTCTCGCAACTGAGGTCGCGCGCGAGATAGGTAAGACTCTTGATGTTCAACTTCATCTACGAACTTTGCAACAGCACGCTCCGTCGTACGTTGGTCGGGAGCGCTTCGACGTCATCCTTCTCGGACAGGTGGTGTCCGAACTTGATTCCGACGTCGATCCGATTCCGCGTGTTCAAAAGCATGCTGCATGGATCGCGCGCCTGATGCAGACGTCTCTTGCGGACGATGGGTGCCTCATCATTGTCGAGCCTGCGCTGCGCGATCGGACGCGCCATTTGCACGGCGTTCGCGACGCGCTCATGGCGGACAAAGGCATCACGCTGTTCGCGCCTTGCCTTCATCGTGAAGCGTGCCCCATGCTCGAAGGCCGGCACGACTGGTGCCACGAGGACCTGTTTGTCGATTTGCCAGAGTCGCTGATCGCAGTTGCCCGCGCGGCAGGGCTTCGGTTTGAGGGACTAACCTACGCCTATCTCGTCCTTCGTCGCGACGGTTTGACACTGCGCAGCCGCTTACCGACGCACGCTTCTCTTGCTCGCATCGTGTCGACGCCGCTCGTCACGAAGGGCAAGCGCGAGTGGTTTCTTTGCGGTGACGCGATGTCGGGCGGATCGCTCGTATCAGGAAAAATCAAGGCGATGAGGCTCGACCGAGAGCGAGCTCCACACAACATTGCTTGGGACGAAGCGAGTAGGGGCGACGTACTCGGTTTGAGTCCGCCCCTCGAGCATGATCGTCCGCGCCTCTCAAAAGAGGGAAGCGTCGCGATCGTGCACGCTTCGTTTGACACTGAGTCATGAACTCATTAGCTGCGCGTCTTATGAGGGGTCTGTATGCGATCATCGACTTGGGCACGCTCGACGCGCTCGAGGCCGATGTCGTCCTTTTCGGCCAGGCGCTGCTCGCTGCGAAGCCCGCTGCGCTTCAGTTGCGAGCGAAGGATGCGAGCGCACGACGAGTGCTCAGTCTGCTGCGCGCCTTGCTTCCCGCGTGTCGCGCCGCCGGCGTACCTCTCGTGATCAATGATCGTCCGGACTACGCTGCTCTTGCCGGTTGCGATCTCGTACACGTGGGACAAACCGACATGTCCGCCACGCGCTCCCGTGCGCTTGCGCCCTCGGTTGGTGTTGGAGTTTCCACCCACGACAGTGAGCAACTCGAACGCGCAATAGGTGACCACCCAAGTTACATTGCATTTGGTCCCGTCTACGAGACGCGAACAAAGACAGATTCTGAGCCCGTCGTGGGATTATCTGCGCTTAGGGCGGTCTATGAGCGAACGCGCGACGAAGCGATTCCTTTGGTTGCGATCGGCGGAATCACACGCGACCGCGTTCGAGACGTCGCTCCCTTCTGCGATGCTATCGCCGTGATCGCGGCGTTGGTGCCTCCTGGATCGCCGTTCGACGCTGGCTGGTACGAGTCGATTGCGCGCGGAGCGAGCGAACTGAGCGAGACGATTCAAACTTCGGCCAAGCACGCCTCATGATCATCGTTGGGGCTCTTTGTGCGTCGGCGATTGCGGCCGGTGCGGGGCTGTGGTTTGGAATGCGTCGAAAAAACGCCAAGGCGTCTGCCGGAGGCGCGCCTCCTCCTCCTCCTCCTCCTCCTCCTCCGCCTGCCCTTCGCGTCTTTGGTGTGGCGCTCGGAGATGTGTGTATCCAGGTGGGGTACGACAAGGAATTTGCCGTCGCCTCGAGTTGGATACTTCGCGACGACGCCATACGAGGGGTTCTTTGGCTCGGCACAGATAAGTCAACATTATTGACTACACGCGATCGCCGTTGGTGGATGGCGCGCGTCGAATCGTCTGTCTATCGCGCCGCGGACGTTCCTTCGACCATCGAACTCGAAGGTCAAGTTCTGCACCGGACCCGTCGCTTACCCGTTAATGTCGAGAGTGCGGGCGACGAGTCGTTTGTGGCAGAGGCTGCGGTATTGGGTGAGTACGAAGACCGCGCGGGTAAAGTTGCGGTGCTCCTCGCATGCCCCACGTATGCCGCCGCGTTCATCGGAAGTGCGCTTCGCGAGGACGAGGTTGAAGTGTGGTCGCCTGACGCGGCACCTAAGTTCGGCGAAGGCGGCTGAAGAGCGCCTCGCCAACGAGTTGGGGCGAGCCGTTGCCGTGAAGCGCACTGATCGCCTGCTCCACAAGTGCGAAGCGCCGTGCCCAAAGATCGCCCACTTGCGTGTTGGCGTGCTCTTTCGCGGTGGCAGCAAATTTCCGCCCGACGGCGAGAAGCGTAGCAATCGCGTCGTCGCGGTTCAGCCGCTTCATCTCTTCGCCCACGCTGAGCGCCGCAGCGAATGACGGAGCCAACACGGCCTCGATCGCGCCATCCACAAACAACTCGTAGCCGGCGGCATCTTGTTTCAGTGCGTTGAGGGCGAGCTCGATGCTGCCCTTTGCGGCTGCCAACGCGAGCGCACGGGCCTCAGGATCGATGCCGCGCTCGGCGAGCAATTCGGAGAGCAGCTCATCGCTTAGCGCTCCAAATCGAACGCGCTGGGTTCTCGATCGTATGGTCGCCAAGAGCGCGTCGGCCTGCGCGCTGAGCAAGATGAAAAAAGTACCCCGCATCGGCTCCTCGAGCGTCTTGAGCAGAGCATTGGCCGCTGAAGCGCTGAGCTCTTCGGCGCCGCGCAGGATGAACACCTTGGCTCGGTCTTCGTGGGCACGGAATGCGGCGCGCGCTAGCACGAGCGTGCGCACCTGATCGACCGAGATGTCCTGGGTCTCCGGTGACTTGCGACCGATTTGTGCGGCTTCATAGAGGGATCGTTCAAGGACGACCACGTCAGGATGAACCGGCAGACGTTTTTCACCGCGCGGGACTGCGCGCTTGCAGGGACTGCACGTTCCGCAAGCGAAGTGCGCCACCGGCTCCGCGCAAACGAGCGCCTGCGCAAGCCCAAACGCGGCGAGTTCTTTGCCTACGCCCGGCGGCCCGTCGAAGAGGTACGCGTGGTGCACATGCCCGTCTGTAAGCGCGCGCTCCAGTACGCGCGTTGCAACGGGTTGGCCTCGCAGTGTTTGAAGAAGGGCAGTCACCAATGACTCGCTATCACGGCGTCAAACTGAGCGCCCCGTCTTTTGGCCACGCTCGTCGTAGGTGTAAAATCCCTTGCCCGATTTGCGTCCGAGCCAACCGGCTGCGACGAGGTTGCGGAGCAGGGTCGGTGCTCGGTACTTGCTGTCTCGCAGATCGTTGTGGAGCACGTCCGCGATCGCGAGCACGGTGTCGAGGCCGATCAGATCGCTCAGCTCGAGCGGCCCCATTGGGTGATTCAGACCAAGCTTCGCCCCTGTGTCGATGTCTTCCGGCGAGCCGACGCCCTCTTGCAGGGTGAAACACGCTTCAACGAGCATCGGAATCAAGATGCGGTTGACCAGGAAGCCAGGTGCGTCATTGCTGGTCGTTACAGTCTTGCCCATGGCTTCGGCAACGCTCTTTACGAGCGCATACGTCTCATCGCTCGTTTGCACCGCACGTACGACTTCGACAAGTTTCATCAGCGGTGGCGGATTCATGAAGTGCATGCCGATGACGCGATCGGGTCGTGATGTCGCTGCTGCGAGTTTCGTCAACGAAATGGACGATGTGTTGGATGCTAGGTAAGCACCTTGACGAAGCGCCGTGTCGGCCGATTTCATGAGCTGCAACTTGAGATCGAGATTCTCGGTCGCGGCTTCGATGACGAGGTCGCACGCTGAGAACTCCTTTGCGTCGCCGATCGGCGTGATCCGGGCGACGATGGCTTCGCGCTCCTGCGCGGTGAGCTT
>JAHFDY010000023.1 GCA_023248735.1 Myxococcales bacterium
GGCGAACGGTGACGCGGGCGGATCACCCGCTAGCTCTTGAAAGACGTTGCGCTCCGCATCAACGCGGATGGATTTCCCCGCAGGATAGAGAGTGAGCGAGAGCTTCCCTTGGTCGTCGAGTTCGAACTTCGCTTCGATCATCGTCCCGGTCGTCGACCTGGCGTCCTCAATAGCCTCGTCCATCCAGACCTGCGACTGCTGAAGCACGCGGAGATCGCTTCCGAGTTCCGGCACACGCGTGTCCGTCGCCCACTTGCCGGGGCCGCGGAGCTCATCGGCCGTCGATTCGGTGCTGTCTGACGGAGCTCCGCTGCTGCAACCGACCGCGAGAGAAGAGAGGGTGAGGAATAGAACCGAAGATAGGACTGAGGCACGGTGAAACGATCGCATGGGAACTCCTTACAAGTTGTTGATGACCTGCTCGCTTCCGCAAGCGAGGTGCCAAGTCATCGCCCCATTGTTTTCAGAGGTTCGCGACGCAGTTCGCTTCCGCGAGGTAACGACGTCTTCGAGAGGTCTTCGCGTTTGGTACCTCGACGTAACAATTTCCGCACGGACGCTTCTTTGTGATCGCCCTCGAGTCGTCCTCGATCAACTTCAGGGTGTTTTGACGGGGAATAGCGTGGGCCAGATTGTTACGTGTGGCTCTCATTTTCAAACGACACGCCGGATCGGCCAAACGTCTTCGCATAATTTTTTGCGTGATCCGCAGTCATTCAGGAGAGCCACTGCGTTGGCACCCACCGTGCAAAGCCACGAGCATCACAAAGAGGTTCGCCATGGTTCGTCGCTCGGCCAATTCGCATCAGGAAAGGCTGACCAGTGGACGAAGGGCGACTCCGTCACCGCATTTTTCGATTTTGAAACTCGGAGCTTTTTTCAATGAAAACGATTCTCACTATTTTGGTTGTCATTGGCGCACTCGCGGGCTGCTCAAGCGCATCCGTCGACGACTCGACCACTGGCATCAACGAGGCCGCGTTCACATCTGTGAAGCTCGAGAAGTCGCGCGTCGAAGTCTTCTTGAATCAGACGAACACGAAGAGCACGATAGTTGACGAGTGTCTGATCGAGTCGGTTCAATTCCGGATCACGTACGACAATCCCACGCTGCCCGCAGGGACGAAGGTCTCCCTTCATGCTGGCGAGAGCCACGGTGATCAGGACTACATCGGCGACGGCATGGGCTATACCCCCTATGAGGCGCACTATTGGACTCGCATTCGCGATGTGGCGATGACGCCGATTTCGGGTTCCTGGTCAGTCGAGACCTCGGCGCGACCCAACGGCCGCATGTTTCAGGATTGGAGCTCGGCCTTTGGCGAGTGGCGGAGCGAGATCTACGGCGCGACCCTCCAGTTCGTTTTTCGGTTGGAACTCCCCGACGGTACCGTCTTCTGGGACAACCGCTTGCGCCAGGACTATTGGGTCAACGGAAATGGTCCCGCATGTCCGGGTGGCAGCACGAGTGGTTTCGTCTCTGTCGCAACGTGGGGTCCCTTCTGACTTCCGCTCATTTCGGAAGGCCCTGTGGGGGACCGGCGTCGAGAGTCGCTGGATCCTTAATCGCCGACCACGGGCCGCACGTCGGGAGAGTCGGCGACTTCGTGGGACAAGCAGTTGTCACGGCGACGCCCACGGCCTTCTTCTTCGTGATGAGATCGCACGCGCCTGTGGGAAGTTGAATGCGATCTCCAGACTGTGTCCATCCGTACGGACTGTTCGGTTCAAGGACGATGAGGCACGCGCCGCCGCTGCATATTCCGCCGGCTCCGTCGGGAACGGCGAGTGCGACGTTGATGTCGTTTCCCGGCGGCCGCAGAACCGTGCAGTTCGCGTCGATTGCGGTGGCTGCACCCGTGGCAAAGCACGCGGACGTATCGAAGCAACTTCCCTCACCGCGTGGCGATCCCCCGCCGAACACGCTGCGTTCGTCATAGGTGGGGAGCGCTGCCGAATCGATCGTCCAGTCCCGGCACGCTCCCCCAAGACACGTCTCTCCCTCCGGGCAGAGCCCCTCGACGTAGTCAGGCTTGGCTCCCGCGGTGCCGATGCACATCCACTCCAGATGCACACGCAAGAGGGCGACGCGATCCGTTGGCATCGTTGTGATCACCTCGCGCAGGACTAGAGGTTTTCCGACCGGTGAATTTTCGAGGCCTGACTTTCCAACAGAGATGCGAAATGTGATCGACTCCGATCCTCGATTCCTATCGACCACGGCGAGCGTCGTTGGAAAAGACAGTGGAAGTCCGGGCTGACCAAACTCGGAAAACACCTTCGAGTATTCCGCGCTCCCCGCCGGCGGCTTCACTTCGATTTGTAGCCGGTCGAAATCCTTCCCTGGCGCGAGGTCGGTATCGACGATGAGCATGATCCCGGCGGAGGGAGGTACTTCACTCGTGCAGGCAATCGTTCCCACGGCTAGAGGGACGCCGAAGAAGCTCGCCGCGAGGGCCGCTCGGAAACCCGAGTCGGAGTAGAAGAGCGATAACTTCATGGGAAAATAAAGGTGCCAAGCGTGCCCTTGGGCGCATCTGGGGTGGAGGAAGTTGGCTTGAGCAGAAAGTAACCACCGACGACCGCGCCCGCGACGAGGAGCACGCCACCGCTGACCCAAAGCCATGTCGCGTTGCTCGCGTTCCCCTGCAGATGAAGATCGACGATCTTCACGTCGCTATCGCGGAGCGCGATCGATTGCTCGCGGCTCTTCTTGCCGGAGCCGGTAACAAGAACCGTGTGCACGCCACTCGGGACGCTCCCTCCCCACTCGCCGCGCCCCATGAGTTTTCCGTCCACCCAGATCGATTCGCTGGACCCCGTCGTCACAACGAGGTGCCCTTCGCGTGCATCTCGGTCCATCTCGAGCGACCATGCGGCAGTCCCACCCGCGGGTACGGATTCGGTGCGCGCCCCGTCCTTGTAACCGGCGCGTGTGAACCGAAGGTGCCTCGTTCCCGCGTCGACCACTAAAGCGCTCGCGAAAGGGGTCGCGCCGACAAGCTCATCGTCGACGTAGAGCTGCACGCCATCCGTTGGGCTCGTCACGGTTACGGATCCAACCAACGTGCGCATCGCCGTAACGAAGTCGTTCGCTTCGCGTTGCTCGTCGTCGGAGAGGACGCCGCCCCCCGCCGCAAGGTACTTGCGTACGTACGCGATCGCCTTCGCGTATTGCCCAAGCTTCTTTTCACACGCAGCCATGTTCCAAAAAAGGCGCGGGTTGGGAGACAGCTGCTGCGCTCGCTGCAGCGCTCGAAGGGAGCCCGCGAAATCTCCGGATTTGAAATGGCCTCGCGCCTCTTCGTACGCATCCTTTGCGTCGCCCTTGAGCATCTCGCTGAGCGAGGGTGGCGTCTTCTTCGGCATCTGAGCGAAGGCGGTGCCGCCCACGTCAAGAGTTGCGGCGAGAATGAGGATCGCGGTAGCGAACGTTCCGCGTCGGTGCGGCCAGCGTCTTGTCATCGGAAGTCGATATCCATCGGATTGTCCTTCGATGGTGCAGATGACTTGGGGACGGCTGGCGCAACGGACGGTTTCGACCGCTTCGATGCGACGGGCAAACTGGACGACGAAGGGGCCAATCTCGTGACGGCCGGAGCTCCCACGTCTTCGGATTTGCCGAGCAGGTTTGCCTTCGTTGCGGTCAGTTCAGGCGGGACGCTTGGCGTCGCACTTTCCCTAACCGGCGATGAAATGACCACGGGCAATGAGCTTGCCGGCCTGACGCGAGCTGCGGTCCACGTCGCAACGACGACGATGACCATACTGGCGAGCGCTGTCGGAATCACCCATCGCCTTTTCTTCGGCAAGCTGGCCGTTCCACTCGCGCCGACCGTACTACCGTATTCGGTTTCGAGGGCGCGCTGCAGCGGACTCGCTGCAATCCCACCAACTCCAGGAAGAGACGCCGTGCCAGGACTCGGCGGTCGTGAAATCTTGTCCTCATTGGGGGCGACCGCTGGCGGCAGAACGGACGAGTCCCTCCCTCCCTTCTCCTGCTCCGCGCGTCGCCTTTCGGCCACCCGCGCGACGCGCGCCGCTCCCGAAGCGCCGCCGGATGCAAAGGGTGCAAGTGCCTGAGCTAGCTCCGTGATGTCAGCAAATCGGGAGCTGGCGATTTTCTCGAGGCACTTCAGCACGACACGTTCAAGGTCTTCCGGAACATCGGGGCGAATCGATCGCATCGACGCCGGGGGATCTGCCGCAATATGCGCAGCGAGTGCAGCGGTTCCCGTTGCCTCGAACGGCAGCGCGTTCGTGAGAAGCTGATAGAGCACGATGCCGAGGGACCAGATATCGGTTCGCCCGTCGACGTTGGCAGCATTCTTGAGTTGCTCGGGGGACATGTACGAGGGTGAACCGATGGCGGTGGCGGGTTTGGTGATCTGGAAGTCTCCCGGAGCGTCCGGATCCATCGCCTTCGAAATTCCGAAGTCCAAAATTTTCACGAGATGCGATCCATCTGCTCGGGTCGTGAGAAACAGGTTGGCCGGCTTGAGATCGCGATGAATGATCCCCGCCGCGTGTGCCTCTGCGAGCCCCTCACACGTTTGGAGCAAATACCCAACCGCCTCTTCGATCGATAAAGGACCCGAGGCCAAAAGGTGTTGGTGGAGGTCGGCCCCTTCGAGAAATTCCATCACGAGGAACGGGTCCCCGCCGTCGCTGTCGTCGACATCGAGAATGCGGACCGCGTGATCACCGCGAAGTTTCGAGGCGGCTCGTGCTTCCCGTGCGAATCGAAGCACGACGTCGTCGCGGCCCTGCGTCTCCTTGCGAAGCACCTTGATCGCACAAAGTTGCGAAAGGCGCAGATGTGTCGCGAGCACGACCGTTCCCATGCCGCCCGAGCCAAGTACGCGTTCGATACGGTACTTTCCCCGCAGAATCTCGCCAGGTTGGAGGAGTTCGGCTGTCACGATCGGAGCCGTTGATAGCACAGTTGTTAGATATCCATAGACCATTTGTGCGAGACGAGGTAAGCGCTAACCACCGTGGCTCACGCGCGCACCGCCGACTGGAATCTGCTCAGCGCCGTAGGAGAGCAGAGGCCCGTTCCTCTCAAAGTCGTGGTGACAAGTGGACCCGACGCCGGTCGCGAGGTCCCGCTTCAGAGCATGATTGAGATCGGAACGGACCCAAACGCTGGGCTCGTCTTGACCGACACGGCGGTGTCGCGGAAACACCTCCTCGTTTCGGTCGGCGAAGGACGGGTGATCGTCAAAGATCTCGGGAGCCGCAACGGAACGCTCTTTGGGGGCGCCAAGATCCACGAGATGGAGCTGCCGATCGGGGCCGTCGTTCAGCTCGGACAGACCGAGATCGCAGTGCAACTTCGGTGGCACGTTCGCGAAGTCGTTCCGTCCACCGCGAGGAAATTCGGAGAGCTCTTCGGCGAGTCGGTTGCGATGCGGGAAGTGTTCGCAATTCTCGAGCGCGCTGCGATCTCCGATGCGGCGGTTCTCATTGAGGGTGAGAGCGGCACAGGGAAGGAACTTGCAGCAAGGTCTCTTCATGCCGCGTCCGAACGCGGCCTCGCGAAACGGCCGTACGTGGTCTTCGATTGCGGGTCTGTGCCACCCGAACTCGCCGAGAGCGAACTCTTTGGTCACAGACGGGGAGCGTTCTCAGGGGCAACGGCGGATCGCGCAGGCGCGTTTCAACAGGCGGATGGCGGAACCCTATGCCTCGACGAAGTTGGGGAGTTGCCTCTCGATCTGCAACCCAAGCTCCTTCGCGTTCTCGAGACGGGTGAGGTCAAACCTGTTGGCGCAGATACGCCACGCAAGGTTGATGTCCGCATCCTCGCTTCCACCAATCGGGATCTCCTCGCAGAGTCACGTCGCGGGCGCTTTCGAAGCGATCTTTTCTATCGTCTCGAGGTCGTCCGCGTGCGCATGCCACCGTTGCGACAACGCCCGGAAGACATTCCCGGTCTCGTCGAGCGGCTCCTTCAAAATCGCCTTCCTCCGCGCGACAAAATCGCCGGCTCGAACCTTCGAAAGCTCGTTGGCTACGGCTGGCCGGGCAATGTCCGAGAACTTCGGAATGCACTCTCGCGTGCGGTGACTCTTGGTCAGATGCCTGGCAAGCCTCGCACCGCTTTTGACAAGCTCGTCTTCAACCTCGGGCCGGTTTCGGCGACACCGCTCACGATTGGCGTCGAGTTTCCTGGGATCTCGTCCAACGTTCCCTACAAGGAAGCGAAAGAGCAGGTCATTCAGAACTTCGACGAGCTCTACATCTCTTCGCTCGTCGACCGTCATCACGGACACATTACGAAGGCGGCGGCCGCTGCGGGCCTCAGTCGCAAACACCTCTATGAGTTGATGCGCAAGATCGCGCTCCACCTCTCCGAACCGCAAGAAAAACCAGAAGACGAATGATGCAAGTCGAGTCAGCAAAGACACGAATGGGAGCGACGAAGGCCAAGGAAGTTCTAGCGCCGTGGCTCCTTCTCATCCATCAGATACCGCCGAGACCCACGTACTTCCGCGCCAAGATCGGGCGAAGACTGCAACGACTCGGCGCCGTCCCCGTGAAGAGCACGGTGTACGTGCTCCCGCGAAACGCGCAAACCCAAGAGGATTTTCAGTGGCTTGCGAAAGAGATCGTGGCCGAGGGTGGTGAGGCAACGCTTTGCACCGCAGGGTTCATCGAAGGTTTGTCCGACGAACACGTAAAGGGTCTCTTCAGAACGGCTCGCGATACCGATTTTTCTGATCTTGCCGCGGAAGCGACGCGCCTTGCGAATCCGGGCGAGCCGCCTGCAGAGGGAGGCACGCGGGGCGCGGAGTTTGCGCGGCTGCGACGAAGATGGTCGGACCTTGTTGCGATCGATTTCTTCGAGGCGCCAGCGCGTTACGTTGCTTCGCAGGCGCTCGCCGCACTGGAAGGAGTTGTTCACGGTTCTAACGAAGCCCGGGAGGCGCCTTCGGGCGCACGCTCGGGTGAGTACGTTGGCCGCACCTGGGTGACGCGCGCGGGAGTCCATGTCGATCGGATTGCCAGCGCGTGGCTCGTGCAGCGCTTCGTCGATCCGAAGGCGACGTTCAAGTTTGTTTCGCCCAAAGGGTACGAACCGTTTGAAGGTGAGCTGCGTTTCGACATGTTCGAAGCCGAGTTCACCCACGAAGGAGACGAGTGCACGTTCGAGGTGCTTCGAAGGCGTTTCGGGACCGATGCACCCGGTCTTCGCCCCATCGCCGAGATCATCCACGACATCGACCTGAAAGATGGCAAGTTCGGTCGGGCGGAGACAGCGGGCGTGGCGAGCATGATTGCAGGGCTTGCGATCCGCCTTCGCGACGACACGGCGCGACTCGATCGAGGCTTCGCCTTGTTCGACGATCTGATGGCCTATTTCGAAAGAAAGAGTGGACCGTGATGGACGCGCTACGCGGGACAGAAAAGCGGGAGCAGACGACGAAAAATCACGCGAACGAAACGGACGTTTCGCGACGGGCGGCAATGCTCTCCGTCGCTGCGGGGGGTGCCGTACTCCTCTCCGGGTGCCCGGTGCACGCGCAAGCAAAGCCACCCGCGGCTTCAGCGTCGTCTCCACCCTCGCCGGCTTCTCTCGGAATTGCATTCGCCGGTAAGCATGCGGTGCGGCCGCTGCCCTGGAGCCCTAACGCACTCAAAGGGCTCTCCGAAAAACTCATCGTCTCCCATCATGCCAACAACTACGCGGGGGCCGTGAAGAACTTGAACCGCGTCGAAGAGGAGCTCGCGCGGGTCAACAAGGACACGCCGGCCCTCGTGGTCGGTGGTCTGAAACAGAGCGAGCTCAGCTACCGGAACTCGGCAACGTTCCACGAGCTGTACTTCGGGAACCTGGGTGGTGATGGTCGCGCAAGCGGTGGCATCGAGAAGTTGCTCAGTGACGCCTACGGGAGTTTCGCCCGGTGGGAGGAGCTGTTTCGCCTAACAGGCGCGAGCCTCGGCGGCGGAAGCGGGTGGGTTGTCACGACGTGGGATCTCCACCGCGACGTCCCCAACACGTTCTGGTCAGGCAATCACACGCAGGCATCCGCGGCGTCAGTCCCGCTGCTCGTCATGGACATGTACGAGCATGCCTACCAGATGGACTACGGCGCGGCCGCGGCGAAGTACATCGACGCGTTCTTTGCGAACATTCAATGGGACGAGGTTCAGCGACGCTGCGAGCGCGCACGGAAAGCCGCCGCCACCCTCCGAGGGTAGGGGCGCGGGATAGAGGATGCCGAGGCTTGCTTTCCGATGGAGTACACGGGAAGGGACTTGAACCCCCACGCCTTACGGCGGCGGAACCTAAATCCGCTGCGTCTGCCAATTTCGCCACCCGTGCGTAACATCCAGTGTACCTGCGGCGCGTGAAGTCGGCCAGTGCCTCGGCTATGAACGATGCCATGCGATTCAAGGTCGTCGCCGTGGGTCGTATCAAGGAGAGCGCCATCCGCGCGGCGGTCGACGAATACGCCAAGCGTCTCGGGCACTACGCGCAGGTTGCCGAGCTCGAAGTCAAAGATGGGGGCGCGGCCCAGGTTTCACAAGGTCTTCTCAAGGTCATAGGCCCACGCGATCACGTCGTAGCGTTGACCATTGATGGCACCATGCGCTCCAGCGAAGAGCTTGCCGCGAGGATCGACGTGCTCGCAACGCGCGCGGTCGATGTCGCATTTCTCATAGGCGGCGCCGACGGGCTACCGGCCGACGTTGTCAACAAGGCCGCGGAGACGTTGTCGTTCTCGCGCATGACATTTCCGCACCGGATTGCGCGACTCATCTTGATGGAGCAGCTCTATCGCGCGATGACGATCCGCAAAGGGGAGCCGTATCATCACGGGTGAGCGACCTAAGGACTCGCCAAGCAAACCGCGACTTGCCCGTACGTTCCGCACTCGCCGTAGTCGATCGTGCTGGCAGGTTTGCCCTTGACGCAGGTCTTCACGGCCTTTTCGCATTGAGGCGACGGCCAAACGTCATACGCGTCTGCGGACGTCAACCCGATTGACGATACCGCAAGGTCGATTCCAGCGCTTTTTGCGTAGGTAAAGCCGTTGACCATCGCCAGGAAATGGACCGCGTCTTTGGGCGGGTCGGCCGCGATCATGAGGCTCGTGAAGGTCCAGTCGAATTGGTAACGCTGGGAGGACACTTTAGTCACAACCGGGTCACCTTCGTCGTTCGCGTATGCGTCGAAAGAGGCGGTGTATCCATCGAGCGCTGCGTTGCCTCGGTAACGCAGATTCGTGACGTTGTCGCGGTAGTAAATGGGCTTGATGGCGTCTTGCACGAAGATCTTGCTGCTGCCTTCGTATCGACCAAACCGTGGCTCGAGTGCGATGCGCGCGGTGTAGGACTCTTTCTTGGTTGCAGTCGAAGGCACCAAACTGAGGAAGATACTCGCGCCCGAAAGAAGCGCATTTTGCTCGCCCCGCGTTTCGAGAACCACTTCAAAGCCGCGTTTTTTCGTGACCCTTGCTTTGGCATACGCGTCGTCGGGCACGTAGCTGAAGGCGCTCTTCAGGTTGCGGCTAGCACGCCCGGTGATGCGGACGATCTGCTTGCCATTGTCCGTTGCGGGAAGGGCCACAGCGTCGACCCAGACGGTGAGTAGGTTCGCGCGCACCTTGAGCTCGCTACCCGTAGCGACCGCCGTTTCTGCAGTGACGGGACCAGCAGTTGTTGCAGCCTCGTCGTCGCCAATTTCGCGCTCGCTCGCCCCGCCCGAACATCCGAGCAATGCGCTCAGGCCCAACCCAATCACTCTTTTCATGTGCGTTCGCCCCCCAAACTTCGCAAGCCGCGCGAGATAGCACGGACGGACGGGCGCGCAAGTGGGTCCCTCGTCGATTACTTCTACTTCCCCCTGATCGCATCGCGCATGACGGCGTGCAGCGCGATGCCACTTGCGACGGCCACGTTGAGCGAGTCGAAACGAGGCGCCATAGGAATGCGTGCGGGACGGCCGCGAGCGAGCGCAACATCGCTAAGACCTGGTTCCTCCGATCCAAGGAGGAGCGCGATACGTTTGCCCTTGAGCACCCGTGTGATCGCGTCAAGCTCCGGCGCATCGGCACGAGGTGTAAGCGCGATAGTTATGAATCCGTGCTCGTCAAGAAGGTTGAGCATCGATTCGGTCGTGCCGGCGTTCGCGAACGGAACGCTGAGCGAGGCACCCACAGAAACGCGAATGGCTTTGCGGTACAGCGGATCGCAGCTGCCTTCGTCGTAGAGCAGCGCGTCGGCGCCAAAAGCCGCGGCGTTTCGGAAGATGCCACCCATGTTGTCGTGGTTTGCAATGCGCTCGAGGCAAACGACGAGGCTCGCCTCGCGCAGCAGGGCGGCTGCGTCACGGGCAGTTCCACGCAGGCCGATGCCGAGGATCCCACGGTGAAGGTGGAAGCCTGCGATCGCGTCGAGGTGCTTTTGGTCAAGAACGTAGACGGGTACGTCGCTTGACAACCCATCGATGCAAGCGCGCAGAGGCGCGACGCGACGCGACTCGAGGAGCAACGATTCAAGTTTGAAGTGCCCACCCGCACGGCACAGCTGCTCAACAACCACGGCGCCTTCAGCGACGAATCGCGCTTGGCGTCCGACGAGGTCGCGCTCTTGGACATTGCGGTAGGGCTCGATGCGCGGGTCATCGAGGTCAACGATATTGACGATCGTTGGCATGGGCTACTTTCGACCCTCCATACCGAAGTCGGCAAAGGGGAGACTCTCGCCCATCTCTCCCGGATCATCGCCGCGATCTCCCCCGGGCACGCCGAGTTGACCACAATGGTTACGACCCCAGCACTTGACGCGATCACTTTCGAAGAGCACGCAATTGTGGTCGTCGGACATCGCGATTTCGACGATGGGCTCTCGTGACCCAAGCGCCACGGCAGGCAGCGCATCGCCCATCTCCGCTTGGCTGAAACCGAGGGAGCGTGTGTGGCCCTGACCAAGGGCACCGAAATCGCCTCGGCCCCAGCATTTCACGGTGTTGTCTTCGAGGACGGCGCACGTCCGGTGCCCACCGGCGGCGAGCACGCGCACCTTCGAGGATCCGAGGGCAACAAATGTTGTCGGTGCAATGTCGACGACATTCGGGCTTCCACCGAGTGCGCCGTGGAGGTTGCTGCCCCAACATTGAACGCGCTTGGAGGCGAGCAGCGCGCAGCTGTGGGTTCTGCCAGATGCGATCGCGATCGCGGGTTCTGCGAGTGTGACCGCTGGCAATTCCGCACCCATGTCGCCGCGCTCGCTGCCACGGGTGCTGCCACCTTGAATGCCGAGTTGGCCTTCGTGGTTGCTCCCCCAACATTTCACAGCGCCGCCCTCAAAGAGCGCGCAGGTGTGAAACATGCCGGCGGCGAGGCCGATGACCGTGCCATCGAGGTTGACGAAAGGTGTATCGCTGCCCGGCGTCACAGAATCGATCGCGTTCTCGAGTCCGAGCTGAGCGGAACGATTGTACCCCCAGCACGCCACGCGGCCGCTATCGATCACGCACATGTGCGTCCCTCCGTGAGCCACTTGCCGTGCGCGGCCGCGCAGCGCAATCCAGTTATTTTCGGGGCGAGAGTGGCTGTGCCAATAGTTGATGGTGCCGTCTGAGGAGAGCGCGGTGAGCCCCATCCCTCCGATTCCCAACGTCTCTGTGCGCGCCTCGAGACCGAACGTTAGCGCGAGAGAACCGACGCACGTCGCGGTATGAACGTCGCGAAGCAGGCAGGTGTCTGTCGCGCTCGTGATGAGGCGCGGACCGCGGGGAGGAGCTTCTTTGATAAACGGCACCGTTGTCGGTGCATGCAAAGCGGTTGGCCGATCGCAGGCCAGCGGCGCTGCCAGTATCGTGAACGAGGTAAGCCAATGGATCCGCATGCTGTTACGGCTTTCTCGGAAGCCTACCTCAGCCGCGCGGACGAAGAGAATCTCTGACGGTCGCCCATGCGCGCGTCGTTCGCGCCGCGCGTGCTTTGTTGGCGATCGACAGGAGCGGCAGATCACGCTGGAACTTTGCGCGCAACCCCTCGGGGGCTCTTTCCGCCACCTCGTGAAAGAGCGGAGAAGCCATCGCGAGTGTACCCGCGAGGAGCACGTGTGCCGTGGCCTCTTGAAACCCGATCTGCTCGACCTCTTGCAGCGCCACGAGCAGCGCGAACGCGCGCATCGACAAATCCTGGGTGCCATCGAATGTGATTCGAAAGACCATCCCAAGCGCTGCCGACATGACCGCCACATCTTCGATTGTCCGAAACGGCCGTCCGTAGTCGTTCCAGCCATCGCCTTCGAAGACCTTCAGGACGGTCGCGCCTGCAAATGTAACTTTCCCGTGCAGAACCTCCGGCGCAATTGGCAATGGCGGCATCATCGCAATCGACACGTTCTTGTCCCGCAACGGCGCGAGTACCAACCGAAGCGTGACCTTCCCGTCCGGTAGGGAAGGTGCGTCGCCATCGCGTACAAGCACGAGACAGCTCTCGGCGCGATCCGCGAGCGTGACGAATGTCTTCTCCCCCGTGATCGTGAAAGCGCCTTCGCCGTCGCGCCGCATGGTCGTCTCGATGTCGACGGGCCCATTGCCACGCGCCTCAGTCACCGCCAGCGCAATGGGTCGTGGATCACCTGTGAGCTTGCGTACCGCCAACGGATACCCAGCAGCAAACGCCAACCCAAGCCCCTCCGTCCGCGCACCGAACACTGCTGATTGGTCAACAATATTGACGTGTTCCGCAGTCCCCAAAAGCGCCGCAACTTCGTCAAGGTTCTGAACTATCGGTTGTCCCCACGCAGAAATAAGTTCTTGCAACATCGACATGTCATATCCCGCTGTCGCTGTCGCTGTCGCTGTCGCTGTCGCTGTCGCTGTCGCTGTCGCTATCGCAGTATCCGCAACACCAACGCGAAGTGCATCGCCGCTCCGACAATCGTCAAGGCGTGGAACAATTCATGATACCCGAAAATTCCGGGCTTAAAGTTCGGCCGCTGTGCCGCGTACGCCAACCCGCCGATCATGTAGGCCAGCCCGCCGCCAAGCAGCAGCGAGAGCCCACTCGTGCGAAGGGCGAGCCCCATCTCCCCAAAGTAAGGCGATGCGCTCCACCCAAGCCCAATGCAGAGGATCGTCATGAGTGCCTTGGGACCTCGCGACCAGAAGAGCGCCTTTAGGATGCCCAACGTCGCGCCGATCCAAACAATGGTGAGCACACGCGTCGCGACACTCGCGTCGAGCGCGACAAGGGCAATGGGCGTGTAGGTGCCCGCAATGAGCACGAAGATCGCCGAGTGGTCGAGCCGTCGCATCCAGCCACGTGCGCGCGGCGACCATTTGACGCGATGGTAGGTCGCACTCACCGTGAAGAGCGCAATAAGACTGAACGCATAGATAGCGGCCGCCAGCATGGATCGCTTCGTGGGTGCCATCGTCACAAGCACTGCGCCTGCTCCAAGCGAGGTCGCAGCTGCCCATTGATGAAGCACGCCCCGCAGTTTTGGGCGTGATTCGAAGGTGCTTTCACGCGCGGCGCGAATCATGTGCGGCTGTGTGGACGCTCCGTCGGGCATGATCAACCTCCTTGACCGTCGAAGATACGGATCACAATAGGGGCCGAATTGTCATTCCTTGGTAATGACGGTCAATGTGATCGCCACTCGTCTAGAATCATTGGCGCGTCGCGTTACTTGCCGCACACTAGCCAGCGATGGCGATGCCGAAGTCCCAGGGCCTCTACGATCCAGCCCACGAACACGACGCGTGTGGCCTCGGTTTTGTGGTGCAGCTCAAACGGCCTGCGTCGCACGACATCGTGAGAAAGGGCCTGGAAATTCTCACGCGACTCGCGCACCGCGGAGCTGCCGGGAGCGATCCGCTTTCTGGCGACGGTGCTGGCATTCTTACCCAAGTCCCTCATGCCTACTTCGAACGCGTGCTTGCGAAGGTCGGCATCGATCTGCCTCTTGCGGGTGACTACGGCGTCGGCCAGCTGTTTCTTTCCCGTGATTCGCAAAAGCGCGATGAGCAGATGCGTCTTATCGAAGAGACGATTCGTTATCACAACCAGAAGATCATCGGCTGGCGGTACGTACCGAGCGAGCCGAGCGCCGTTGGGCCTGTCGCGCAACAGTCAATGCCCTTGATGATGCAGGTCTTCATCGGGCGCATGTGCCCTGCGCCGGTGTTCGAAAGAGTCCTTTTCACGATTCGCAAGCGCGCTGGAAGACGGATCGCCGCGGCGTTTGGCCACGATGACTTCTACGTGTCATCACTCTCCTCGCGGACCATCGTCTACAAAGGCCTTGCGCTGCCCGAGAAGCTTGCCGAGTTCTATTCCGATCTCCGCGCCGACGATTTCAAGAGCCAACTCGCGCTCGTGCACTCACGGTTTTCGACGAATACATTTCCCACTTGGGAGCGCGCTCACCCTTATCGAAAGATCGCGCACAACGGCGAGATCAACACGCTGCGTGGCAACACCAATTGGATGAGTGCTCGCGAGGCCATGCTCGAGAGTGAAACGTTTCGAGAGCACCTCGGCGACTTCAAGCCGATCATCCGACCCGGCGGCAGCGACTCGGCGTCGTTAGACAACGTCGTTGACTTTCTCGTCGCGGGCGGTCGTTCTCTTCCTCACGTCATGATGATGCTTGTCCCCGAGGCGTGGGCGACGCAAGCCGACATGCCGGATGAGAAGCGCGCCTTCTACGAGTTTCACGCAGGCCTCATTGAACCGTGGGACGGCCCTGCGGCGCTGCTCTTCACCGACGGGCAGTGGATCGGGGCCACTCTCGATCGAAACGGCCTAAGGCCCGCAAAGTATGTTGTGACCAAGAGCGGTTACGTGTGCGTGGCAAGCGAGCTTGGCGTTCTTGATTTTGATCCCGAGGACATTCTCGAAAAAGGACGCCTTCAACCTGGCAAAATGTTCCTCGTCGACGTGACGAAAGGGCGTCTCGTCAACGACGAAGAGGTGAAGCTTCAAGTGGCGAGCCGCCAGCCTTACGCCGAGTGGGTAGCGGACAACAAAATCGAACTGTCACACCTGCCCGAAGTGCCGACGCTTTATTCGATGAGTCACGACGAGCGGCAACGGCTGCTGCGGGTGTTTGGTTACAGCCGCGAAGATCTTCGCTTGCTCTTGGCGCCGATGGCGCAAAACGGCGAGGAGCCCACCGGCAGCATGGGAACCGACATTCCGCTTGCCGTTCTCAGCGATCGTCCACAGGTGCTTTTTCGATACTTCAAGCAACAATTTGCTCAGGTCACCAATCCGCCGATCGATCCGATTCGCGAAGATCTCGTCATGTCGCTCGTGTCGTGCGTCGGCGGTGAAGGCAACCTGCTGACCGAGTCGCCGAAACAGGCGCGGCTGCTTGAGTTGCCTCACCCGATTCTGAGCAACACCGATATCGCCCGGCTCAAGAAGAACGCGCTTGCCGACTTTCGGACGACGACGCTGAGCGCACTGTTTGACGCGACCGCGCGCAACGAAGGAAGGTCGCTCGAGCGAGCGCTGGAGGATCTTGCGCAAGCGGCCGAGCGGGCGGTTGATGAAGGTCACAGCATCGTCATCGTGAGCGATCGCGGCGTCGATGCGACGCACGCTCCGATCCCGTCATTGCTTGCAATCGGATGTGTGCATCATGCACTTATTCGCGCCGGTAAGCGGGTGCGGACTGGGCTCATCGTCGAAACGGGCGAGGCGCGCGAAGTGGCCGATATCGCGCTGCTCATCGGCTTCGGCGCTGGCGCGGTCAATCCGTACCTCGCATTCGAATCGGTTCAAAGTCTCGTTGCGACCCGCGAAATCGGAGTCGACGGGGCGCATGCACAAAAGAACTACGTCAAGGCAGTGACCAAAGGTCTCCTGAAGGTCCTGTCGAAAATGGGCATTTCGACGCTTTCAAGTTTCCACGGTGCGCAAATTTGCGAGGCCGTCGGCATCGGCAAATCGGTAATCGACCGATACTTCGTCGGCGCCTCTTCGCCGCTCGGTGGCATCGGTCTAGCGGAGATCGCCAAAGAGTCGCTCATGCGGCATCGCCTTGCTTTCGCGACGTGTTCACCCGAAAGCGAGGAGCTCGACGTGGGCGGCGTATACGCATGGCGGGCCACGGGCGAGCGGCACCTATGGACTCCCGGCTCCGTTGCAGCACTACAGAAGGCCGTTCGGCGACAGGACGCGAAGAGCTATGCCGAATACGCGCGGTTGATCAACGAGCAAGACGAGCACCCATTCACACTGCGTGGCCTTTGGGACTTTGCGCCAGGAGGCGATGCCATCCCGCTCGAGGAAGTCGAACCCGCAAGAGAGATCGTGAAACGCTTCTGCACTGGCGCGATGAGTTTCGGCAGCATTAGCAAGGAAGCCCACGAAAACCTGGCCATCGCGATGAATCGTATCGGGGGCAAGAGCAACACAGGCGAGGGCGGCGAAGACGAAGCGCGCTTCGTGCGAGAGCCCAACGGCGACCTGCGCCGAAGTGCGATCAAGCAGGTGGCGAGTGGTCGTTTCGGTGTCACCGCGCACTACCTCGCTAACGCCGACGAGCTCCAAATCAAAATTGCGCAAGGCGCGAAACCCGGTGAAGGTGGTCAACTTCCTGGACCAAAAGTTGATGCGGTCATCGCGCGTGTTCGCCATTCGACAGAGGGCGTGACCCTGATCTCGCCGCCGCCGCATCACGACATCTATTCGATCGAAGATCTCGCACAACTCATCTTCGATCTGAAGAACGTGAACCCCGAAGCCAAGGTGAGCGTCAAGTTAGTTTCCGAATCGGGCGTGGGCACGATCGCAGCAGGGGTAACGAAGGCTCATGCCGATGGCATCACCATCGCCGGTCATGATGGCGGCACTGGCGCATCGCCGCTTTCGTCGATTTCACACGCGGGGACGCCCTGGGAGCTTGGGCTGTCCGAAACGCAGCAGGTATTGTTACTTAACGGCCTTCGTGGACGCGTACGTTTGCAGGTTGACGGACAGCTAAAGACCGGGCGAGACGTTGCTTTTGCCGCTTTGCTTGGCGCCGAAGAATTCGGGTTTGCAACCGCGCCTCTGGTTGCATCCGGCTGCATCATGATGCGCAAGTGTCACCTCAACACGTGTCCCGTGGGTGTTGCGACACAAGATCCGGTGCTTCGGGCGCGGTTTCAAGGGACGCCCGAGCACGTGATCAACTATCTCTTCTTTGTCGCCGAAGAGCTGCGTTCCATCATGGCCAGTCTTGGCTTTCGCACGCTTCTCGAGATGGTCGGTCGCGTCGACTGCATTGCGGTTCGAAAGGACTTGGCCCACGAAAAAGCGAGCTTGCTCGATTTCTCGAAAGTACTTCACAAAGTTGACGTTGCAGGTCCGCGACACTGCGAGCAGAGCCAGGACCACGCGCTCGAGTCGATTACCGATCGCGTGCTCATCGAAAACGCGCGCGTTAGTCTCAAGTACGGCGAACCGTCGGCACAGTCGCTCACGATCCGAAATAGCGACAGAGCGTTCGGCGCGATGCTTGCCGGGGAGGTGGCAAAGCGCTGGGGAAGGGACGGGCTTCCCGACGGACGCATGACGATCGAAGCCAAGGGTACCGCGGGACAGAGTTTCGGAGCGTTCGCCGCACGCGGCATGCTCATTTCGCTCGAAGGTGAAGCGAACGATTACGTTGGCAAGGGCCTCTCAGGAGGCATTCTGGCCGTCTTCCCACCAAAGGCAGTGACCTATGCCGCTGACGAGAACGTCATCGTCGGAAATACCGTTCTTTACGGCGCAACGAGCGGCCGTGCTTTCTTTGCGGGTCGTGGAGGCGAGCGCTTCGCCGTGCGCAACAGCGGCGCGACCGCGGTTGTCGAAGGCATCGGCGATCACGGTTGCGAGTACATGACGGGCGGGACGGTGATCATCCTTGGAGCGACGGGTCGAAACTTTGGCGCCGGTATGAGTGGCGGTGTCGCCTACGTTCTGGATGAAGAAAGGCGTTTCGCGTCGCGGATCAATCCACAGATGATCGTGCTTGAGGCGCTCGATGGCACCGACGAAGAGATCGTCAAGAACCTGATCGAAGAGCACGTACACCTCACGCGAAGCGAAAAAGGCAAACGACTCCTCGCGAAGTGGGACGCGTCACGTTTCGTAAAAGTGATGCCGACGGAGTACAAGAGAGTGATGGAGCAGCGCAGGGCGAAAAGCGCCGTGTGATCACAGCTTGGATTCGTCCATCACCGCAATGTCCTCCATGGTCACCACTCGCGTGTGCTGGCTCGCCCAGGCGACCATTCGCTCGTACGCAGCGAAGATGGCCTCAGATTGCTCACTGGTGAGTGACGTGGTCACGTCGGGCGTCGAAAGATCCCAAGGGCTCGGTTTGACCCCCTTCGGGTATTGGCCGTCCATGACGTGGTAGATGGAGTTGAATGGTTCCGACCCGGTGCGTTTGAAGTTGTTCTCGTGAATCAATACGGCAACGAACGGCTTGCGCTTGTCGGTCCATGCGCCGAGCTGAGACTGCATGTTGGTGAGCGGCTCCCACTGCGCGGCGACGCTTGGGTCGATGAGGCGGTACCACCAGTAGTCAGTGTCATTGCCCACTTTGAAATCTGAGACACCAAGGTCGCTCGGCCTCACCAAGAGCCCGTGCTCTGTGGTGAGTGGGTCCTTCGGATCCGTTCCACCTGTGTGAAAGACGATTGCGCCCTTGGCGCCAGTACCTTGGTAGACGTCCATGGCTGCCGCTTGGATTGTGTCGTCCGGACCTACGTTGGAAACCGAGATCGTAAACGGCTTCTTGTCGAACGCCTCCGCCACGCGTTTGAATCCGCCGGATTTCGTCTTGTCGAGGGATGCGTCGGTAAGGTTCAGTTTGTACGTTTCGTAGTCTTTGAGAATCGCGCTGAGCGCGCTTCCGGTCTTGCCTTGCAAGGGTGCTTGGAAACCTTGGTAGAGCGCGTGCGGTGCTCGAATGTGGTAGCTGATCGTCATGTTGCTTGACTTAAATCTCGCGATGACGTCGGGCCGTTGCGCGACGTAAGCGTCAACGACAGGTGCGGTGAAGTAGAACTCGCCCCGCACTTTGTATTTCTCGAAGATGCCGACAAGGCGAAGCAACGTGTCCGCGCTCTGGCTTGGGTTTACCCAGTCGTGCGTGTTTATGACGAAGGACGTATACGCAAGTTCCTCGTGGGCGCCTGCGTCGACGGATGCGTCTGCGGGTCCGTCCGTACTTGCGTCACTTGTGGTCGCGGATTGGCCCGCCGAAGAGCACGACACGACAAAGAAAAAAAGAAAAGCGGATGAACGCATGACGCCTCCGATGTGATTGGTAGCAACCTTTGGTCCATCGACTCGAGACGCAAATGATGGTCTGTCGTTCGGTCTGATGCGCCTGGATGGACCTGCTTCGGTTCACCTGCCCTGTCCACTGTGCGAGACTAGCGTGCATGGGTGACCCAAGGGGATTTCTCAAATTCGAACGCGACAAGGAAACGGATCGTCCCGTCGTTGAGCGCGTGCGGCACTTCCGCGAATTCGGCGAGCAGATGCCCAAAGAAAAGCTCCAAGTCCAAGCTTCACGCTGCATGGATTGCGGCATTCCGTTTTGCCATCAAGGTTGTCCGCTGGGCAACTTGATCCCGGAGTGGAACGACCTTGTGTACCGCGGCAAGTTTGATGAAGCGGTCGCTCGTCTTGCCGAAACGAACAACTTTCCCGAGGTGACGGGCCGCGTCTGCCCTGCGCCATGTGAAGCATCTTGCGTGCTCAACATCGATAGCGTTCCCGTCACCATCAAGAGCATCGAACGCGCGATTGCAGAACATACGATTGCGCATCTCGAACCGATCCGGCGTGGCACCAAGAGCGGGAAGACTGTCGCGGTGGTCGGATCGGGTCCGGCCGGACTCGCGTGCGGACAACAACTTGCGCGCATGGGGCACTCCGTCACGATTTTTGAGCGTGACGATCGCGCTGGAGGCCTTCTTCGCTACGGCATTCCCGACTTCAAGATGGAGAAAGCGATCCTCGACGCGCGCGTCTCCCAAATGATTGCAGAAGGAGTTACATTTCGCTACGAAGTCGCCGTCGGCGATGCGGTCTTGCTCGACGAGCTGTTACGATCGTTTGACGCAGTGGTTCTCGCTACCGGTGCGGCGGTGCCGCGCGACTTGTCGCTGCCTGGTCGCGAACTCGCAGGTGTACACTTCGCGATGGAGTTTCTCACGACGCAGAATCGTCGCGTCGCCGGTGACACTATCGATGAGTCGCGCGCACTTTCGGCGAACGGCAGCCGGGTGCTCGTCATTGGTGGCGGGGACACGGGTTCGGACTGCATCGGAACCTCGATTCGGCAGGGAGCCAAGGAAGTGAAGAACCTCGAGCTGATGCCGAAGCCGCCGCTCGTCCGCATGCCGGAGAACCCGTGGCCCGAATGGCCACTCATGCTCCGAACGTCAAGCTCACACGAAGAGGGCGCGACGCGCGATTGGGGAGTCATGACGAAGCGATTCGTCGGCGAAGGCGGCAACGTCAAGGGAGTTGACTGTATCCGCGTTCGGCTCGAACGCGGCAAGTTGGTCGAAACGGAAGGGTCCGAGTTTCACATCGCCAGCGAACTCGTCCTCCTCGCCATGGGTTTTGCCGGGCCCAATCTTTCGGTCGTCAAGGGAGTTGATGTTACGCTCAACGCCCGAGGCAACTTGAACACCGACCAAGACGGCAAGACCAACGTCGCAGGCCTCTTCGCGGCCGGGGATAACGCGCGTGGCCAGTCGCTCGTTGTATGGGCGATAGCCGACGGACGCCGAGTTGCTGAGGGCGTCGCGAAGCACCTTTCGGCGGGCACCGCCCTTCGGGCTGTCGGGAACTAATCGTGGTCGGCGTTCAAGCCGGGTGGTAAGAGCCGCTTCAACATGGGTTCGGCTTTCGATCGTGCAGTTTCAAGCTCCTTCGGACGACCTCGCGCCGTCCTTCACATTGGCCCTCGAAATGACGCGGTTGAGGCTGCCGCCGCCCGCGTCGATGCCCGCGTGGTTACAACCGGTGGCGAAAATGGCATCGGCGCGCATACCCAATCGTTCGATCTCTTGACGATTGAGCCTTCCACTTCGGTCACGAGTGAGACGCTTTCAGTATGGTCAGGTTGCTTGACCGATGGCGGCCACGTCCTCGTTTCCTACCGGGCCGGCACGAGCCCAAAAGACGCGTTCGCCCAAATTCGCGAGGGCGGCCTTGAAGCGATGCGGATCGACACCGGCTCACGCTTTGGTCAGCCTTTTGCCTCGCGCACCGGCTTCGTCGTCGTCGCCCGCAAGCGGCCGAAACCGGGTCCCCTCTCGCTCACGATCGGCATGCTCACGCTCAACGAAGAGACGAGCATCGAGCGCATGATCGACGAGATCCGTCTCTACGCACCTGATGCTCAACTGGTCATCATCGACAGTTCGAACGACCGCACACCGGACCTTGCAACCGCAAGAGGTGTCCGCGTCATCCGCCAAGTTCCGCCCCGCGGACACGGTCCGGCGATGGAACGCCTCATGAACGATGCGGCGCGCGCCACCGAAGCGCTCATCTACCTCGACTGCGACTTCACCTATCCGACCGACCAAATTCCGCGGCTACGCGCATTGCTCGAACAGGGTGCCGACATGGTGAACGCCAGTCGCACCCACAGTAAGCCCGAAGCCATGCCGATCCCGAACTTCATCGCCAATCGCGTCTTTGCCGCGACCGCGCAGCTGGTCCACGGCATCCCTACGACTGATGTTCACAGCGGCATGCGGGCCTACCGCTCGAGTATGGTTCGCGCCTTCGCATTTGACGGAGAGGGCGACGCGCTTCCACTCGACACGCTCATTCTCCCTGCGCGGTCGAACTACGATGTGATCGAAACGCCGATTCCGTATCACGAGCGCGTCGGCGAATCGAAGCTCGCCAAATTCCGTGGCACGATGTGGTCGTTTGCCCGCATCGCCACGGCGGTTGGCAAGGGAACGCGCGTGCGGCGTGGCGGATCGTTCCGGCATTTGGGGGCCGACGCTTAGTCGGTGCCAGAGGGCTCGTAAGCGCTTGATTTTATTGAATATTACGAGCGGACTAACACAAGGTGAGCTGCGGACCTGAGGCCCTAGCCAGTGGACGCGTTCTCAAGTAGCCTCATCGGTAGGTCGGGCCGTTGCCTTGCCGCAAGTTTTCCTTGTCGCCGCCCACTTGGGCCTCAAGGCATTGATTCAGCCTTTTTAGCTGTTTTGAGCGCTTCTTCTGGAAAGGAGCGCGCTTGTTTTCACTGGTCCCCTCTGGCGAAGCACGCCAATTCCTCCATTTCCCCTTTCGCTCAATTCGCAATGCTCCTCTGTCAAAGACCGCCCCGCGCTCCCGCCACCTCGCACCACAACGCGAGCCGCCGAGCGCTGACGTCTTCACAGGACGCCGCGTCCGAGCGGGAAAGACTCTGTTCCTACGATGGCCAAAAATATGCTGGTGATCAGCTGCGATATCCGCGAAACGCGCGTCGCACTGATTGAAGACGGAATTATCGCTGAATTGCACATCGAACGCCGTGGGGTCACCCCCAAGGGCGGCAACGTTGGTGACGTATACCTTGGCAAGGTCACGCGCGTTTTGCCTGGACTACAGGCCGCGTTCATCGACATCGGCCTCGAGCGCGCGGCGTTTCTCCACGTCGAAGATCTGATTCGCCCAGACGACTTCGAGGCCTACCTCGCCGGCGGCCGACGCCATGCTCGCGATCGTGAAGAGGGAGGTAACGGAGGCACCGGTGGCGCGGGCGGCAGCAGCGAAGAGGCCGATCCCCAAGAGCTCGCAGCCGACGAGGCTGCCGCGGCCGAGGAAGCCGAGAGCATCGCCCCTCCCGCACTTGGCGCCCAAGACGACGACACCCCGGACGAAAGCGAAATTCCTTCGGAGCGCGGAGCGACGCGCGTTCCGTTTCTCTCAGAGGCTGCCCTGCCGCCCTCTTCCGAACGCGACGTCGTCGCGGTTGCGCACATTCCGGACGCGCGCCTTCCTGCCCCGGACTCCATTCGCGCGCCTGAAACGGCCGCCGCTAGCAAAATCAAAACGCGCGCGATCACTTTCGAGCAAGCGCGCAATCTCGATGCAGGCGACCCGGAACGTCCCGTTGCCGAAGACTCCGGGGAAGTTACGGCACGCGGCGCAATCCTCGACACACTTAGCGCCGCCGCAGCCAGCGTTCCTGCACCACCACAACGTAAGCCCGACGCACCCTCGCGGAGCGCGACGTTCGACAAAGCTGCCATTGCCTCGCGCGACACGCTTGCGCCTGGCGCACCGCCGCCAAACGACGATGACGATGCCCTCGAAGCGGAGCGACCGACGTCACCGGTTGCACTTGACGCGGGCGACGACGAAGACCTCTTCGACGATCCAGACCTTCCTGGTTTCACCATCACCGATCCCGATGCGCCGATGCCGAAAGCGGTGGCGCCGCGCGAAGGTGGCCGGGGCCGAGGGCGCGGTCGAGGTCGTCAAGAAGGTCGACCATCGGGTGGACGAGGTCCCTCGCTTCCACCTCCAGCAGGCGCGAAAGCGGCGCCCGGCGAGCGTTCGGGACGCCGTTTCGACGGCCGCGATGGGCGAGGTCGAGGTCGCCAGAGCAGTTCGTCACGAAGCGAACGCGACAATCGCACGGCGGAAGCCGGTGGCATCTCGCGCATCTCCAAGTCGACGCCCATTCGCGACGTGGTCAAAGAAGGTCAAACGATCATCGTCCAGATCACGAAAGAGCCCATTAGCACCAAGGGCGCTCGTTGCTCGAGCCACATCTCGCTGCCTGGTCGCTACGTGGTGTACCTGCCGACCGTCGAACACATAGGTGTTTCGAAACGCATCGGTTCTGAAAGGGAACGCGCTCGGTTGCGAGAGTCAATCGAAGGAATGAAGCCCCCAACCGGCGGGCTAATCGTTCGCACCGTTGCCGAAGGCCTTACCAAGAAGCAGTTGAAACAAGACGTTGGCTATTTGGTCCGCCTCTGGGGCGAAATCGCCAAGACGCGCGAAGGTGCAAAGGCGCCGGCGACGCTCATGAGTGAGCTCGACATCGTGCTGAAGACGGCACGCGATTTGTTCACCGACGAAGTCGACAAAATCGTTATCGACGATCGCAACCAGTACCAACGCATCGTGTCGTTCGTCGAAATGTTCATGCCCGAGCGCTTGAAGGACATCGAGTTCTACGAAGATGAGGAGCCGATCTTCGATGCATACGGAATCGAAGATGAAATCCAGCGTGCGCTCTCGCGTAAGGTGCCGCTCGCATCAGGCGGCTACCTCGTCATCGACCAAGCCGAAGCGCTCACTGCGATCGACGTCAACACCGGCCGGTACGTGGGCAAGGGCGCGAAAGACATGGAGGAAGCCATTGTCCGCACCAATCTCGAGGCTGTCGAAGAGATTGCCTACCAGCTGCGTTTTCGAAACATCGGCGGCATGATCATTCTCGACCTCATCGACATGGAGAAGGCGTCAAGTCGCGAGAAGATTCGCAAGCGACTCGAGGAGTTGCTCCAGAAAGACAAAGCAAAGACGACGCTCAACCGCATTTCGGAACTCGGCTTGATCGAAATGACGCGCAAGCGAACACGAGAGAGTCTCGGGCGTTTGCTTCACGAACCGTGTTTCTATTGCGATGGCACCGGCCAACTTCAATCGAAAGAAACGATCGCGTACGAGATTCTGCGCGAAATTCGCCGCAAGCGCCGTGATCTGCCGGGGTACACAGTTCATCTCAACTGCCACCCAGCGGTCGCTGACGTTTTCGCTGGCGCAGAGAAGGCCGCGATCCAGGACGCCGAAAATCGCTACATGCGAAAGATCCACATCAATCCGCGCCGCGAATACCACCTTGAGCAATTCGATCTCGTCGGCAAGTAGCGGGCACCAGTGAGCGACCAATGACGGACCAGGCGATCGATGATGCGAACAAGCGCGGCGAGGAGCGCCTGACGATCAACAAGGAGTTTGAGTCGTTCGACGCGTTCATTCAAGAATACGTGACCAACATTTCGCGGACAGGCGTGTTCATCAAGTCGCAAACACCGCTCGCGATCGGCACACGCGTGAACCTCCGCTTCACGGTCATCATGGACGACATCGAAACGATCGAGGGCATCGGCGAAGTTGTGCGCGTCGAAGAAGATCCGCAGGGCATGGGCGTCGTTTTTCGGGAGCTGAGTGGGTACTCGAAGGACTTGATAGATAAGCTCCTAACCCGTTGCTGACTGGACGGAGTGGTCTACCCCAATGCCGAAGAGCAAGCGCGTGGGCATGGAGTTGCGCTCACGACAGGCTGATCCCGCCGTAATTCTCGTCGAACGCACTGCAACAGAGTGAAGGGCAAGTGAAGACGGTGCTTCCCTCCGTGGCCGACCGTGTCTACCTTCGCGGGTCCCCATTCAAGGAGAGACGACCATGGCCTTTGAACTCCCTGCCCTACCGTACGCGAAAGACGCACTGTCTCCGCACATCACCGCCGAGACCCTCGATTTTCATCACGGCAAGCACCACAACGCCTACGTCACCAACCTGAACAAGTTGCTCGAAGGTAAAGCCGAGGCAAACAAGAGCCTCGAAGACATCATCATGAGCAGCGACGGCGGCGTCTTCAACAACGCAGCCCAGATTTGGAACCACACATTCTACTGGAAGTCGATGAAGCCCAACGGCGGGGGAAAGCCGACCGGCGACTTACTTGCTGCGATCACCCGCGACTTCGGATCGTTCGACAAGTTCAAAGAAGAGTTCACCGCCGCAGCGACGACGCAATTTGGCTCAGGATGGGCATGGCTCGTCGAGCAAAATGGGAAACTTGCCGTGACGAAAACCGCGAATGCCGACCTGCCGATGAAGCACGGCCAAAAGGCGCTTCTCACGATCGATGTTTGGGAACATGCGTATTACATTGATTTCCGCAACCTGCGGCCGAAGTACATCGAGACGTTCTTGACGAGTCTCGCCAATTGGGACTTCGCGTCTGAGAATCTGAAGAAGTAAAGGTTCTTACCTATCGAAAGAAAAAAAGAGGCAACGAGCTCGGCGGACTGTTCGTTGTCTTACAAACTCGCTCGGTACAACGCCGCAAGATCCGTGACGGTGCACGCCTTCGGGTTGCTCTGGTGGCATGCGTCCTCGAACGCCTTCGCGGACAGCTTCGCAATATCTGAAGCTGCGATGCCCTGACTTGCGAGAGTTGACGGCAAACCAAGGCGGTCTCGGAGGGCACGAAGTTCGTCACCGCAGCTCGTTGCTTTGGTGTCAAAGAGCGAACGCACGCGGCTCAATTTCTCAGAGGCCACGCTCTCGTTAAAGTCGACGACCGCCGGCAAGCACAGCGCGTTGGCGAGACCGTGGTGCATGTCCTTTTCGCTCGAGAGTGGATGCGCGAGCGAGTGGCAGGCGCCGAGTCCTTTCTGAAACGCTACGGCTCCCATCATCGCCGCTTTCATCATCCCGCCGCGCGCTTCGATGTCGTTGCCGTGCACGGTCGCTTGCTCGAGGTGCTTCGCGCAAAGCTCGAGACCCATCAGCGCGATCCCGTCGGCCATCGGGTGATCGCCTAGCGAAACGTACGCTTCGAGACAGTGTGTGAGCGCATCAAAACCGGTTGCAGCCGTCACGTGCGCGGGCATGCTCACCGTGAGTTCGGGATCGAGAATCGCGGCCTTCGCTAGTAAATAGGGGCTGAAAATGACAGTTTTGCGGCCGTTTGCCTTGAGCGTCACGACGCCCGATCGGCCGACTTCACTGCCCGTTCCAGCGGTCGTTGGAATCGTAATCATTGGTGGCACATTTTGAGTGATGAACGCATCGCCGCCGGTTGCGTCGTCGTAGTCGATGAGTGGACGATCATGCGTCGTCTTCAACGCAATGAGCTTGCCTGCGTCGAGCGGGGAGCCACCACCCACGCTCACGATCACGTTCGCACCAAACGCACGATACGCTTCGACGCCAGCGAACACGTTCTCTTCGACTGGGTTCGGAGCGACGGCGTCAAACACGCTCGCCGCGATGTTGGCACCCTCGAGGATAGCCTTGACCCGTGACGCGATGCCGACCCGCACGACGCCGGGGTCGCACACGATGAGCGCTCGGGTTCCCCCAACGCGCTTGACATGGTCAACTAACTTTGTAACTGCACCTGCACCAAATACGATGGTGGTCGGAAAGCTCCAAGTAACGACGCTCATGAAGAGAATGGTACTTCACGGAAATTCGCGAAACGAGACGAAGTTGGGTGCCGCGCCATCGCAGTTGACGTTTTCTCAGATCGACTCGAAGTAGCGCCCCAACTCCCATTCGGTCACGACGCGTTCGTATTGGCGTACTTCCCACTCACGCGTTCGAACGTAGTGGTCCACGAAGGGTTCCCCGAGCAACTCACGTGCAGCTTCTGAATCTGACAGAAGCTGCGTTGCGTCTTTGAGCGTGCGCGGCAGGGGCTTGACGGTTGCGCGCGCAACGGACGCGTCGCCAGAAGCGGGAGGCGGCGCGGACTTCGCGTGCTCGATGCCGTACAGGCCTGCCGCAACGACCGTCGCCATCGCGATGTACGGATTCATGTCGGCCGCGGTTTGCCGATACTCAAGCCGCGTTGACGACATGCTTCCCGGAATTGCGCGAATCGACGCCGTGCGGTTCTCGATGCCCCACGTTGCGTTGAGCGGCGCCCAAACGCCTGGCACGTAGCGCTTGTAACTGTTGATCGTCGGAGCATAAAGAGCAGTCAACTCCGGCATGAGCTCGAGCTGACCCGCGAGGTACGACAGCGCAAGCGCACTCAGGTTGTGTGGACCACTTTCGTCGTAAAATAAGTTACATTTATCGGCTTTCGACCAAAGCGACTGATGAATGTGGCCACTCGATCCCGGAAGCTCGTGATTCCACTTCGCCATGAACGTCACCGAAAGGCCCATGCGATGGACGAGTTGCTTGAGCATCGTCTTGAACAACGCAGCCTTATCGGCCATGCGAAGCGCCTCGTCGTAGCGCAACGCAACCTCATAGACGCCTGGCCCAGTCTCTGTGTGCAACGCTTCGATGGGAATGTCGAAGGCTTCCATCTCGTCCAGAATCGCGTGACAAAGCTCTTGGTGCTGGCCCTCCCGCACCCATGAGTATCCGAACATGCCAGGCGAAAGCGGCGTGAGGTTTCTGTATCCCTTTTCGCGAAGAGACTCGGGCGTCTCTTTGAAAATAAAGAACTCGAACTCGGCACCCAAGCTCGCCGTAAAGCCCATC
This sequence comes from Myxococcales bacterium, assembly GCA_023248735.1. Classification (GTDB taxonomy): domain Bacteria; phylum Myxococcota_A; class Polyangia; order Polyangiales; family Polyangiaceae; genus JAHFDX01. The sequence continues at coordinate 28,239 of JAHFDY010000023.1, forward strand.
GCATCCGCACGCGCGAGCACGCTCTTCAGGAGGGAACGCGGACACGCCGGATGCGGCTCGCCATCGGCGGTAGCAAAGTCGAGAAGGTAGGCAGCCGTTGCCGGCTCCCATGGAATTATTCGTAACGTTGACAGATCTATTTTGGCCTTCGCGTCCGGGTAGCCCGTTGCCCAGCCGGTTACCTTGGCGTTGTCGTAGAGCACATCGCCGATGTCCCAACCGAAAATGACGTCGCAAAAACCGATGTCGGTCTCGATGGCGGAGCAGAACTTGTCGAGCGACAAGTACTTGCCGCGGAGCACGCCATCGATGTCGAAACCGCCCACCTTGATTCGCCGCACGCCGCGCGCTTCGAGATCGCGTCGAACTTCGTTCGCGTTCATCGCCTCACCGTATCAGGGTGGTTATCGATTGCGAATCAGCTCGAGTGCAAACTGTTCGAGTACGGCGGACATGAAGCGAGCGGGGTCTGTCCTCTCGTCGTCCGGGACTTCGCCGGGCGCAAACATTGGCGCTTCAGGATGAAACTGCGTGCCAATCACCGAGAATGGCGCTGGCGCGATAGCAAAGACCTCGGGAATGGTGGTGCACCGACCGCGTGCGCAGGGATGACTTGCCGCGGACACGTCCCAGTGAGCCCGCAACGGCTCGAACGCTAGCGCATCAACGTGCGATTCCGGAAGGCCGCGCGTCAAACGCCGACCGGTGTCGCCAGCGCTCATCCAGAGTGGATCGAGCGGATCATACTCGACGGCAACGCGCGCCGATGGGTCGCCCGGCCACGCGCGAATCACGTGCGATGGGCGCCAGAGGCCTTCGATGGGCTCGCCGGTCGTCCGGCGTAACCACTTTTGGTAACACTGTTCGATCTGTTTAGGATCGCACTCGCGAAGGAGCGCCAGAATCTGCCCGCCGCCGCAAAGACCGAGGAGCGGCGCGCGTTGTTGGCGCACGAGCGGCTGAAAATGACCCATCCCACTCTCTGAAGGTGGCAACAGCGGGTTGTACATCCACCGAGCGGAACCCGAAGGGTCGCGCTTCGTGGTCGTTGCGTAGTCCCACGCGTTCGAACCCGAGAGGATCACGATCGGCTTCGGGTAACTTTCGTCGATCCAGGTGAGAGCGGAGGGGTCATCACCCCGCACGAGCTCGATCTTTGGGTACCACCCGATGCGTCGAAACGACTTGGTTAGGAAACTGGCGTGATACCGATCGTTGACAACGCCGTGGCCTTCTTCGGAGGCGACTTGTTCGGACGGATTCGCGTTAACCGACAGGACCCATGGAGTCACAATGGGCTTGTCCTCAACGTCGAGAAGTTGCAGCTCCCTCACATCGACGGGTGAGTCGGACGTGAATGTGAGTTCGCGCACCTCGTCGAACGGGACCAGAAAATAACGATACCGAGTTGGGAAATCGAGTTGACTATCAAGTTTACGAACTACATTCTCGCGGTTGTGCACGCCAAAAATTGCAATGTTGAATTGGGTCTTCGGCCGTGGCTCATAGTGAATCGTCGCACCGCGGTCGACCTGTATAGCGGGCTCGTGGACAGCGACGTAGATCGCCGACAGCCGTTGTCCCTGCCGAAAGCGAACGGTGAGTGATCGAAGTTGATACCCCGTACCGAGGTCACCGTCGGACAGCACCATCCGTTGCGCATCCGAAAGATCCGAGGGCACAGAGTCGAGAATTGATCGTGGGCTTCGATGCACGAATACGTCGTTAGGGGCAAGGCCCGTCGCATCCACGACGCGAACGCCGCACGTTGCCTCGCGTGCAAATCGAATCCCCCGCTCTTCGCCATCGGCCACCAAAGGTCGCCACGTCGCAAGCGTGCAATCCTTTACCTCCCAAGCGGGTTGCGCGCGGGCGAGGAACGTAGCGCGAGCCACGAATCGCGCAGGCGCTTCCCATTCGCTTGTGAACGTTACCGGTGTCGTTATGAGTGGCGTCGCGTTCGGCGGCCGCTCGCCACAAGCTCCGAGCGCGCCCGCAACGACAAGCGCTAGGCGATCACTTCGTCGCAAGGCTGCGTTCAGAAGGGAACAATTTTTGTAGCGCATCCGAGTAGAATGGAGACCGTCGCGAACGGATCGCTCTTCACCTTGTCGCACGGTTCTCCGCACAAGATAATTTTCGTCTTGTTCGCGTTGTACTGCCACCCTTTTGCCTTGTCGCACGTGGTCGTCGTATCGCGACTGACGGTCTCTTCTTGGCCGACGCTGGGTTTGAAGATGACGTTGACCTTATCCGGATCAATCACGCCGCCATCGTTACCGGGTGGAACGTCGAACTCGCACGAAAGCGCCTCGTAACTCACTTTTTCGAGCGCGGCGTTCAATTGCGCCGCGAAGGTCGGCCCGCCGTCACCGACGTTCGTCATGTCCACGTGGCAGTCGCCGATCGTGGGGTCCGAACTTGTGTAACTACAGTTCGCCGATGATGCTGTACCGCCGAGGTATGCGAGCTTTGAGAGCATTTGTCTCGCAACCTCGCTGCCAGGTGCTCCGAGCACGAAGGTCTTGATGTCGACGCCAGGTCCGCTTGCAAGCGTCGCGGAAGAAAAGAGTGCGTCGATCGAAGGCTTGTCCGGGTTGCAAGTCTCGCTACCGTCGGTGAGGAGTACGACGAATCGCTTTCCGTTCGCCGTCAGGTTGTTCATATAATTGTAACCGCCGTTGATCATTGAAGCCACGATTGGCGTTGACCCCTTAGGGGTTACCGCCGCGAGGCTCGTGTTGACGGCCGTGATCTGGGCTGAAGTGACCGGCGCGATCGTCAAATTGGGCGCGGACGGTGCGCCGCAGACATCGTTGTTGTTGAAATACATGAGCCCGACGCTGTTTTGAATCGGCATCGCGGCAATCGCTGTCTTGAGGGCGTCGCGCGTGATTTCCCACTTGGAGTCTTTGGTGGAGTCGAGCTTCTTGGGGAACTTCTCGCAGTTGGCCGACGTGTCGGTTGGAGGCGGGTTGCAATTCATGCTGCCACTGCGATCGACGACGAACAGAATGTTCGCTGGCTGGCGCGGGGCTTTGACGCTCGACGATGCGCACGCGGCGTCGGCGGTCACGGGCGCATCTTTATCACCCGGTGTGATTGGGGCGTCGTCCGGGACGAAGACGATGTCGTTTTGGCCCTTCGAATCGGTTGAACCGCCAATCGTCGCATCGGAAGGGCAGTTGCTCGCGTCGCAAAAGACGCTGCCGTCCGGCGCCGCAGGCAGATTATCGCACCCCGAAAATACGCCAATGCACCCGAGTACTGTCGCGAGGGTCGCACCCCTCAACTGAGAACTTCTCATGGCCTCTCACCTCGCCGAACTTGGGTTGTGGGCGCACACGCGTGACGACGCGACGAGCGAACTCGAAGCAAATTCCGTCTTGCATTGAATATCACGCTGACACTGAGCAACGTGAATTGTCGGCGCCTCAAACTCGTCCTCGCATCACAAGATGCCTTGCTGCTCGCATGCAGTTGAGCGTCGCCCGACCACATTTCCCCATAACGTAAGTCCCTCGTACGCGCGCCTGAGTCAAGCAATCCGAGCACGCCGAAACGGGTAAGGCGCGCGCTCCATGAGACGCAAATGAGCAGCGCGAGCGGCCTTAAGAAGCGCTGAATAGCTTGCTCGATGCTGTTCGAACAATACGCTTGCCAATTGAGGAGCACGCGAAGTCTGTCCCGCGCGCTTGGCGGGTTCGTTGTTCATCCACGGTGGCTTCGCCCAGAGAGCGTGAAGGCTCGGAGATTGTGACGACCATGAAGATGCGGGTGTCTTTCTCATTGGCAGCGATTCTCGCTGTCGCGTGCAGCAGTCAGTTGCGCGAGCCCGGTGCAGACGTGGGAGGATCCACGGACTTCAATTCGGCGGCCGATGGTGGTGCCGACGCTTCCACGACGGTGGACCTTCCTGACTCGATGGCCGCGACAGATGCGACCGATGCGACGACCTCGCCTGACGCCAACGCGAACGACGACGCTTCCACGGCCGACGCGACCTCTTCCGGAAGCGATGCGTCAACCGACGGAACGATCGCGAATGACGCCGTCGTTGCCGCCGACGCCAAGAACGACATCGTCTTTTCGTTTGATGCGGGCGCGCAGAGCGACAGTAACCTCAACACCGACGCCGCGTGCGCGCAGACTTCCGTAACGGCCGAGGCGGTCCCGCTCGACATGTACGTCATGCTCGATCGCTCCGCGAGCATGAACGAGCTCGTCATTAATCTCCTAGGCGACTGCGACGTCGGCGGCGCCGCTGCGACCAAGTGGTGCTACTCGATCAACGCCCTCGCCGACTATTTCAAATCGAACGATGCAACGGGGAACGCTGCAGCTATCCAATTTTTCCCGATTGCGGGCGGCGTGTGCGGTGGCAACGGATACTCAACCCCGGCTTCGCCAAGTACGGGCTTCCGGACGCTTCCGACAACGGGCTTTAACACGTCGCTGAACGCGCAAACCCCCGAAGGTAACGACACGCCGCTCGAAGGCGCAATACGCGGCATCACTGGCTTTACCAGCACAGCAGCCAACCAACGCGTCGGTCGCAAACTCATCGGCGTCCTTATCACCGACGGCGATCCGACCGGCACATGCTCCAACAATGTCAACGCGCTTAAGGGCATCTTGAGCACGCACTTTGCGAACACGGGCATTACCACTTTCGTCGTCGGCATGACCGGCGCCACGTTCACAAACCTAGAGACGATCGCGGAAGGCGGAGGCGCTCCGATTCACAACGACAAGGTTGGCACGCTCACCGACGCGTGTGGCACGAATGGAAACACCTGCAGGCATTGGAATGTGGGCAACGGAAACGGAAGCGCGCTTACGGAAGCTCTGAAGCAGATTCAGAAGAGCGCGACGTCGTGCACATTTGCCATGCCCACGGCCGACGGCGGCATCATCGATCCGAATCAAGTAAAGGTGAGCTATCGCCCCGGTGGCACTGGAACGCCGCAAACTTTCGCTCGGGTCACGAATGCGGCAAGCTGTACGAGCGCCGGCGGATTTTACTACGACAACAATATGTCACCTACGTCGCTTACGCTGTGTTCGTCAACTTGTGGAACTGTTCAGGCAGATTCAAAAGCCAAGGTCGACGTACTTCTTGGGTGCTTAGGTAGCTAAGGAAATCTTAGACGTCACTTACCGTCCACGCCCGCGCACCGAGCTGCGCGTCTCTTGAACTGGCACTCGCAACCGGCATGTAACCGACGGACTTGCTCAGCAAGTCTCGTCAACGCGGAGGCAGCGTCATGGCGAAACGCATGTGGTCGACCCTGGTTTTTGTGAATGTTGGCACACTGTTTGTCGCATGTTCGAGCAACGCGCTCGTCGGAGATTTGGGTGAAGAGAACACCCGCGACGCGTCGACGACTTCGTCGTCGACAACCCTTCGAGACGCGAGCGCGAAAGAAGGGGGTAGCAGCGACGACGCGAACGTGAGCACAAGCGATACGGGCCAAGGCGACGCGGATCTCGATGCGCCGTCCGTTGACGCGGGCAAAGACGATTCGTCAAGCAACGGATCCAATGACGCGGCCTCCGACACCGCTATCGTCGACGCCAAGCCCGACGTCAGTTTCAGTTTTGATACTGGCGCGCCGGCACTCGACGGTGGTCTAACGGCGGACGCAACGTGCGCGCAGGCGACCGCAACCGCGACAGCGATCGCGCTCGACATGTACGTGATGCTCGATCGTTCAGGCAGCATGGGAACCGACTGCAACGTCGGCGCGACCACGAACTCCAAGTGGTGCAAGGCGATCAATGCGCTCTCAACGTACTTCGGCGCAACTGACGCTGCGGGCAACGCAGCGGCGATTCAGTACTTTCCTCTCGACTCTGGCGGCGCGTGCGACGGCACCGGATATAGTTCGGCCGCTTCACCGTCAAGTGGCTTTACGTCGCTCCCTTCGTCGGGGTTTACCGCATCGCTCAACGCCCAAACCGCAAGCGGCGGAACTCCGATGGAGGGTGCTATTCGAGGGATCACCGGCTTTACATCCAAGGCGAGCAATCAGCGTGTGGGGCGCAAGCTCATTGGGGTTCTCATCACTGACGGCGATCCGAATGGGTGCAACACCAGCATCCCCGCGCTGGCAGGCCTGCTCAGCACGCACTTCGCCGCGACCGGTCACGAGACGTTCGTCATCGGCATGACGGGTGCGAACTTCACGTCCCTTGAATCGCTCGCCGTTGGTGGTGGCGCGCCTGTTCACAATGACATCGTCTCGTCGCTTACCGACGCGTGCGGCACGACGGGCAATACGTGCAGGCATTGGAACGTCGGCGATGGAAACGGCAATGCCCTGGCTGAGGCGATGAAACAAATTCAGAAGAGCGCGCTCGCATGCAGTTACGCCATGCCGACGACCGATGGCGGTATCGTCGACCCGAATCAGGTGAAGGTGGAATATCGCGCAGGGGGCACTGGGACTCCGCAGACGTTCGGCAAGGTTACCGGCGTCGCGAACTGCACGACAGCCGGAGGGTTCTACTACGACAACAATTCGTTACCGACTTCGCTCACGCTATGCCCGTCAACCTGTGGAACCGTTCAGGCGGACACGAAGGCAAAGGTCGACATCCTCCTTGGGTGCCTTGGAAGCTAATTGTCAACGTCATTGACCATAATGCCATGCTTGGCGAGGGGTCGAATGACGCGGCTTTCGAGGGAGCGTTTCGCGAGCGAGAGATAGTCTTTGGTATCCATCCAGCCAAGGGCGTGGAGTTCGTCCGAAGCGTACCCACTCACGTCCGGAATGTTCGCCCACGACGCACGAATTGACGCAATGACACGTGCAGCGGAGATGGCGAGGTGGTTGCGATCGGCTGCCGTTAGTTCGCCACAGGCCCAATCGAGAAACGTAAATCCGAACGTGCCGTGGAGTGCTTCGTCACGCACGATTCGCCCCAGAACGCCTTTGATGAGCGGGTGCTTCGCTGCCTTCCACGTTCCGCGCAAAAGTGGGATCGAGAGTGCTTCGCCTACGCAAAAATACTGAACAACGCACTCCGCCGCGCGGAGCAACGGCGGAAGATCGAGACTGGGAACGGGGATCAAGTCTCGGGGATCATGCTCAACGTGGGTACCACCGCCGAGTTCTTCGGCGAGGCGCGCGCACATTTCGACGTGCACCATTTCGTCGAGCGGAAAGCGCGTCGCGACACCGATGAGATCCACGGGTGCTCGTGCCGCGATCAAAGCACGGAGCGTTTCTGCACAAGCCGCGCCGGTACGATGCTCTTGGTATGCGGCGAGCGTCCACGACTTACGAGCCTCAACGACGAGTTCGGGCGCATGGTTTTCGGGGCTGAGTGTTCCCCATGGCAGACGCTCGATCTCGGGGCGCATGCGGCGAAAACGTCGCTCGACGCTGCCGCCCATCATGCACAATTCGAAAAGTTCGGAAGCGGATTCGCTCATGTGAGTTACTTTTTCGGTGCCGCGGGGATCTCAACGGGGCGCAGGTTGCCAACCGGAGGTGCGAGTTTGGGTGGCGGCGTTTGAATCGTAGGCGCGGGCGTCCGCGGAGTGGGACCCGGAATTCTCGTGGTACCTGCGTCCGCGCTCGTCGGCGGCGCAGGCGAGGCGGCGTCCACCGCACCCTTGTCGTCGGTTGCGACCCCAGCATCAACGGGGCCAGGGTCGGGCAGGTACACTTCCACCGGTCGCAGATTACCCACGTGTGAGGGTGGCGTTTCCTTGCAGCCGAACGTCGTGATCGCGACGCCTACACTTGCAACAAGGAGGGCCCTCCCTTTTCGCCTGTTGGGCTCGGTCATGGGGAAGAAGGTAAACGTTTCTCAACGAGCTTGCCTTCTCGATCGACGCGTGAACAAATTCTCGATTTCGACGTGGGAAAAATCATTCTTGGAGATGCGCTTTCGGTGCTGCCGACCCTCGCGGAAGGGTTCGCGGATCTCGTCTACGTCGATCCGCCGTTCAATACAGGACACGTCCAAGAACGAAAGCGCATCAAAACGACGCGCAACGATGGGGAGGGAACACGCAAGGGCTTCGGTGGCGCGAAATATGTAACCACTGCGGTTTCAACGTCGTCGTACGCCGATCAGTTCGACGACTACCTTGCCTTTCTGATGCCGCGTCTCGAAGCTGCGGTGCGGTGTCTTACAAAGGTGGGTTCACTTTTCGTCCATCTCGATTTTCGCGAGGTCCACTACGTCAAGGTTGCTCTTGATCAGATGCTCGGACGCGCCTCATTCATCAACGAGATCATTTGGGCTTACGACTACGGCGCACGCAGCCGCTCGAAGTGGTCGGCAAAGCACGACACTATCCTTTGGTACGCGCGCGATCCAAAACAGTACATCTTCAATTACGAATCGATC
>JAHFDY010000024.1 GCA_023248735.1 Myxococcales bacterium
GCTCGCAGAATCGGATGCCACGGAACCTCGAACTTCATTGCTCGTGAACGTGACGATTTCGAAAACGCAATTGCGAGTGGGCGACCAGGTCGTGCTGGAGCTTGCCGACGCGTACGATCCCCAATTTCACAGAATACGCGCGCAGTACAAACTGGGAGGCCACGTAAACTCGCTCGCGCTGCTGCCGCTCATGAAAGTGCTTCAGCCGCTACGCGATGAACGTCGCCGACAGCGCGAACTCATATCAACGGCGGCGATCGTGGTGGACGGGGCTACTCCCTTCCTTCTCTTCGCCGAGGTCATGTACACCCTGGAACTCGCCGAATTCGGTGCATTCGAGCTCGTCGTAAGCAATCGCCACGAGTCTCGGGTAATTCGCGTGACGGTTCCGAGCCAAGAAGACGTCAAGGCTTCAAACGTTGATGTCATCGCCGTAAACGGTGGCTTCATCGTGAGTGCATTCGGCTCAAGGTTCGGATCAGGTTGCCGCGAACGGGGCCCCGGAATCACTGTGCCGCAATCCAACGGAACGTACGATTTTTCGGCGCTTCGCGAGTGTGCAGCGAAGACGCGGCAGCGCTTTCCAAACGTCGGCGAAGGACCCGTAACGCTCACCGCAAATCCTGATGTCCCGTTTCAAGTTATCGTGTCTGCGATGGACGCGTTGCGTTCGCGCGACGATGGTGCAGCGCTCTTCCCACGCGCGCGGTTTACGATTCTTAGGTGATGGAACCCGTATGTCGTCAATTATATTGACTACACTTGTTGCCGTCCCGAAGGCAGGTATCCTAACCAGGCATCAACGAATTCGGGGGAAGGCCGCAGGCCACTGATGTGCAACCGTGCGTCGCAGCTCACCGAATGCTCCGAGCCATCTTCGATGTAGCGAGTGACCTTGTTTAGCGGCATCGTCATCGAGTCGCCTGCGGCCACGAGGAACGCGCACGTTCGCAGTCCTCTGCCCTTGTCTTCATGCGCCATCTCCTTGCGCCGAACCAATTGCGGCGTACACCGTCGTTATGCATAAGCGCACTACTTACCTCATAGGCTTGGGCTTTCTTGCGTCTTCCACGGCGAGTGCCAAGCCGCCTTCGTCTGATACGCGTGCAACGGCAGCTACATCCGACGGTTCAGCAGCAACGGCCCCGCCGGAGAAAGACGCGCCCACCGTGCCGCCTTCGAAGAAGGACGGCGAGAAGCGCAAGCTTCACTCGGTCGCGCTCACGTTTGCTCCTTTTCAAACGATCGTAGGAGTCGCCCAGGTCAGCGTTGAAGGTCGGCTCGCGCGCAAGTTCGGTCTCGCTGGCATTGTGGGAGGGGGATCCTACTACAACCCCTTTGTCCTCTATAACATCGATGGGCGAATCCCCGTGTTCACTGCAGGCGTTTCACCACGGTATTATCTCGTGGGCGATTTCGATCACGGCATGCAACTCGGAGCGCAGGTGATGACGGCCGTCGCGTGGGCGTCGGGGGCAACGGGTGTCGGCGTCGCTGGCGGACCGTACATTGGCTACAAGTTCACCGCGCCGATCGGTTTCACACTCGAGGTTCAGGGAGGCGCGCAGTATGGGTACGCGTCCGCGTCCGCATCCGCAAGTCGTACCGCTACCGCCAGCGGCGTGCTTCCGCTGGCCAACATCAACCTGGGCTGGGCATTCTAACTTCGTCGCTAGCCGCGCGTGAACTCCGTGATCGTCACGGGGCTCTTCCCGTCGGTCTCGTGGAGTAGGAGTCTGCCGCTTTGCAGCTTCAGCACGAAGAGTTTTGCGGGCGCCGTGCACAGGCCGCATGACGTGCACTCGTTTGTGCTGAACGTCATCTGCGCCGATGTTCCGCTGACGATGCCGTTTTGGAGCTTGCCGGTGAGCGACTGCTTCCCCTGACTGACCATTGAGCCCGCGTGGTTGCACGAGAAGCGGCCTCCCTTTGCGGCGGCAAATCGTGCAACGCGAAACTCTTCGCCGATCGACACGGAGTCGGTGCCCGAAATGGAGACGATGAGTTTCTGCTCGGATTCAGATTCGATACCAGGCGTTGCCGGATTGGCATGGCGTGGCTGCTTGCTGGTCCATGTGCCTTCGAAGTCTCGACCCACCGCGTTGCGCGGACCGTCAAGAGCGAAGAGTCGTCCCGTCTTGTCGAATAGCTTCACGCGAAACTGCCCGGCCTCCCACACGAAGTGGACGGGAACAAGGCTGGGAATGCCGCTCATGCGCACGCTCGCGCGGAAAATCTTGGCCTCGGAATCGATTTCGTCAATTTGCGTGACGGTGTACTCGCGCGGTGTACCGCTCCACTCGAGCGTTACAGCAGCCAGGTCCCACGCGAGTGGACGTTGCGCAAGCCTCGTGCAATCGCTCTCGTCGCGCGCAGCTTCGACGTTCTCGAGCTCGCCGAGAAAGCGCCTGATACCGCGTGTGACCGATTCGCACTTGCGGACCGAGTCTTGGGTTGACGACGCATAGAACGTCTCGAGTGAACGGCCCGGCAAACGCGCGAGCAAAATGCCCAGTAGCGCCCGCCCAGAAATTTTCGCGTTCGGTCCGAAGTCTCGCTCGACCGAGTCTTGCTCCATCACGCGAAGCTCGGTGAGCATGGCATGAAGATGTGGCAGATCAGAACGCGCAAGGATGGTGAATGCCTTGCTGCGATCGTCCACGGAGAGCATCAAGTGTTGGTCTTGAATGCTCTTGAGAATCGCTTCGAGCTCTTGCGATTGTGGTGGGGCAAACGGTTTGAACGAGGCGAACAATTTGCTGAGGACCGTCACGGAAACGGCACCGTTTTGGCCGCGGTACTTTTGGTCCTTCAGGACGTTGACGCCGACGACTTTGCCCTTCTGATTGAGCGTTGGTCCTCCGCTAAAACCAGGTTCGAGATCCGTTGAGAGGATGAGGCCGTCGACGGCTCCCTCGCGAACGATACGGTTGTAGGTGCGGTCAACGACTGGGAGCTTGACAATGTCAAGCGTCTTACCTTCTTTCTTGACGAGTCCAAGCCGTGAGATCTGGCTCGCGGGAAAACCAAATGAAGTGATCGATTCGTCGCGCGTCACTTCGGTTGCAAGGGAGAGCACCGAGACTTCATCCTCGGGAAGGTTCTTAATTCGGAGAAGGGCGAGATCGGCGTCGCGATCGAGCGCAGCGACTTCAACTTCTGGGTAGGCCTGGACGTATGTCTTGTTGTCGCCGTAGCGAGCGACTCTTTGCACGGTGATCGACCCACCGTTTTCGATGACGTGAAGGGCGGTCACTGCGAACGTTTCATGTCCACCTGCCGTGCGAACGAAAAACCCTGTGCCACTGCTATCGCCGCTTGAAATGCGAACGATGGCGCGCTCCGGGTTACTTCCGCGGGCGCTACTCGCACGAGCAAGCCCAATGCCGACCGCGACCAGCAATCCAACGCTGCCGAACGCTACGGCGAACGCCACAAGCGGCGTGCGGTACTTGCTCGCCGTTGGGGCAGCGGGCGGAGGCGTCGACCTTCGCGGAGGCGCGGAAGGAAAGGGAAGCGGCACTGGGTATTGCGGCGAAGAGGGCTCGCGGGCTTCATCGGTGGTTGCGGTGTCGTTTGCCATGATGCTCACCGGCTCCCTTCGAGGCGCAGGTCAGGACCGGCTTGGGGTACGGATGTCGTTCCAATTGGTGCGTCGGTGCGAGCGGCAGGGGCTGCCTTGGTTCTGGCTTTCGACGGTTGGGGCGCCGGTTCCGACGTGGCCGGTTTCTCGCTCGATGCGTGAGACGGAGTGGATGACGGCGCCTTCGCCTCCTGAAACTCACAGCCGAGGGAGCTCAAAGGAAAGACTGTGCAGAGGCACACAAGCAAATGGGAACGCATGGGGGTGGATCCTTGGTTTCTCTAGATGACGCTAGGCCGGTCTATCGTTGGGAGCCGGTAGCGCGCGGTTTGTCGCGCGTCGAGGGTTGGTTTGTGCGTCGGGCGCACCTTTCGACCTAGGCAAGGCGCTCCAACTGTCACGGCATTGAGTGCCATGTACGCCCGACGTCGGGGCCTTAGCCGACGCTTAGGCACCAATGATTTTCGCGAGCCACTCCGGACGAAGGTTCCACCCCAGGAAACCGGATAAGCCGATGACCAAACCGAATCCCGAAAGCCCCAAGGCCACGACAAGCAACGGGCGCTTTTGCGTCAGCGCAGTGATACCGAGGAGCGCGATGCCTATCGACAGAAGCGACTCGCTGATGTCGAACTGATCGTCCTTCACGTTCAAACGCTCGTACTCCTTCTCGAGGCCGTCGACCTTCTTCTTGAGGTCGTTCTTCTCGGTCTCGTATCGCGCGACCTTCTCCCGATAACTTTCGAGACGCTTGTCGAGGGTCGCGTTTTGTGCGTCTGTGAGGTGCGCCGTTTCGCGCTGAAGCGTGAGCTGATCGATCGCAGCCTCGGCGAGATTCTGTTTGGTGCTCTTGGCTTGAAAGAACGACCACGTGTCGATCACCTCGCTCTGGGTCTTCCCCATCGCTTGGACGACGTTGCCGCCCTTCACGTTGCAGACCGCCATGAATGTTGCGACGATGGCGACCGAGGCCGCGATGATCGAGTTGAGCTTGGACCGCGCGTCCTTCTCTCCATCGCCGCCCCCCGAGTGCTCAAGCGCTTCGCTGATCGGGTCACTGATCTCGGACATTGCGCATGTCTACACCCTCGCGGCGGCGTTGTCGCCGGTCTGCGGGAGGGCTGCTTTGCTCCGCAAATGTCGCGATGCTCACCTTGCCCAATCCGAGTCCTGATGCGAATGCGACCTCCGCCTCTCGCTGACCAAGTACCGGGGCAGACTCGCGAACGAATTTTTGTTTGAGCTCCATCTCCATGTGGGGCGCGCACAACGTACCGACGGGAAGCGTGACCTCGACCACGTCGCGACGGCCATCGCGAAATTTCACGGTCACGCGCGCAGGAAAATGCAGCGGCGTGCTCTTGTCGCTCGCGTCTTTCTTTGGCGGCGATCGATCGGCGTTGAGTACGGCTTTGAACCAAGCGGCGACCTCACGGGCGCTCAACAGCGAAGAGCCGTATTCGCTCCGATAGCGCCGCACCAGTGCGATGACGTCGAGGGGCTTCAACGATGAGAGCGCTCGTTTGCCGGCGCCGATTGCGCTCGCGCTCTTGAGGATGGCAATGGTGAGCGCAGGATCGTGGGTCACCGAGACTCGCCTTCGCCATTGCTCGATCCCTTCGCTGTTTGCACGAAGCCAGTTCTCATCGTGTTCGGAAGACGTGAGGCGTCCTGCATGAAGGAGAACCGCAGCGGTGAGTGACAAATCGAAGTTGACGTTGACGGACGAAATCTCGCTGCTGGCGTAGTCGGCGGCAAAGCGCGTGACCTCCGTTCCCATCTTCGTCGTTGCGATCTCTACGGACTCCACCTGGTCAGGTGTGAGCGCTCCATTCCGCGCGAGGATTTTGGAGAGCGCAGTGCATGCAGTTTGAAAGTAGAAGCAACCGGGGAAGGTCTTGATGGCCAAGGTTTGCATGGCCCAGAACTCACCGAGATCGTCGAGCATCTCTGGCAGCGGGTGAAACGCAAATCGCTTCCAGAAGCCGCGTCTGTCGTCAAGTATATTGACAGCTCCGGTCACGCCCTCTTTCGCCAAGTACGCAGCTCGGATTCCTGTTGCCGTCGGGGTTGACGCCGTCAGGAGCTTTGACGTCGGCTGAAAGAACCCGGGTTGCAACGCGAAGGTGGGTTGCGCGAGTGAGATCGCAAGCGCGTGGGTCGTCTGCTCGGCGTCGAGTTTGAGCAGCTTCGCCGTCGCAGCTGCGGCGCCGATGAGGTGCACGAATGACCACATCTGCCCGTTGAGCGGACCAAAGAAGCTCGAAGCCCCGAGCCGCCCGCCAACTTCGTTCGCGACGACGACGGCCACGAGCATCGCTTCGCTACTCGCGCCTTCGTGTTCTGCAACCGCAAGAGACGCAAAGACGGCGGAGTGGCAGGTATGACCCATCCAGATGATGTCGTCGAAATCTTGCGCCATCGCGTAAGCCGCATTGACCCAAGCGGCCTCCACGGGTGGAAGCTTGCGTCCACTCGCAAACACGGTGGCATTGCCGGGACCCGAAAGGGCAGCAGCGCTGCTTTCGATCTGCTTGCAGGCGTCTTGGGTGCGCGCGGCATGAACCGCGGCGATCATGTTCAGCACCTGGTAGCGAGCGGCACGAAGCGCATCCGGCGGGATGTCAGACACCCTGAGATTTGCGACCCAGGCGCCTAGCTTTGCCAATGGCTCTTTTCCCGCATTGATTGCCACGTTCATGGGGGTAAGCGTGCGTTCACTCTTCGCGGCTAGCCATTCGTATTAGACTCGCTTTGTGGGTAGCGATCCATCAGACACCAAAAAACGTGGCGTTTCCCGACCTCAGCAGGAGCGGTCGCGCGCAACACTGGACGCGATTCTCACCGCTGCGACGCGCGCTCTGTCCGCCAAGGGTTACCAAGCCGTGAGCATGAGCGAGGTCGCGGCTGCGGCAGGTGTGAGCGTGGGTTCACTCTATCAGTACGTGCCGACGAAGAGTGCCCTCGCGGCGCTTGTCATGGAACGGAGAAGCGAGGAGCTAGCGACGTTCCTCGAGCCGCGCCTGCTCGCGCTCGCTTCGCTTCCGTTTCGGGAGGGGATTCGCGAAGGTCTTCGGCTCCTCATTGAGGCGCATCGCATGTACGAGAGGCTCCCCAACTTGCCTCTCCACGACGCTCCGAGCGAAGGCGCCATGGCGCGCTTGCACGACTTCGAGCGAAGGGCCGCCATCGGCGTGCGGATGTACCTCGAGAGTCATCGAAACGAGGTTCGACCAAAGAACCTTAGCCTCGCGGCAAACCTCATAGTCCACATGCTCGATGCTGCCCTTCATGCCGCCATGGCGGGTGAGTCAACGTGGATGGAAGGCGACGAGCTTCTCGATGAACTTGACGCGCTCGTCGTGGGGTATCTGTTTGAGCGCTAGGCAGCTCACAATCTGCGCATGCCTTGCACAGCGCGGTCAGCGATCCTTCTTCCCACTTGTGTCCAAGGGCGTGTCCAACGGCGGTGTGTAGATGACCGACGCTCTGCCATCGCTCTCCGCTTCAGGTGAGCTGCGACGCGAATCGATAATCGTTGGCGTTGCGCTCACGTCGAGCGCTGATCCGCGATCGTGAAATTCGTCGGGCGTTGGTGGCAGCGAGGACGAGCCGCCATGGCCGAGCGCGTTCTTGCCCTCGAGAAATTTGAGCGTGGCGGCGCCGCTCGTCTTTTCGAGGACGCCACGCAGTTCACCAGGAAGTGGCGCCTCGACGATCAGCTTTTGGCCCGTTCGTACGTGTTCGAACTCGACGCGCACGCAATGGAGAAAGAGGCGATCGAGTCCGTTCTTTTCCTCAAAGTACCGGTTGGTTGGCGAATGACCGTAGCGCTCGTCGCCGAGTACTGCGTGACCGACCGCGGAGAGGTGCCGACGAAGTTGATGCGGCCGCTCTTGTTCCGGAATGACGCGAAGAACGCTGTGGCCCGAGCTCACGGCGAGTCTGCGATAGCGCGTGCGCGCGGCGTGGACGCGACTTCCGTCACGAAGTTCGCGTGTGATAGCACCCTTTTGCGGCGTGATGCCGCGCACCACGGCGATGTAGATGCGCCTCGCGGATTCTGCGTCGAGCGCCTTGGTCCATGCATCAAGAAGGTCAGGTCGCTTGACGAATACAACGAGGCCGCTCGTTCCTAAATCAACGCGCGTTACGCAGACCGCGTCGGCCATGCCTGGAATGGTTCGGACACGCGACGTGAGTGAGAGAGGCGTCGATGCGCTCCCGACGGCTGGCTCATAAGCCGCCTTCTCGACGACGAGAATGTCCTCATCTTCGTGAATCGTCCGCGGCGGTGGCACTTGGGCCTTACGCAAAATGGCAAGGGTCTCAACTTCGTCGGTAAGCGGAATCATGTCGAATGGCTTGATCGAAGCCGCCGCGTAGCCAAGGCGAGTGAAGTGATCGAGATCGCGGGCGAGTGTGTCCGGATTGCACGACACATAGACGACCGATTGAGGTGACAACTGCGCAATGGCTTCTCGCGCGAATGGGCTAACGCCTCGCCGAGGCGGATTGACGATGATGGAGTCGTGACTCTCTTTGCGCACGATCGCGAGCTTGAGCGCGTCGGTGGTGTCGGCGCACTCGGCCTCGATCACGAGTCCGAGCTTCTCTGCTGCGCGGCGCGCTTGTTCGACGGCGGGAGCAAACGATTCGATCAATTTGACGCTTGCTCCCTCCGTCGCGAGCGCGAGGGCGAACGCACCGGAGCCGCCGTAAAGATCGAGAATGCGGAGCGTGGAGAATTTCCCCAATTGCTTGATGTGCTCGAAGACCGCATTGTGAATGGCGAGCGCCTGCCCGCGATGGGCCTGCGCGAACGATCCGAACGTTGCCAAGTGTTTGGTACGGCCCAGCGCATCGAAGAGCGAGTTCACGCCGAAAACATGGGTGCTCTTCGTGCCGAGCACTTGAGGCGACTGGCCGTCATGAAAGTTGACGGACACACCCGCGACTTCGGGCACGCGCGCGACGAGAGCTTCCGCCGCGCGTTTGCACACGCCCATGTCGACGTTTTGCGACGTGACAAGCGTGACCAGGAGTCTCGATTCGGCGCCAACCTCACGGATGACCTCGCGAACGTCGATGGCGCGCAGTGCGCCACCTTGCTCCTGCACGCCAAGCTCTCCGAAGGCGGAAGCGCCATCACGAAGCATTGACCGAATGGCGTCAACTGCCCTGACGATTGTCGGAGCGAGGACTTGGCACTGTTCGATGTCGACGAGTTGGTGTCCACCGCCACGCGCATAGAGGCCGACGGCACCTTGCGCACCGACCATCAGTTTCGCCCGGGTGCGGTAGTGGCTGATTGGCTTGGCTGCCTCGACCGCGGATGTGTACGTGAGCTCAAGTGCGGGAAATCGTGAGAGCGCGCCAACGACGCGAGCTCGCTTCTCGGCGAGCTGCTCAGGATAGGGCAGATGAATGAGCGGGCATCCGCCGCACGTCTCGGCGTGGACGCACGAGACATCCTCGTGGGAGGGTGCGGTTGCGAGGTGCGGCTCGGCCTTCATCGCGGAGGGTTCAGGCTATCACGGCAATCCTTGGTCATGCGACGAAGCGCATTCGCGATCGTTGTGGGCGAATCGGAACTAAGCTGCGACTGATAAGCCGTGTCTTCGCACCCACTGATCATCGTCGGCGCTGGCCCATCAGGTGTCACAACGGCACTTGCGCTCGTACATGCGCAGCCTGCGCTCGCGGGAAGAATCGTTGTCGTCGAGAAACACCACTTCCCACGAGAAAAATACTGTGCCGGCGCGCTAGGCATGCGCGGCGAAAAGCTCCTTTTGGCTATGGATGCGATGCCCGACGTGCCTTCATGTCCATTCGATGGCATTCGCTTTCGCGGCCTCTTCGGTCAGACCGAAGCGCGCCTGGCATCGATAGGTCGCGTCGTACGTCGCATCGAATTCGACCATGCGCTCGTCGGCATCGCCCGTGCGCGTGGCGTGCGCGTCGATGAAGGCGTGAACGTTCTCGGCCTCGAAATCGAGAGCGACGGTGTCACGCTGAAAACGAACAGAGGGCGGTACAGCGCCGGCGTCGTTGTCGGCGCCGATGGAGTCGGGAGCATCGTGCGCAAGGCGATGGGCCTCCCACGAGGCGACCTTCGCGCTCAGGTTCTCGAGCTCGATACGGAGATCCTCGAGCATGAAAAAGATCTCTCAATGATCGATTTCGACGCCGCGGATCGTGATTTGCCAGGCTACTATTGGGACTTTCCAACCGTCGTCGAAGGACAAGCACTCATGTGCCGGGGCGCCTACAAGTTGCTCGTCGACGGAACCGATGGGGCCGACCTTCGAGAGCGGTTCGCAGCGCGCCTTCGCCACATGGGTCTCTCAATCGACCGTTACAAAAACAAGCGTTACGCGGAACGCGGCCTCGAGGTGATGACGGCTGTTGGCAAAGGGCGCCTCCTTCTTGTCGGTGAGGCAGCCGGCATTGACCCAGCGACGGGCGAGGGGATCGCGCAGGCCATCGAATATGGAACGGTCGCGGGCACATTTGTCTCAGAAGCGCTTGCACGCGACACGCGTGACATCGGCGGCGCGTTTGACGCGCACTTTCGCACCACGAGGCTCTACCGCGATCTGCGCATTCGCGAACGTTTCGCGCGGCACTTTTACGGCAGGGAGCGCGAGTCGATCGATCGCTTCTTTGTCGAATCCGATGCGGCCATTCACGTTGGGTGCCAGCACTTTGCGAACGAGCCGTACGATGGACTCAAGCTTGTCGAAGCAGGCGCGCGCGCCGTCTCGCATGGCGTTGGCGCTTTGGTAGAACGAGCCCTCCGAGGGTCGTGAAGGCTCCTTGTGCACTTGTTCTATGTATGTGCTATATGTGTATCGTGCCGCAGCTTCATCTCTACGTTTCAGAGGACGTCGCCGAGCGCATTCGACTGCGAGCGCGCGCGAAGCGGCTTAGTGTCTCGCAATACCTCGCCGACGTCGTGGAGCAGCAGGTCGCATCTGAATGGCCCGAGGACTTCTTCAGTAAGGTCGTGGGGCGGTGGCAAGGGCCGCTCAAGCGGGCACCGCAAGGCAAACTCGAGACGAGGGAAAAGTTCTAGGGAGATGCCCTACCTACTCGATACCAACGCTTGCATCCGCGTTCTCACCGGCCGATCGAAACGCCTGAACGACCGCTTAGAAAGGACGAGCCCTCGCGAGATTCGGCTTTGCGCTCCGGTGAAAGCCGAGCTGCTCTTCGGCGCTCGAAAAAGCACGAAGGTTGCCGCGAACCTTACGCTTCTCACGCAGTTCTTTGCAGCATTCGCAAGTTATCCTTTTGACGATCTTTGCGCGGAGCACTACGGCGCGATACGCGCGGAACTCGCCCGTGCGGGCACGCCCATTGGCCCCAACGACCTGTTGATCGCCTCAGTTGCGCGCGCTTGCGATGCGACACTTGTGACCCACAACGTGAGCGAGTTCATCCGCGTTTCAGGACTGCGCGTCGACGATTGGGAATGACACAACAAGTGTGTTGCGAGGCGCAGTCGTCAAGGAGATAGACGATTGAGCATGCGCGGAAACGGGATGGTTTCGCGGACGTGTGGTAGCCCGCAAATCCACGCAACCGAACGTTCGATTCCGAGGCCAAAGCCCGCGTGCGGAACGCTACCGTAGCGGCGAAGATCGAGAAACCACTCGAACGCTTCTTTCGGAAGTTTGTGGTGGGTAATGGCTGCCTCAAGCGTTGCGAGGTCATCTTCGCGTTGACCACCGCCGATGATCTCGCCGTAGCCTTCGGGTGCAAGAACATCCATGTTGAGCGCGAGTGCCGTGTTTTCGGGGTCGCGCTTGAAATAGAACGCCTTAAGATCCATTGGATAGCGGTGCACGATGACTGGGCGGTCGAACTGGTTCGAAATGACAGTCTCTTCGTCCCCTCCAAAGTCGTCGCCGACCTTCGCTTCCGGGTGGCCGTTCTTTTGCAAATATTCGATCGCTTCTTGATAGGTAATGCGCGGAAACGGCGACTGCACCTTTTCAAGAAGCGCAGTGTCCCGTTCGAGGGTCTTGAGTTCCTCTCGACGCGTTTCGAGTACGCGCTGTACGATGAACGCCAAGAAGTCTTCCGCGAGTTGCATGTCGCCGGCGAGGTCCATGTATGCGACCTCAGGCTCGACCATCCAGAATTCGGCGAGATGACGCCGCGTTTTCGACTTCTCTGCGCGGAACGTCGGGCCGAAGCAGTATGCGCGACCTACCGCAGCAGCCGCAGCCTCCATGTACAGCTGGCCCGACTGCGTGAGGAAAGCGGGTTCGCCATGATAGTCCGTTTCGAAAAGCGTGCTGGTCCCCTCGCAAGCGTTCGGTGTGAAAATCGGCGCGTCCACGAGCGTGAAGTCGCGGCCATCGAAGAAGTCGCGCACGGCTTTGATGATGCAATGGCGGACGCGCAAGATCGCGTGTTGGCGCTTGCTGCGCAGCCAGAGATGGCGATGGTCCATCAGGAAGTCGGTGCCGTGTTCCTTTGGGGTGATCGGATACTCTTGGGTAACCGCGTTGACGATCTTGAGTTCGCTCACGCCGAGCTCGAACGTGCCCTTGAGCTTGCCGTGTTCGCGGACGGTGCCGGTGACTTCGAGGCTGGACTCTTGGGCGATGCGATCCGCGGCGGCAAATAGCTCCGGAGAAACATCGCCCTTGAACACGACGCATTGCGCGATGCCCGAGCCGTCACGCACTTCAAGGAAATGGAGCTTGCCGCTTGAGCGGCGGTTGTACAGCCACCCCTTAATCGTAACAGGCTCGTTTACAAATCGACTCAGCTCGCTCACGGCCACGGTTCGTGCACTCATGGCGCTCCGACATAACACGATCGGCCCCGACTTTGGGCCGCGTCGTTCCTTCCAGGTCACGGCTTAGAGAGCCGCGATTCCTTTCTCGCGACGCCGCTCGCTTGCGAGGCGCGGAGTTCGGCGGTGTCGAGCACCAGTTCAGGCACCAAGGTGGGCTTTCGATTTTCGTCGAGGGCAACGAATGTGACAAGCGCGTCAACGCACGGCCACTCTCGTCCGCTGACGGAATCTTCCCCACTGCACTCAACGTGAATCTCAATCGACGTTCGGAATGCAGCGGTGACCTTTGCGCGCAGCCTCACAACCTCGCCGACGCGAACCGGATTCACGAAGCGTAGATCGTCGACGAACGCCGTCACGCAAAGGCGACCCGTGTGGCGCTGAGCGCATATTGCTGCGCAGAGATCGACCCAAGCCATGATTTGACCACCGAAAACGTTGCCAAACGCATTGGCGTGTTGAGGCAGCACGTACTCTGTCATGTCGGTGATCGACGCGGACTGAGCCTTTTGGGGACGCTCGGGCATGCGCCAGAGTTACCTGCTCATCGCCTTGCATTACCAGGGCAACGCGCTACTGCAGGAGCGACATGTGGGGCAATCGGCTACCTCATGCGCAGGGGAGCAGACATGAAAAGCGGTTTTGCGCGGAAAATTACGGCGTTTGGCGTGCTTGCGGTCGCGTGCGCACCGATCGGCACGGGTTGCGGCGGAGCAGGTGACGAGGCCTTCGAGGGCGATGGCGTCGGAGCTGACTTCAGCGAAGTCGGGATCGCCGTTCCGTCTACATTGGGCCTCGACAAGAGCCACAAGCTTTACCTTACGTTTGACGACGGTCCTCACGCAGTCAACACACCGAAGGTTCTCGATGTGCTGAAGAAGCATGGTGTCACCGCTACCTTCTTCATCACGGGCACGAGCATCTCGGGCAACGAGTCGCTGATTCGCCGTGAGATCGCCGAGGGACACCTCGTCGGCAACCACCAATACAAACACGAGCAAGCGTCGAACACGAACTTCAACGTGTGGGTGCCGATGGAACGTGACTGGCTGTACAGCATCACGTCAGTCAAGCAACCTTACTATTTTCGTTACCCCTATGGCGCGGGCACGAGCACGAAAGAAGCAGTTCTCAAGACGCAGGGTTACGTCGACGGCGGCATCGGTTGGGACATCGACACGGACGACTGGTGCTTCGCCGATGGCTACTGCGACCGCACGCCTGGGTATCCGACGGACTACAAAGGGTGGGTCTACAAAGAGGCCAAGCGCGTCGGGGGCGGCGTGATGTTGTTCCACGACATTCAGTCGATCACGGCGGCAAATATCGACACCATCATCACCCAACTCAAGGCAGACGGTTTCACGTTTGGCGCACTGCCCACGACCATCAAGACTGGCATGAGCGTATCAACTTGGGTCGGGGACGCTTGCGTTGTCGATGCAGACTGCACGTTCACCGGAGGCCTCTGCAACAAGAAGTCCGGTGCGACACTTGGAACGTGCACAGAAGTTTGCACCCATTCGTGCCCTGACCAGTCAAACGAGGCGACGACGTTCTGCATCACCGACCCTGACAACGCGAGCCGCGGCATTTGCGTACCCAAGGCTTCGTCGACGTACAACCTCAGCTGCGCAACGTATGCGGGCAGACTGAGTTACAAATCGAGCGTTTATCGTCCCGATCGTTCGAGCTCAGCGACGGTGTGCAGTCCTTGAATTACTTCGGCGTCTTGATGGCCGCCGAGAACGTATTGAGCTTGCCCTTCAATTCGTCGAGAAATGTCACGTCGTTCGACCACGCGCTGGGTCCATTCGCGAAATTGAGAATGGCGGGGCGGGACGGGGCATTCAAGAAGGCTTGCAGAGCCGCGTCGAGCGCGGGAAAGTACGCATCGCGTGCGTTCGTTGTGCAGCCACCCGTGGTCGTCGCTTTCGTCACGGAATCGAAGGTGAAAATATCGATCTCAGCGCTCCCCCAGGCGAAGTGATCACGCTGCGCCATCTCGTTAATTTTTGCGGTTTGTGCGGCAAGGAACGCCAACGTGTAGGTCGCATCGCAATGATCGTTCGTTGCAAGGAGCAGCGTGAACTCGACGATGTCGAAGCCCTGCCAGTTGATCTTGCTCATGTCGATCGTGCTGTAGACAGGATGATCCGTCGGGTAGTAGCGCCACGCGCTCGCGCCCATCAGCTTCCCAGTGAAGTACTTTTTTGACGTTGTTCGAACCGTATCGACGAGAAGCTGAACGAGACGAAATCGTTCCGAAGGCGCGATGCCAGAGAGCCCCGGCAACGTCGCAAGAATGTCCGCCTCGCCGGGGAAAGGCGCAAATACCTCCGCATTGACCGATTCGGCAACCTTCGCAGCAATTTCAACGCGCGGAACCATGACGCTTTGAATCGCCGCTTCGATGTCGGCCGCCGAGTTGGTCGACGGCGGCTGGGGCTCGTGGGAGCCAAGGCCGTATGCGAAGTACCCGAGTTTCCCTTTGGCGCGCTCGCGCAGGATGTGCGCACCATAGGATCGCATCGAGGCTTCGAGCGTTCCACGCTCGGTGGTCATGTCGACAGTCTTGTTCGGACCGCGGAACTCAAAGAATGGCGGAATGCCGGTGACGCTTGGCGAGGTGTGGTCGCGCGGCAAGCCAGCGTTGTCGAGGGCGTCGGTGAGGTCGAAAATGTAGCGCGCGCTTCCCATCCCACCGAGTTTTGACCCATCGGCACGATCGGTGAGATTTCCCCAATCGAGCTCGGTGGTTATCGCCGTCGTCGGCAGGGTCTTGCGCGGCCACTTTGCCGCGTTGCAGGCGAGCTCTCGGTCTGTCGGGTAAACCTGATCGGGACACTCAGGCGGTCCGACGATCCACGCGGCCATTTCATCGATCGAAGGGCAATACGGATCGGCACTTGGACCTGGCGGCTGCGTCACGCGAGCGCCGCAGGCGGAAGACCAAGCGCCAGCGTCCGATCCATGCCCGCCGTCGTGGTCGTTATCGGATGGCGGCACACTTTTGTTCGAACAAGCCGCGCCTAACGTCAATCCAACGGTGACGACCGCATAACCCCATCGATTCATGAGCGAGAGGGTATTGCAATTGTTGCCGCGGGTCTAAGGATCGACCACGTGTGCGTTCAGCGTCCACGCACCTTTGCCCAAGTTGTAGCCGTCGATGAATACGTAATAGGTACCTGCGTCGAGATCGAGATCGAGAAAGCTCTTGTTGCTCTGAAACCCAACGTGGCACGCACCCTTAATCAACTGAGCAGGGCAGGTAGCACCCTTTTGAATCTCGAGTATCGGTGTATAGCCGGTCGCCGAGAGCTCAAGCACCACGCGTTGCTTTTGGGTGAGCACGAGCTTGCCGACCTGGTCGGCGGCGCCACCCGCAGGGACGGTCGGTACATCGCAGCCGTGATCGTATTGTGCGTTGCTGAACGTCGTGTCTCCTGTGAAGAGGCCGCCGCCGCTGGGAATGGTAAAGGCAGTTGAGCAATCGTCCGCACCCGAAATAGCGGTGGAGGCAGCAAATGGTCGGACAAGGGGCGTAATGGTTGCCGTGAGACCCAACGAATCGGTTAGCACGGCGCGGTAACTGCCAGGTTGGACGTTCCGGGCGAAAGTTCTCACAGGTGTGGAGCTCAGTGAGCAACCCAAGCGTGTCGCGACGGAACAGGTGCTGTCGACGAGGGAGACCGCACCTATTTCGTTTTGCGAGTAGCGCGCGACAAGCAGCACGTCGGATGCCTGTGAAACAGTGAAGGCATACGCGCCGTTGGGGTTACCAGGAAAGCAATCATCTTTGATGACGTCAGCGCGATCGGACAGCGACAAACTCGTCGTCTTGTTGATGGGGATGCTGGGCGCCGTGCTGCACGATTGGTCCGGCGGCTCGGCGGTTGGCGCGGCCGCTTGAATGACGACGGTCGCGTCGATTGGGTCACTCGCAGCAACCGAGAGGACGTAGTTCCCCGCAGGCAGATTACGTGCAAACAAGGGGAGCGATGCATTCTTGCGGCATCGGATCTCATCTGTTGTCGTCGTGCACGAGGGCGTTCTTAGGCTGAGGACGGGGTCGACGAGCCCGATCGTCGTGCTCGCAAAAATGTGAATGTCCTTGGCCGAAGCGAGCGTAAATGAATAGGTCAACTCGCCTGACGATGCAGGGCATGCCGATGGAAGATCCAAGGTCGCTCCGACGAGCGATACATCGAACGCCGTATCGAGCGACACCGCGAGCGGCGACGTGCAGGTTTCGTTCGTGGGTGCGGTCGTCGCATCGAAAAGAGCGATCTTCAGCGTCACCGTCGCGTCGTACTGTGTTGCGACCCAAATCGTGTACGTGCCAGGCGCCAAGTTGCGCGTTCGCGTACGCGCAAGCGTCGTGCTGAAATCACACGATTTCTCGGTGGTCGTATCGCCGCACGTGCCCATTACGGCTACCGCAATGTAAGAGCCACCGCTGCTGGCCGTAACTTCGACGTCTCGGTTTGCCCCAGCCGGGACCGTGAACGTGCCAACGACGTCATGGGCAGAGGTCGGTGACGGCATGTTGCATTTCGTCAAAAAACTGAACGTTGCTCCGACCGTGGACAGTGTCGTCGTGCCCATCGTGAACGCGAGCGGGCTTGTGCATGCGTCGCCTTTCGCCGTCACGCAACCTTGCTCGTCGATATTACCATCGCAGTTGTCGTCCTTGCCATTGGCGCAAATCTCGCTCGCAAGACTCGATACGGTTGGGTCGGCGTCGTTGCAGTCCCGCTTCTTGACGCAGTGATCATCGGGATCGCCATCGCCGTCGCTGTCACGTTGAGTCGTCGTGCACGCGCGCGTTGGTTCGTCGCACAATCCGATTGTGCAAGGATCGTTATCGCTGCACGTTACTGGCGCGCCGGGCTTGCAGCCAAGACCGGCAAGACAAGTTTCTTGACCGTTGCAGTAGACGGCGTCGTCGCACAGGGTCGCATCGCCGGTGTAACGACAACGCTTGATCGTTGCGTCGCACTTGTCTGTGGTGCATGCGATCTTGTCGTCGCATTGCTTGTCGTCGACGCAAGGCGGTCCGATTGTCGGATCGGCATCGGTTAGCGCTTCGTCGCGCGCGTCCTTCGACGGGCCGTCGATACTGGCGTCGAGGTCTGTGGCAAACGCATCGTGCCGCGGCGTCGTCGAGCAAGCCACGACGAGTGCCGTCGCGGTCGTGAGGGCGCCTAGAGCTCGTAAGAGATGCACACGAGAACGATAACGTGACTAGCGGGCTTTGCCGAAGTGAAAGACCACTTCGCTGCGGCGCACGAGGCCAAGCTGCTCCCGCGCGATCGTCTCAACGGCGCGAGGATCCTCCCGCAGTTGCTTCACTTGCGCGCGAAGACGGGTGACGTCACGTTCGAGTTCGCGGTTCTCCTCGGTCACGCGATCGAGTTCGGCACGCAAGAAACGCAGGCGTGGCACACCCTCCTTTTGAAAAAGGAGCGCTGGCACGGCGATAAGGGCCAGTGCCAGCAAAAAGACCGGCAGTGCGCGCTGCAGAAGAACTGCCACGTCTCATTCTTGCCATAGAGCGCCCGAAATGGGCCAATTTTGGTGTAAATTGACCAAACCATGAGTCGCTACGAAGCCGTAATCGGTCTCGAAGTTCACGCGCAGTTGCTTACGAAAACAAAGGCGTTTTGCGCGTGTTCCACGGCCTTCGGGGCACCTCCCAACACCCAGGTGTGTCCAACCTGCCTGGGCCTTCCGGGTGCGCTTCCGGTTCTCAATGGGAAGGCGGTGGAGCTCGCCGTTCGGGCGGCCATCGCGCTCAACTGCACGGTTTTGCGCGAGAGCATTTTCGCTCGAAAGAACTATTTCTATCCCGATTTGCCCAAGGGTTATCAGATTAGCCAGTACGACCGGCCCTATAGCGAGCACGGTCATCTCGACATTGCCGTATCCGCGAAAGGTTCTGAAGCCGCGAAGCGCGTCGGTATCACACGCGCGCACATGGAGGAAGACGCTGGCAAGAACATGCACGACAAGGGGGACGTCTCCATCGTCGACCTCAATCGGTCGGGTACCGCACTCGTCGAGATTGTCAGTGAGCCTGACCTGCGGAGTGCCGATGAGGCTGCCGAATACCTCAAGACGTTGCGCGAGATTCTGGTGTTCATTGGCGTGAACGACGGCAATCTCGAGGAAGGTTCGTTTCGTTGCGACGCCAATGTGTCGATTCGCCCCGTCGGCCAGGAGAAACTCGGCACGCGCGCGGAGCTTAAGAACATCAATTCGTTCAAGTTTGTACGCGAAGCGATCAACTACGAAATCGCCCGACAAGAGGGAGTCCTCGAAGCAGGGGGCAAGGTCGTTCAGGAGACGCGGGGCTGGGATGAGAGGGCCGGCAAGACATTCTCAATGCGCAGCAAAGAGGAAGCGCAGGACTATCGGTACTTCCCCGAACCTGACTTGCCACCACTGGTGCTCTCTGAGGCGTTCGTCGAGTCAGTACGAGCCACGATGCCGGAGCTTCCGCAAGCGCGACGCGAGCGTTTCGTCCGTGACCACGGGCAGACACCATACGCCGCTCAGGTGCTAACGACACACCCTGAGGTTGCCCGCTTCTATGAGGAGGCCGCGGCATTGCACGGTGACTTCGTCAAGATAGGGAACTTTGTGCAGGCTGAGGTTCTTCGCGACGTGCACACGCAGGGATTGTCAGCGACGTTCACGGTGACACCAAGTCAAGTTGCTGAACTATTGCAACTCGTCGACAAGGGTGACATTTCCGGCAAGCAAGCCAAAGAGGTCTACGCGAAGTTGGTGAACACGAAAAAGGCAGCCGCCGAGATCGTCAAGGAACTTGGCATGCAGCAAGTGACGGATCCTGCTGCGATCGATGAAGTCTGCAAGCGCATGATCGATGCCAATCCCAAACAGGCCGAAGCCTACAGAGCGGGCAAGGTCGCGATGCTTGGGTACTTCGTCGGACTCGCAATGAAGGAGACGAAGGGGAGCGCGAATCCGCAGATGGTGAATGAGGCATTGAAGCGTTTGCTCTGCTGAGGCGTCACGATGCCCGAAGCGTAAATACGGGCACGTTGTGGGTTCCGACGCCAAATTCGTTCCACTCGACAATCGAGAACGGTACCTCCACAGCGCATGTCTCAGTCGGTTCGAGCGACAGAGGCCGTCGAAACGATGCGGCTATCGCTTTCGCACCTTCGAGGTCGAGCTTGGGCCCGTAGAGAACGAGCACTCCCGTCTTGGGTTTGAGAATTTTGAGCACGCATTCGCGCCAATAGACCTGCTCGAACTCAACGACGTCGAAAGGGTACGGATCGAAAAAAATGGCGTCGAAGCGTGCTTCGTAATTCCACCAATCGACGTTTTCCCAACGCTCGTTGACAAGCGCTACAGAGGGCCTCTCGCCCCACCCCGCCTCGAGCATGTGACGGAAGACGACGGGGTGCCCCTCAACGATCGTGTGCGACGCAACACCATGGCGCGCAATCGCCGAGTCAACGATGCCGCAGCCAAAGCCGACGTTGAGAACGTGCCCGCCCCCTCGGCAGAGTATTTCGGCGGTCTTCTCCATGAGGGGGCGCTCGAACTCAACCATGACGTAGCGCTCGACGCCGCCCGCGTCGCAAGTGAGAAGGTTGCCTTGGTCATCATACCAAACCCTTTGATCAAGATCGGGTACACGTGGCTGCGATCCGCGACCGTTGACGCGCTCGACCGCTACCCCAATGGCATCGAGCAGGGCGATTGCATTGGCGAACGGCACTGACGGGTCTTGTCGGCTGCGCACGCAGGGTGCATACGCCGCAAGGCGCGAGCGCTCAAGCCTCGATGTTCGAGGGGGCTCCACGCGTGCCTTCGGCCACCTAAAATTGCGGCGATTGCGTGGCCCAGGTACTCCTATCAAGGTGAGTGTCGATTCGCTCCCTCCCGCGCAGCGTGTGCGGCACGTGCCGCGTGTGCTGATCGTTGACGACCACGACGACCTAGCCTCGTCGCTCTGCGCTTTGCTTTCTAGCGCGCAGTTTGAAGGTGCGCGCGCCGAGGTCGAACGCGTCGCAACGGGTGCCGCCGCGCTCGAAGTTGCGGCTGCGTGTGACGTCATCATCGTCGACGTCAAGTTGCCAGATATGAGCGGCGTCGATCTTCTTCGAGAGCTCAAGCGCCGAAACGTCGCGAGTGAGGTGATCGTGATCACCGGCTTCGCAACGAAGGACGCGGCAATCGACGCCCTCCATTTGGGAGCGTTTGCGTTCATCGAGAAGTCGTTTCGCCCAGACGAGCTCACGGCCGTTGTTGCTCAAGCGATCAGGAAGGTCCGCCTCCATCACGAACGGACCGATCTCGAGCAGCGGTATCGCGCTCTCGTTGAGTTGACCGATGTCATGGTCGTGGAGCTCGACGCGAGAGGCGCAGTCGTTTTCTTTAACAACAAGGCTCTCACGGTTGCAGGGCTCGATGCCGAAACGGTGAATGGGCGCGATTTTCTCACCTCGTGGATCGTGCCCGAAGAGCGCGAGCAAGTGGGTGAGGTGATGGATCGCGTGCGCCTCGAAGGGACGCCGCTCGAAGGCGAGACGTGGTTTGTCGATCTCATCGGTGGTCCTCGAAGCGTGACATCGAGAGGGCGAAGGCGGAGACGCATTCGTTGGCATCTGTCGCGGGCATGGTCTGAAGGCTCCGTGTACGGCGTAGGTACAGACATCACGGCACGCTACGATCTTGAGCGTCGCGCGGCCGATGCCGAAGCGATGAGCGCGATGGGAGCCCTCGCTTTGAGCCTGGCGCATGAAATTCGCAATCCACTCAACGCGGCCGTGCTGCAGCTCCACCTGCTAGGCAGGCATATCGGCAAGCTGACGGCTCCACGTGAGATCGTGAGCCAGCTCGAGGAAAAAGTTCACATTGTTGATGACGAAATCGGACGCCTCAGTCGCCTTCTCACTGAGTTTCTCGAACTCGCGCACCCCCGACAAACTGCGAAACGCGCGTGTGACATCGGGCTGATTGCAGAGAGCGTCGTCGCGCTGGAGCTCGAAGCGGCCGCTGCGCGCGAAGTGGAGATCATCAGCCACGTGGATCGTGATTGTTTCGTTCTTGGCGATCCCGAGAAGCTGAAACAGGTGCTCCTCAATGTGTTGGTCAACGCGCTTGACGCTACGCCGTCGGGTGGAAGCGTCCGCCTTGTCGTGCGGCCTCTTGGGGATAGGATCGTTGCGCAAATTGTTGACGATGGATCTGGCATTGCCGCCGACGTTCTCGACCACGTCTTCGAACCCTTCTTCACGACCAAAGAGGCTGGAACCGGTCTTGGTCTATCCATTGTGCGCAAGCTCGTTCAGCAACACAGCGGGGAGGTGCGCGTGACGAGCGAACTCGGGAAGGGCACTCAGGTAGAGGTCGATCTCCCGCGAAGTCGTGACTGAGCATAACGAGCGTCACCGCTAGCGGAAGCGCGAGACCTCCCGCTGAGACTATTTGTGCAGCTTCCAGACGTGTGAGTCGTATCCGAAGTACACGTAGTCGTTGTCGCTCCCGAGCATCGGTGGAAGGCCCCCCGAAAAGAGTCGCTCTTCAGCTGGGTTTCCGCTCGGGCCAACGCGGATGAGGCCGTTAATGCCTGAGTAGAGGTGCTTGCCATCGAACAAGATGCTCTGATTCGTTCCGGAGATTTTCTTCACTGCCGGCGCGCCAGCATCGGTACCAGCTGTCGCAGAAATCGCGACCTCATACATTCCTGGATCGACCCATTGCACCCAGAAGCACCTAGTTTCGCTGCACGCGAGTGTTCGCCGGCCGGCAGACGATGAGGTGTCGGTCATCTTCGTTGCTGTCGACAGGTCGAGCGGGAAGCGCAGCATCGAGGGCGGGTCTTCGAGAAGCGCGATTACCTGGGTGCTAGTGATGGCCAGCGTATCGGGGATGGGGCGGCCAATCGTGGGACTGGTCGCGACGCCAGATTTCGGATCGTTCGCCGAAAATCGATACACTGAATACGGTCCGTTGTTGGTGCGGAGCGTGACGTAAATGTGGGTCGTATTGGAACGAATCCCCAGGATCTCTGTGACGCCATCGGGCAGCGAAAGCAATTGTGGCGTGGATTTGATCGCGTTCTTGTCGACGCGGTAGAGCGACGGACGTTGCTGGCCGTTCGTATCCGTCCAGTTGACAAAGTAGATGTGCTGCTCGGCGACCCAAAATGGCCAAGCATCAGCACGTACCGCGATGAACGCGATCGCCTCGGTTACGCCGCTCGTCAGGTTGATGCGGTAGTAGCCAAACCGATTGTCATCGATACCTGCATCTGCCGGAGTGTCGCGCGTTCGACCAGAGACGTAGACGTAGTCGCCATCGCGTTGACCTGAGTAGAAATCGAAGGGCTGGGGTGCAACCTTGTTTGGCAAGTAGTAGGTCGTATCGGCGGCAGATGCGGTCGCAACCACTTGGTCGTATTGCGAGACGCGTGCCGTGGTCGAGACCTTCACTTCGCCGCGTAGCGCCTCTCCGCGAGCGAATGCAGAGTCGTCACCGAAGAGGTTTGGATCACGATCCATCGTGATCTTGTTCTTGAGCGCACCGCTTCCGGTCGGCAGCCAGTCAACGAGTACCTCGGCGTGTCCGAGCGCGCCGTTGTAGTAGCCGCCTTCAATCTTGATCGTCGCGTTTTTCTTGTATGCGTCAGGCGTCAGGATTTGCAGTTTGAGATCTTGCAAGTCCTCTTTCGTGTAGTTCTGAAGGCGCGATTCGTAACTTGTGTAGAGACGATGTGAGTTCGTGCTTGGATCATAAGGATAGCGCGCGCCGCTATCGCCAACGATGCTGAGTGATAGGACGAGGGAATCCGGTGCCGCGTCCACGGCTGCGACCGATGCGTCTTGTCCGAGTTGGGCCGCTTGCTCACTGCAACCGATCACGCAAACGACCAACGGAAGGAATGGCAACCAGCCTTTCACTTCTTGACCTCAATGCCGAAGAAGCGAACCGTCGACCACCCGTGTGTGCCACCGTTACCACCCATCACGACGGCGGGACCACTGATGTTGCGGTGGTTGCCAGGATTCGACGAACAAGGCGTGCCCTCCACGACCTCGCGTATGCAACTCGGGCATTTGAGGTCGGGATCAATTTTGAAGGTGATGGCGTGCGCGTTACCGTCGGGAAGCGCAACGCTTACGCCGCCGGGCACCATCGGTTGCGCGTCGCCAGTGTAACAAAAATCATAAACACCTCCAGTGCCGCCAGACGTTGTCTGCCATGTGCCGGTGTCGAGTTTCGCTGCAACAGCATGACTCATGTACACGTAAGCCGAGCCACACACGCCGCCGTATCCCGCTTGGACGCCAATGCTCACTTCGTCGCCGGGATGAACCACGCCTGGCGAGGTGAGTGTCACCGTGCACCCCGATGTGTAGGCGGTCGTTCCGAGATATGCGCTGCTACCTTGGCAAGTTGCCTCGACCTTTGCCTTTGCCTTTGCCTTGCCGAGTTCGATCTTGACCGTGGGGCCTTTGTCTTGCGCCACCTTCTGAATGGCCGTCACCGTGATCTCGTCGGTGCCGCCACTCGTGCCGCCAGGATTCGACGTGTAGTAGATCGTCGGATCGGTTGATTCGAAGCTGTCTTTGTATGTGCTGTTCGAACCGCTCGTGAAGTGCCCCAACGTTGGGCTGCTCTCGAACTTGTACGTGATGTCTTTCGACAGCGTTTGCCCCGCGTTCTTGATCGACACACGGAATCCTGTTTTTTCGGCGCATGCCACGCTTGCTTGAGCCGGCGTGAAGATTACCTTCGGCGCACGCACGGTGAGGTCCCAATCTTCGACCGCGTTTGAACGCGCGACGTCGCGCCATACGGCTAGGTAATCGTACACGCCGAGAACCTTGTCGACGATAGCAAGGGCCGCGAGTGCCTTCGTACTCGCTTCTTTCGTGTAGGCGACCGCATTCTCGTTGTTGAAGAGCTTCGCCATCACTTTTTCGCGCAGCGTTTCGAAGAACCACTTTCGAAACTCATCGTTGTTTTGAAGCGTGTTCGCGAGTCCGAGCATCGCGCCCTTGTAGTCGCCATTGTAAACCAAGTTGCCAATGTTGATCAGATTGCCGCTGTACGTCTGAGCAACGAGTTCCTTCACAAATTCGCCCATGAATGACGAGCCGAGCATGTGGTGAACCCACTCGAAGCTTCCGACGGCGAAGAAGGCTGGCAAGAAGAGATCGAGCAAGAACGCCTTCATCGACACAAACGAACGCTTCGACTTTTGCGATTCGGTCAGGTTCGCGCCCGTTCCGGGGTCGAGTCCCGGGCCGACCATGCGCAGCTGATACTTGCGAACGTCGTTCTCGTCCGTAACGGTGCCGAGACCAACGGGGCCGTAGTAAACTGGGGTGTACGCCCCGTTGCCCGCGATGACATCGTTCACCGAACCGATCGCGCCGTTGAGACCGTTCGTCGGCAACAGTTCAAAGTCAGATTCGGGCACGATCTGTCCGTCGATGTTCCTGCCAATGAAGACGTGGGCACGATGACGCCACTCGTTCATGAGCGTGATTTGATTGACGTCCGACGCCGCCGTTCCGTCTTTGTCCCCAATGAGTACGGTGACGCCGCTCTTGGTGTCCGTTGGGTTGACGAGCACCATCTTGGTGGGCGGTGACCCGGGCGTTAGCTCGGCGAGTAGTTGATCAAGTTTCTTACCTATCGCCGCTCGGTCGGTATCGTTTGAGAGTTCGAGATAATTGAGGTTCGCCTTGAGCTTCTCGTCGAGAAAAGCCGCGAGGTCGTCAACCTGCTTTTGCTTGGCTACAAGGTCGACAATCGAGTCCCAAGCCGAAGCTGGGAATCGGGACGCTCCGAGATGAAGCCAGAGCAAGTACGTAGCCGCCTCGCGCGTAGAGAGGACGTTCGCTTGCCCGGGCCGAATCCATCCGAGCAAGACGAGTTTTCCCGACGTATCGGTGAGTGTCACGCCTTGTCTTCCGCTCGAGGTGCCAGACACCTCGAACGAGCCGTCGGCGCTCGGGGTCGCGCTACTGAGCAGACCGTTCACCTTGAGCGAGGCCACGTTGGCGGCTACACCTGCGGGGAGAGTGATCTTGCCGGCGATCTTCACTTCTTGCCAAGTGAATGGAACCTCGGCGGCGGCGTCTGGAAGTGTAACTGTTGGAGTTACAGTGATGTCGCGCCCGCCGTCCGCCGCT
This sequence comes from Myxococcales bacterium, assembly GCA_023248735.1. Classification (GTDB taxonomy): domain Bacteria; phylum Myxococcota_A; class Polyangia; order Polyangiales; family Polyangiaceae; genus JAHFDX01. The sequence goes on from JAHFDY010000024.1 coordinate 25,592, forward strand.
TGAGATGGGTTCGTGTTCGAGTTGCTGCAGCCCGCAAATTCGGCGAACGCGCCGGTCGCCATGAGCGCCGCAGAGGTTGCCAATGTTCGTCGCCATGCCATGCGTCGGCCCCCAATCGTCGAGTCTTCAATTCTGATCGCTCGATGCGACGATTGCCAAGTGGAATCCCGTTTCGCACTTGGACGGGCCAATTCTCGTGCGGGCCAGTGTGTGCAGCGTACACACTGTGCCCACGACAACGCTCCAAGGCGATCGCGCTGCGAGATGCCCCAGGCTCTGCCAGGGGATCGTTATCTGCCAGGTGGCCTTAGCGGCAGCGACGCCGTTGAGATCGGTGCGGGCGGGATGCGCGCCTGAGAAGGGCGCCCGTCAGGTGATGGCGCTCCTTCAAGCCCAGCGTCGAGGGCCGTCATGGCGAGCATGACCTTGTCGAGTCCGTACTCTTGAGCGGCATCCTTCACGAACGTTGTGACGACGCGGATGAGGCGGATTCCCATGCTCTTGCCGAGGTCGATCTCGCGCTCGAGGAACGCTTCAAAGGTGCCGTAGCCCTTAGCCTCGTAGAGGCGGCGCTGCTGGATATCTTTTAGAATCGCGCCGATGTCGTAGAACGATCGACCGACATTCTTCTTCAGGCTCTTAATCTGTGTAAGAGCGTTGTGAAGATCGCCAATCTTCTTCTTGATATCCTCGGCGCCGACGGGCACGCGAATGGTTGCGCGGGCACTACCTGGCAAAGGCGGCTCGGCTGCCCTGGCACGCGCCTCGGCGGCGTGCTTTGCCGCATGGCGCGCAGCCCATGGAGCGGCGCCGCGAAGACCGAGTTTGCGCTTCGATGCGTCGCCCGCAGCTGCGGCAGCGGCGCCTTTCGCGTCAGCGCCCTTTGCATCAGGCTTCGCCTTCGCGCCCTTAGCTTCTTTGGCGCCCTTGTCCTTGGCTGCCCCTTTTGCGGGTGCCTTCGCCTTGGTGTCTTTCTTTGCCTTGGCCATGTGCGATTGTCCTCGAGCGGGCCGTGGAAAGGGTTCGGCGTGGAAAAGCCCGATTCCCGTGGCCTAGTTAACGTGCGGCATTAGCACCTCGTTTGCGAAGCCGTCCACCTTATTGTTGAGAGGCGTAGCCTTCGCGCGCTGCATTTTCCGCCTCCGAAGCAATCTCGGGTGCGTGACGAGCAGGTGTTGGTTCCGCCGTCAACGGTCAATCGCATTGACCATTCGCGCCCGAGCTGTCCAAGCTTCCGCTTGTCAAAACGAGATGTTCCCGCGATTGTTCGTGCGTGGCTGTTCTGACCCCTGTTTCCGATCATGACGCGCGCAGCGTGGTCACTCGTTTTGATCTTGGCATGCTGTCCTCGCTCGATGGCCTCGCAGCCGGCAGCGTCAATTCGAACTTTCGGCTCACGACCGACCGAGGCACGTTCTTCATGCGGCTCTACGAGGAGCAGTCGCATGACGGCGCAAAGAGAGACGTTGCGCTCGTTGACTTTCTTTCTCAAGTTGGCGTTTCGACTCCCGCGCCCTTGGTCGCGGCCGATGGTAATCGCCTTGTCGTGATTTCAGGAAAGCCTGCGGTGCTCTTTCCGTGGATTTCCGGTTCGATGCGGTGTCAGGCGAGCGTCACACCTCGAGAGGCACGAGCGGTAGGGGAAGCACTTGCGCGGATTCATCGTGCTGGCGAATTGGCGCCTGAAGGCACGATCGGGGAAGGCCGCTTTCGGCCCGAAGATCTGTTCCAGCGGATCGACCGCATCGAACGTGCAAACGACGCGCGCTTTGTGAACGAAGTGCCCGGGCTACGCAAGTCGCTCGAGACTATCGTCGCAGCGCGCGACGCAACGTTGCCGCATGGCCTCACGCACGGGGATCTCTTTCGCGATAATGTACTTTGGAATGATCAGAATGAGATCAGCGCATTGCTCGACTTCGAAAGCGCCGCGAAGGGGCCGTTCGTCTTCGATCTGATGGTGACGATCCTCGCATGGTGCACCGGTAATGTTCTTGATGAATCGCTCGCTAGCGCGCTCGTGCGTGGATACACCGAGGTCCGCCCGCTGAGCGATCGCGAGCGCTCCGCCATGTTCAACGAAGGATCGCTTGCGGCCCTTCGATTTACTATCACGCGCATCACGGACTTCGCGATGCGCGGCGATACGTCGGGTCCCAGAATCGTCAAGGAGTGGAAACGTTTTTGGTTTCGCTACTTATCGCTTCAGGCGCTGGGGCAAGATGCGATTGCGGCGTGGGGAGTGCAAAGCTGACGAGCCATCCCAAGAGGGCGGTGACTCCTCATGGCTCATCGTGGACTGTCAAGCCGCTGCACCTTCCACGACCGCTGCTAACCATAACCCTTTGCGCGTCTCCTCGAGCTTCTCGCGGCATGCGAGCAATCGCGTCTCTTGCGCTTCGATCGCGACGAGGGTCTGTGCCTCGTCGACGGCACCCGCGCTCCTTCCTTCGCGCGATTGCTGCAGGACTTCGAGTACCTGGCGATGCAATTCTTCGCCCGCGCTCACCACCCATTGGTCAAGCTTATTTCCGAACTCTTCGATGAGCTGATCGATTTGCGGGCCGATTTTCGACGCAGTATCGCGGAGGACCCCAGGCGCAACCTCCTTTGCGCGCTTGCGAAACTCGTCTTCCACGCGGCTCTTCAGCATGAGTGCGAGCACGGGACCCGCAACCGCGAGGAGTCCGCCGACAACGACGTTGACGACCATGAAACCGAGGCCACCGAGCATGAGTGCGACGACACCGACGTCGTACGCAAATGTGTCAACCTCGACACTCAACGGTTTGTTCGTTTGACTGCCGAGAACTTCGCTGACGCGATCGGTCGTCGCTCTCGCGTCATCTCGAACCAAGGCGACGGTGCGCTCAGCCATCCGCTCAAGTTGCTCAGCGATCTCCTTTGTCTCTGCTTCAGCCCACTTGCGAAACGCATCTTCGAGGAACGCAGGCAGGTGTTGCTTGAGCTCATCCGTCTTTGCCGAATCGATGACCCCAGGAAGCTTTGCAATCGTCTCATCGACGAAACGTTCAAGGTCTTTGCGGGCACCTACCTTGATGCCGGCGAGCTCTTCGCGGATTTGTAGCCGGCGTTGCTCGATGGTGCTCGCCTGGCCGGCGAGGTCGCTCTCAAGAGTTGCGATTCGCCGATCGAGCTCAGCGGTCTCCATCGTGACCGCGCGCCTTCTTGCATCGATGCCCTTCTGAAGAAGGTTCGTCACGTTGATGCCTTCACCGAGCGCGTTGTCGAGCAGGATGCGCCCGCGTTCTTCGGCGAGGAAAGTGGTCAGGTGCGCAAGCAACGCATCGAGACCGCTTTCATCACGGCGATTTTCGAGAGCATGCTCAGCGCTCACCGGAAATATGACAGGAGAAGTTACGAATGTGGATAGATGTTTGCGCGCGTACTCGAGCGCTTCTTGCTGCTCTGCTTTGTCCAGCAGATCCCACTTCGTAATGACGAAGATGATTTTGTCCCGCGATGCTTTGAGCAACTTCTCCTGAAGGAAGACCCGTTCGCTCTCCTTAAGAATCTGGCCTGCGTCGAGCAGAAAGAGCACCGCGTCCGCGCGTGGAATGTAGCTGTACGTGATGTCTGATCGCTGAAGCGAAAGGTCGTTCACGCCGGGTGTGTCGACGAGCAAAATGCGCTCTGCTAGCAGTGCCGAGGGATAGCCAACTTCGAGGTAGTCAACGCTTTCTGTGGTGGTGCCACCCACCGAGAAATCGCGCGCACTCTCGAACGGAATCGCTTTGCGCTCGCCGGATGTGTAGACGAGTGCGGCCTCTGGTTGCTCCGCGAAACGAATATGGTGAATCGCTGCGGTCGTAGGGGTCACGCCAGTCGGGAGCGCGCGCGTGCCGAGTAGCGCGTTGATGAAGGTCGACTTGCCGTGATTGAATTCGCCGACGACGACGAGGTGAAAGCGATCTTCCTCAAGTTTTGTGACGAGCGTGGATTCGACACGCGCAGCTAGAGACCGCGCTCCGACTTCCGCAGCGAGCGTTCCTAGGAGGTGTAGATCTTGTGAAACCTTTGCTTTTCGCTCGCGAAAGCTTTCGAGCATTGATGGTGACCTTTCTCAACAAACACGTTCAATAAAGATGAGCTCGAAACGGCGAGCCCCAGATACAGGTGAATCAGGCGTCGCCCTGCAAGATGGCTTTCACTTTCGTGTCGACCTCGTCCATCGTGGATCCGTCGTTGCCGAGGCCCGCGTGTGCCCGAAAGAGGGAGCTCTTGCCGAACTCGCGCATGGCCAAGATGCGCTTGGGAAGCCATGGGTGCGTTGAGAACACTTCCATGTAGCGGCCGAGACCTTCCTTGCCTTCTTCGTACTGCTCAAGAAAGACCTCGAGGTCGAGCTCTTCGTAGAGCTTGCGTGAGCCAAGCGCGAGCTTCGCGAGCGAGCGCTGCGCGACCGTTTCACTGTTGGAGCAGAGCATGCCCGCGCGATCGCACGTGATTTCCGCGCGCCGGGACCAAGCACGCAGCGCAATCACGGCTGGCTCGACGGCCCAGCGGACAAAGATGCCGGCCATTTGGGTGAGATAGTGCAAGGCGGTAAGGTAGACGACGTGCGAATTGTGGATGTGCCCACATTCGTGCCCGATGACGCTGAGCAGTTCTTCGTCAGTGTAATGATCGACAAGTGCAGAATGCACAAAGATGTAGGCTTCGTCGGGCGTGCCGTACGTTGCAGCGTTGAGGCTCGGCGAGTTGACGATGTAAACGGCAGGCGTGGCGATTTGTAACGTGTTTGCGCACGTTTTGACCAAGCTGTGCAGGCGCGGAAACTGACGATCGCTCACCTTCACCGAGCTGCCCAAGAATTGATTCTTGCCAAGTTGCTTGAACATGCGAACCGAGGCCGCGACAGCGAGTTCGATCGGCTTAATGCGCTCGAATGTGGCGCGCGCATTGCGATCGCTCACGTATGCGTAGTCGTGGCCACCACTAAGGGTGCCGCCGGCATGGATCGATTTGCGTTGCTCGACGAACGCGGCAAAATCGAGCTCGGGAACTTGTGCCATGAAAACCCTTTGTTCGTTATCCGGATTGAAGAGCCCTTATTGCGGCGAAGACTGCGTCAGCGTGGCCGTCAACTTTGACGCGCGAGAACACCTTGGCGATCTTTCCTTTGGGGTCGATGATGAAGGTCGAACGGATGGTGCCCATCACTTTCTTCCCGTACATCGTCTTTTCCCCGTAAGCACCGAAGGCATTGTGCGCCAGTAGGTTGGGGTCCGAAAGTAGCGGAAATTTGAGGGCATACTTGTCGCGAAAGGCGCAATGACTCTTCACCGAGTCTTTCGAAACGCCAACGACTTGGGCGCCGAGCTTCCTCAATTTGCCCATCGACTCGCTGAACGCCTGTGCCTGCCGTGTGCAGCCTGGTGTGTTGTCCTTCGGGTAGAAATAGAGGACGAGCCAGCCGCCCGCGAAGGATGAGAGAGTGACTAATTCGCCGCCATCGCTCTCCAGCTTGAACGACGGGGCCTTTGCTCCTTCTTCGATCATGGCCGCGAGGATACTCCTTCGGATACCCTCTATTGCGTGCAAATTCAGTTCGAGGCCAAAGAAGCAACGATAAAGCTCGTTTACTATGGCCCCGCGCTCAGCGGAAAGACGACGAATCTCCGATCGTTGCACGACATGACAAAGCAGGAGAGTCGAGGGCGTCTGATGACGCTCGAGACGCGCGACGACCGCACGCTCTTCTTCGATGTGCTGCCGTTCATCTTTCGACCCGAGGAGGGCGAGGGGCGTCCGTCGATGCCGAATAGCATTACCCTTCGCGTGAAGATTTTTACGGTGCCCGGCCAAGTCATCCATGGATCGACACGCAAGCTCTTGCTCCAGGGCGCTGACGGGGTGGTCTTCGTCGCAGATGCGCAACGTAGCCAGGCGCAAGCCAATGCGGACTCGTTCCTCAACCTTCGAAACAATTTGAGTGAGCTCGGCGTCGCGATCAAAGACCTTCCACTTGTCATTCAGTTCAACAAGCGAGACCTCGACGATTCGAGAACGCCCGAAGACGTAGAAGAGCTCGCTGCGAGGGGCAGGGAGCCTGTGTATTGGGCGAGTGCAATTTCGGGCGAAGGCGTGCTCGAATCCTTCTTTGCGCTGTTACATTTGACCTGGATGCACCTCGATCGTTCTCACAAATTGTCAGAGATGCTCGGCATCGAGAGCCATCGTTTCATCGAATTGACGGCTCGCCAGCTTGGGGTCGAGATGAGTTTCGACCGATTGTGCGAACACGCGGTGTCGGGCTCGCTCGAGCGACGGAGCTTGTTGTGAGCGTCGCTGACAGCGAGTTTGGCGACATTGTTGACGGTGCTTTGCGCATCGAGGATCTGGTGGAACGCGAAGCGCTTGGCGAGTTGTGTCGGAGCTTCTTTGTTCTGTTTGGCATTGGTGTTCGCATTTTTTCAAGCGGGGGGGCGCTCATCGCAGAGGCAGCAACCGCACAGTCCATCTGCGCGTTCGTGGCGAAAACACCCAACGGTCGCGTCGCGTGCAGTGAGACCGTTGGCGCGGTGAAGGCGCTCGTTCCCGATGCGGTTGACGTATTGCATCCGTGTTTTACCGGCGCGCAATATCGCGTCTGTCCGCTCGTTTACGAAGGTCGTTCCGTCGGTCGCTTGGTCATCGGTCCTTACTTGCCCGTTGCCGTTCGGGAAGCGCCACCATCACTTCTTGCGCTCGTCCCTCCGGCCGAAGCCGAGCTAGCGAACGTTGCCCTCCTGCAGATGCCGAAGGCGAAAGTCGACACCGTCGCACGCATCGCGACGCATCTCAAAAACGCGCTCGACCTCATCCTCTTCAGCGGACACCGCGCCCTCTTGTCGAGTCGGATGCATCTTGCGAGTGCGAGAGAGGGTTACCGCGCGCTCGAAGAGAAGAACGTCGCACTCCAGGAGACCTACGAACAACTCAAGGAACTTGACCGACTAAAGTCGAACTTTCTAGCGACGGTGAGCCACGAATTGCGCACGCCGCTGACTTCGATCATCGGATACAGCGAAATGCTTGGCGAGGGCTTGGTTGGGCCTTTGACCGACGAGCAGACCGATTACGTGCGGACGATTCGAAGCAAGGGCGAGCAATTGCTCGGCCTTATTTTGAGCCTGCTCGACCTTACGAAACTCGATATGGGATCGATGCATCTGCAGAGGCGCCGCGTCGCGATTAAATCGGTGCTCGAGGAGGCAATTTCGTCAGTAAAGCCTCAGTCACTGAAACGTTCGGTGACGCTCCTACTGCAGGCGCAAGGCTCCCTCTCCGATACGCACGGAGACCCCGAGCGCCTTCGGCAGGTGTTTATCAACTTGATTGACAATGCCATCAAGTTCACGCCGCAAGGAGGCACCGTTTCGATTGCCGTAACCGAAGTTGACGTTAGGCCTTCGGTTCCTGAGGAGACGCCGGGTTTCGCGCTTCTTGCGGCCTCGAAACGCGCGATTGAGGTACGCGTCGCCGATACTGGGATCGGCATCCCTCAACGCGAACGCTCGCGCGTATTCGATGCGTTTTACCAAGTTGATAGCTCGTCGACGCGGGAGTTCGGCGGAGCGGGCTTGGGACTGTCGATCGTCAAGCGACTTGTCGATGCTCATGAGGGCGGCATTCGCATCGAGGACAACGCACCCTCCGGTACTGTCTTCGTCGTTGAGCTCCCTGCGCTGGGCGCTCCGTCGTGAGCGAGTTCAGGCTCATCACTGCGCTGAACCGCGTTCTTGCGCAGGCTTCGCCGGAAGTGATCGTAGGGATCGGCGATGACGCTGCAGTGCTCCGCGAGGGCTCGGGATCGATTGTGTGGACGATCGATGCGCAAGTGGAAGGCGTTCACTTTCGACGTGAGTGGCTCTCGTGGGCCGACGTCGGGTATCGCAGCATGATGGCAGCTGCGAGTGATCTCGCGGCGATGGGGGCTATGCCCACGGGGGCCCTCTCCGCTTTGACGGTTTCGGATGATGTGAGTGAGGCGATGATCCTCGAGGTGAGCGAAGGTCAGCGTGAGGCGGCTGGGCTTCTGGGCTGTCCGGTGATCGGCGGAAATGTATCGAGAGGCGGTACGTTTTCGGTAACGATGACGGTTCTTGGTCGGGCAGCCAAGCCGCTGCTTCGAAGCAACGCTCGCCCTGGTGACCTTGTTCAAGTTGCTGGACGACTTGGTGATGCAGCTCTGGGGCTTACGCACCTGATGGGAGGCAGCCGGGCCGGCGCAGGTATCGCTGCGTGGCGAAGGCCGCACGCGCAAATAGAGGCAGGTCTTCGCGCTCATGCAAGTGCTACGGCTGCTATCGACGTGTCTGATGGTCTTGGTCAAGACGTGGAACACTTGGCGCGTGCATCAGGCGTTCGGGTGGTCCTTGTAGAAGCGCAGCTCCTGAAGTGCGCGCCGCGATTAGACCCGAGTGATGCGTTGGCTTTGGCACTCTGGGGCGGAGAGGACTACGCCCTCGTCGTGAGCGCGCCGAGTTCCATTGAAGGATTCGAGGTGATTGGCACCGTCACCGAAGGCAATGGTGTATTGGTTAAGCATGTTGACGGATGCGAGGTGGAAGCTGCCTCGCTTGGTCGTGGTTACGACCACGGGCTGCGTGAGCGCGCTTAGAAGCCGCCGCAACCTGGAATCGGCTTTCCGGCCATCGTTGCGCGAAGTTGCGCGACCTCTGGGGCATTCGGATTCTTGTCGACTGCGCTGGCTGTTGCGTAGCACTGGCCGAGGTAGCCCTTCGCCGCGGCGCCTTCGGGGCTCATCTTGACGAGCGGATTGTTGAGATAGGCGCTTATTGAGTTGCAGCAGGCTCGAATCTTCGCTCCGGCGCCGGCCGGTCCGTATTTCTTGGCCGCGTCGGCATCACCGTCGCCAGCGTCGCCTGCATCAAGCTCTTCCAGAGGCGCGACCTCGACGACGTCGGGTTCGTTGATCGCGGGGAGAGCTGCATCGTCAACGGGCTTGTCTTTCTTGCAACCGGTGCTCCCGAGCAGGAAAAGAGGGGATAGCGCGAGTGAAAGACCCACAACGATGCGGCTTGTCGAACGGCGGTTCATACGGCCTCCAGCTTCAGTCATTGTGCGGAAGGCTACAGGGGATTCGCCGATGAAACCAACTACTAGCGGGAGCGATCTATCCATTGTTCGTTAGGAAACGCATGAAGTGTGAAATTGGTTCACACCAAAGACGATTTGAATCCCTGGGACCGATCACGCATCGGAGTGGGAATCAGAGATCGAATTGATGAGTTGAACCGATCAAGATGCTGATGCGTCGAACATATGAACGGGTAGTGCGCGGGTAGTTCTTGAAGTTATCTTTTTTGGAGATTTGCGATGTTGTGCCGTGAGGAAATTACCCTTGTTAGTGCTGTCGGCGGGCGATCTGCCCCTGCGTCTAGCGCGCGCGCGATTGGCTCCGGGCCCAGTTCGGGGTCTAGCGAGACGCGTTTGCGGCAGGCGCCAGATGGCGCGTCGAGTAGGGTGGAACAAGAGATCGAACTCGACCCCGACGATCCGGACGTCGAGGTGGCACCTCCGACTTCACGTCGGTTTGACACGCTTCGTAGCCTTCGCGCGGCACCCGCCGTTGCGCCCGAGTCAGCACGGTTTCCGACGTCGCAGTCGGCATTGACGGGTTGCGCTTTGAACGTCGAGTGGGGCGCGTTTTGTTGAGTTGGGGCTCGCGGTTCGCGAGGGTGTGTCGGATGTCACCACCTATTTATCGCTTTTGCTGATGCAGAGGGTCGCGTCCGATTGCTTTCGGACGGAAACCACCCATTCATCGTGTAGTTGATGCCGCGATCGGCGTGGGTCGGTCGTCCGGACCTTCGGTCCGTTGTGCGCTGGGCCAGTGGTCGCAGAACTCACGTTCTGACCGACTGGAGCCTGGCCATTTGTTGCTTGGGTGATGCCGCCATCGTCGGGTTTCGGGCGGGGGCGATAGTTCAGTTGATTGACTTTGCTTCGCTGACGTTCGAGGTCGGGAGTGTCTTGAGAAACTCCAGCGCGTGTTTTGCAAACGCTTCGGGTCGCTCTTCGTGGACCAGTAAGCGTGCACCTTCGATGACGCGGACCCCTGCGAGCGCTGGAAACTGCGTTGCCATTTTCTTCGCGAGCGCGAGCGGAAATGTTGGGTCGTCCGCGCCCCAGATGAGCAGCACCGGTACTTGAATTTGTGCGTGCGTTGCTGGGAGAGCGTCCACCACGCTCCAATCGATGCCGGCCAGGTAGCGGCGTTGGCCGTCGCCTGCTCGCCCCGGTTCGAGCAGGATGGAGACGAATAGATCGTGAAACTCGCCGTCGAGGTGCGAGAGATCGGCGAAGCATCCGCCGAGTCCGAGTGCCGAACGTCTTAAGAAAGGAACCCGCATGGTGAGCCGCACGTTGCTCCAAAGCACCTGGCTTTTGGCGATGTGCACGTAGAGCGGGACATAGGGAGGTCGATGCTTCGGGATTTCGGTATTGGCCATCACGAGCGCGCGCACCCGCCGATCGGAAGCCGCCAGCAGCCTCGCGGCGGTGGCACCGGTGTCCTGGCCAAGTAATGCGTACGACTCGAGTCCGAGCGCGTCGACGACGGCTCTTACGGATTCCGCGTGCTCCGCGAAGGCGAACGTGAACTTGTCCGTCCACTCAGAGCTTCCCGTGCCGAGGAGGTCGACCACGATGCACGAATACTCACGGGCAAGCGCCGGCAAGATGTGCCGATACGTAGCGCCGGAGACTGGCCAGCCGTGGACCATGACAAGCGGCGGTCCCGAGCCGAAGCGACGAAACGCGATGCGTCCGTTTTCGACGTCTGCGTATTCGACGCGGGCTTCACGAAAGGCGGCCAGGGCAGGTGAGGGCGGGTGCATGAGACGAGGATGGTAACTTCAACCCGT
>JAHFDY010000177.1 GCA_023248735.1 Myxococcales bacterium
GCGCGATTTCAAAACGTAAGTTTGGTCAGCGGCTTGAGATCACGCTCACCAACAGCGATCTAGGAAAGCGCCTCGAAGCAACGGTCACGTTCGATGGCACGCTGCTCGAGGGCACATCCGTTGCCGCTTTTGTGCGAAGAAACGGGTCCGTGAACGTGCAGACGCGTCGCACGAACGAACGCGGCAACGTTAGCTTCGAGGCCGCACCTGGCTTTTGGAACTTCCGCCTTGTGCACATGCAGCGTTGTTACGGTTGCGTTGACGCAGACTGGGAGAGCTTTTGGGCGTCGTTCGTCGTTGAGTCTCGATAGGCTTGTGGCTCATTGGCCCGACACTTGCTCACGGACAGAACATGAAACGACATTGGCTCCTTCTATTTTCGTCATCTGTTGCGGCTTGCGGTACTGCAGCTTTGAATCCTGACGGAGGAGGGCTTCAAAGTGATGCCGCAATGGCACAAGACGCGGGCGGAGCGATCATAGGTGAGCCCGGCACCCCGCAGGCCCTTCACGACGTCTCCGTGCTCTGGCCCCTTCCTAACGAAGTCAATAAAGTTGACCGTCTTCTTGGGCCGTCTTCGGCGGGGGCGAAGGGCGAGCTATTGCCCGCATCGATCTATCAAAAAATGCCTCAGCTCTCGGTAGCGGCGTTCGCGCGCGAGAATATCCGCGTCGTTGGAGTTCGAATCGACCCTTGCTTTCGCTTCGGCACGAGCACGGAATGCAGCAACCAGCTGCGGCTCGTGATGCAACCTATTCGCGTGGACGAAGGGAAAGTGGCGCCGCAGGATGCTGCTGTTCACACGTTCTACTCACTTGCGCGCGACCAGCTCAAGGTACTTGCCGGTGCGATCGCAGGGCATGGTAGCGAGCCGACGCGCGCGCTTGGCGTGCATCCAACGCTTGCGAGTGAGGGGCTTGATGGAACATTTGCGACACGGCTTCGTGCGTTGGTGCTCGAGTACGCGGGGGCGTCAAACTTGGTCCGCGCGACCTTTATGCAGCGCACGAACAGCAGGCAAGGCACTTGGGTGTTTGGCGGTTTTGAGATTTCCGGAAATAGTACAACGGATATTACAATTGCGACGCTCGGCGTGAAGACCCAAGAGTTCACGACGGTCGGGTTCGTTGTTCAGGGTTCGGCAACGCCGGAGCTCAAGGCTGACGACAATCCGAGTCTCTTCTTCAACGAGTCGAGCGTGACGGCTGCGACCGCTGAGAAAGCGCAAGCCGCATACGATGGCGTGCTGCGCGTGCTCAATCCCGAGAAGCACACGCCGGAGACCATCGATTGCGTGAGCTGTCACACCGCGACCTCATCGAAGTCCATTGGTGAGAATCTTCGCGCGCTCAACGCTACCAACAACGCAAATGCGTACAAATCCACGTTCGACCTCACGGTGACCACCAATACGAAGCGGTCCGATACGCTGCGAGCGTTTGGTTATTTCGATGTCGAGCCGGTCGTGAGCGGACGCGTCGTGAACGAGAGCGCATCGGTGCTCGCGTACTTGCAACGCGAAGTGTTCAAGCCGTAGGGCGATAGATGCTTCGCCGTGCACTCACCAGTGTCGCTACCGCCGTAGCCAATAGCGCGTGCGGAAAAATGGCCGGGCCCATGAGCTCGACGGCCATCACCGTGAGCGCGATGGGCGCCTTTGCTGCAGACCCAAACATCGCGGCGAGGCCAACGCCTGCGCCGAGCTCAATCGGTAGCCCAAGTTGATGGGCGAGGGCGCTGCCCAACGTCGCACCGATGAAGAAAAGGGGCGTCACCTCGCCGCCGATGAAGCCCGTACCTAATGTGATCGCCGTGAACGCGATCTTCCACGCGAATACCGACGGTCCCTGTGGCTCCGTGAATGCCCGACCGATGCCAGAGGTGCCAATACCCAGGTAGTCGTTCGAGCCAACGAGACGCCAAGCCACCACGATCAAGACTCCACCGATCGCGAGACGAAAAGGAAGCCGCTTGACGGTCAATATGCTGAACTTCTTGATTCGCCCGATACCTTCGATGAACCCAAGCGCAACGATCCCAATCGTCGATCCGATGAGTACCCACTGCGCGACAAGCGTGAAGGTGATCGCTACCGCCGCCACCTTTGGATACGAAGCGTGATGTGCGCCGAGCGCGATCGTGACGCGATCGCCAATGAAGGCCGCAACAAGAGTCGCCGGGAGCAAGCGCCATTCACGAGCGCCTCCTCGCACGAGCTCGATTGCGAAGATCGCGCCCGCGAGAGGAACGCCAAACACCGAGCCGAAGCCGGCCGCGATCCCGGCTGCAAGTACGTATTGTCTTAGCGAACCGTCGATTCGTAACTTATGAAATGTGCTGTCGGCCAGACTGGCACCCATTTGAACGCCAGTACCTTCGCGCCCCGCACTGCCACCGAAGAGATGGGTGAGAAGCGTTCCGAAGAGCACCATTGGGGCAAGGCGAAGCGGAATCATGGGCCCGCCCTCGGCGCGGCGTGTGACGACGAGCTCACTGCCTCCTGCGATCGGCTTGCCCATCTTCTCGTAGACGTGGCCGAGCACGAATCCGCCGAGTGGAAGCGCGTAGACGATAAACGAGTGACGTTCTCTGAACGTCGTCACCGCATCAAGCAAGTAGAGAAACAGCGCCGACGCGCAACCGGACATCACGCCCGCGAGCCCGATCAAGACTGCCGTCAGCGAGATGTCCCGACGCGATGCGGGGATGGCTTGCACTACCTTGTCCTGCCAAACCGCGATTCAAACGCGCGATGAATCTCGAGTTCCGGAGCGGCACTCTCCGCATGCTCGCGAGGCGAGTAGCCGCTGAATATGGAGTCGACTTGGATGACGTTGTGGTCGGTAGAAAAACGCGCTCGCCACTCCTTCGCGGCGATGAGCGCGCTCCGTTCGTCTCGTTTGATACGGCGATATGCGTGAGGCGTGGGCCCGAGCGACAAGACGTCGATAAGGCGTGCCCGCAGATCGAATCCTGTTTGCTCTCGAACAAATGCGAGCTGTGCGTCTGCAAGCGCAGAAAATGTAACATCGTATGTTGAGATTGGATCGCTCGGTCGCGCGAGCCACCCGGTGCTCGCGTCAGGGAACGCGTCCGCGTAGGCGACGTACGGCTTGATGTCGAAGACCGGCGAGCCGTCGAGGATGTCGAGGTCCGCAACGTGCAGTGTGAGGCCTTCGATCGAGACGAGGCGTACAGCGCTGAGGCCGATCGGATTTGGCCTGTGGGGCGATCGCGTCGCAAACACGCCGCGGCGCCTTTCGCTGCGAGGCGGAAGCACTTTGGGGCGCCAGCCAGCGTTCAAGTGAAACCAGAAGAGGACCCAAATGCGATCGAAGCTCGCGAGTTCGCTGAGGGCGTCTTCGAGATCGTCGTTGAGCTCGATCGTTCCTTCCGCGCCGTTGCTCGCTGCAGGTTGGCGCGCGGCCGAAGCACGCTCGTCGAGTGACGATCGCACGACGCCGATGGATTGCAGGGTGAGCACATTCACTGGAGACAAAAGGCGGTGACCAGTCTCATCAACGTAGGATCGGCCCGCCTGGATGTTATGGCAAGCGTCATGCGCCGGGCTTGACGCGCCAAATTCGAGGGGAGACCCTCGCTGCATGGACTTGGTGATCAAGGGTGGTTTGGTGGTGGACGGAACTGGCGGCGATCCTGTGCATGCCGACGTTGGCATTGCGGGAGGGATAATCGCAGCGGTGGGGAAAAATCTGTCTCCGGCCAAGCGCGAGATCGACGCACGGGGTTGCGTTGTCACGCCGGGGTTTGTCGACATCCATACCCATTACGATGGTCAAGCAAGTTGGGATTCGGACTTGCTCCCCTCGTCGGTTCACGGCGTGACCACTGCGGTAATGGGAAGTTGCGGAGTTGGGTTTGCGCCAGCACGACCCGCGGATCGCGACCGCATCATTGCGCTCATGGAAGGCGTCGAGGACATCCCCGGCGCTGCCCTTGCCGAAGGGCTCAACTGGCGTTGGGAGACGTTTGTCCAATACATGGATGCGCTCGACGCGACACCGCATGCGATCGATTTCGCGTGCCATGTGCCTCACGACGCTCTGCGCGTTTATGCGATGGGTGATCGCGCAGCGGTAGGGCAAGTAGCTTCAGCGGACGACCTCGCGGTCATGCGTGGCGAGCTCCGCTCGGCCCTCGAAGCGGGAGCGGCGGGTTTCTCGACCGGGAGGACTGACAACCATCGAGCAACCGATGGAAGCGAAACGCCGGCTGCCGACGCGGGCAAGAGAGAGCTCGAGGCGTTGGTCCGAGTATTGGGGGAAGTTGATCGCGGTGTTCTTCAGATCGTGAGCGACTTCGACATGGCCTTGGGGCCGCACGCATTTGATTCTGAGTTCGACTTGGTTGACGCGATGTGTGCCGCCAGCGGTCGCGGTGTTTCCATTTCGATGCTTCAGCGTGTTGGCGACGTTGAACAGTGGCGCCGTATTCTCGCTCGTACCGAGCGCGCGGTTGCTGCTGGACATCGCATGCGCGTGCAGACGGCTCCGCGCGGAATCGGAGTGATTTTGGGCCTCGAAGCCACGTTCCATCCGTTCATCGGGTTCCCGTCTTACAAGGTGGTGAGCCACTTGCCCCTGGCTGAGCGCGTTGCGCACTTGCGAAATCCTGAAGTGCGTGATCGCCTTCTGTCCGAAACCTCGGAACCTGTGGCGGGGGATGGCAGCCCGATTCCTCCGCTCGCCGATCAGTTACTTGCCAAGCTCGACTTCGTTTCGATGAGCCTCTTTCGATTGGGACAAGAACCGAACTACGAACCCGATCGCCAAACATCGATGTATGGCGAAGCGCTGCGCAAAGGGAAGAGGCCGCTCGAGATTGTCTACGACGCCCTGCTCGAACTCGATGGACACGCGCTGCTCTACTTCCCGATTTACAACTACGCATCTGGAAATCTCGATGCGGTTGCGGAGATGCTGCACCATCCCCTCGCGCTCTTCGGTCTCTCGGACGGTGGGGCCCACGTAGGAACGATTTGCGACGCGAGCTTTCCCACATTTCTGCTGACGCATTGGGTGCGTGACCGCGCGGAAGGCAGGTTGTCATTGCCACGTGCGGTCCACATGCTGACGAGTGCGAACGCTGCGTGGATGGGGTTTCGCGATCGGGGTGAGATCGCAGTCGGTAAGAAAGCTGACCTTAATGTCATCAATCTTGACGAACTCGAGTTGCGGAGTCCGCGGCTTGTTCGCGATCTGCCGGCTGGTGGGAAGCGTTTCCTGCAGGATGCGCGAGGCTACCGGGCCACGCTGGTGAGCGGGCAGGTCATCGCGGAGAACGGATCCTTAACGAGCGTGCGGCCCGGGCGCCTCGTTCGTTGTCCTTAACTGCCACACAAAAGCGGCCGCACTTAAATCGCGTAAGTTACCGCCAGAAGCGCCGCCTGCGGTATGTTGTTCGAGACACTTGGAGGCCACGACATGATGCGCGTCATCGCCGTTTGGGCAATTCCACTTTCGGTCATCGCCGTGGGCTGTGGGTCCATTGCCGATACGGGATACCCGTGCGCGTTGGACAAGACCTGCCCTTCGCCTTTGCAGTGCAGCGTCGACAACGTGTGCGTTGATGGCGTTGCCATTCCCGATGGCTCGACGCTTCAAGATGGCGCAAGTGCGGACGGCGGGCCCGATGCGACGGTCGACGCTTCGAGCGACGTCACGGTGAAACCAGACGCGCCCGTGGATGTGATCGTCGTAAGCGATGTGACGTCGGACGTTCCCGTCACAACGAGCGAGACCGGATCTGTAAGCGTTTCAATAACGCCCGGAACCATAGTCGTACCCGGTCTGAAACAGACGACGTTGATCGCGACCGTGACGGGCGCGACGGACAAGAGCGTTACGTGGTCGATCGTCGAGACCAGCGATAGCGGCAGCGTGACAAGTGGTGGTGTTTACACGGCGCCTGGGAAGAACGGTGAGTTTCACGTTGTGGCGAAGAGCGTTGCGGACCCCTCGCGCTGGGCCACCGCGACCGTTACCGTATGGTACGGATCATTTACTACACTGAGCAGTTCGCTTTCCGTGGGCCGGGGGCTCTTCGCCTCGCCGCCTCACTCGCTCAGCGCGACTGATGGCCGCGTGCTCTTCCTTGGTGGGGTGACGGCAACCGGAACATCGGCTGCGGTCGACATCTATTCGGCGACAGGTGTTCTCGCGGCGGGTACGTCAATGACGACCGCCCGCGTCCTTCCAGGAACGGTCTTGCTGAACGATGGATCGGTACTCGTCGTCGGCGGCTACACCACGAACACTTTGACCAGCCCTGTCGCCACGATGGAGGCGTGGTCAGGCAGCGCCTGGACCGCAAAGTCGACCAGCTTGGCGGTTGCACGCGCGAAGTCTCCGCTTGTCCGTGGCACCGACGGACGCGTCTTCGTTATGGGCGGCGAAATCAGCAACGCCTCAAACTCGAACGCGATTGATGTCATCGATCCGGCACAAGGGTTTTCTGTGACTTCCGCGGGTCTCTTGGGCCTCAGTCGCAGCGGTCATTTTGGCGTGGCGCTCGACGACGGGAGGATTCTTGTCGCTGGAGGCAGCAATGGAGGAACGATCACGGCGAGCACCGAGATCTTCAAACCCAGCACGACGGGTGCGGGTACGACCTCAAGCGGAACTTCTCTGTCGAGTGGTCACTATCGAGGTGGCGTCGCGCGGCTGCCGAACGCTACACTTCTCTTTGCAGGGGGGTGCACCGGCACTGGGTCGTCGGGTTGCGCGACGGGATCGACAGCTTCGGAGCTATATGCGCAGGCGACCAACCAACCAGGCACGGTATCCGCAACCGGAGCGATGAGCGCAGGGAGTATTGGTCATGCCATGATCCTTTTGCCAACCGGGCGCGTGTTGGTTGCGGGTGGGCTCGACGGCTCCAACGCGTTGAATCGCGCGGAAGTGTACGATCCGGCCACGGGCACGTGGAGCACCATGGGTCCGCTCGCCTTTGCCCGCTGTGACGCCACGATTGGTCTCACGGTCGACGGCAAGGTGATCATTGCGGGCGGGCGCGTGGGTCAACAGGCGGGCTCCACGGTCCTCGCCAGCGTTGAACTCTTCGACCCAGGGAAGCCGAAGATGTGTCGCGTCTGCCAATTCGATGGTTCGTGCGTGACGATCAAAGATGGTACTCCGTGCGACGACGACAACACCGCGACGAGTGGCGAAAAGTGTGGCGGCGGCGTCTGTGCTCCGTAGAAGCTCCTGCCATGGTCCGTCCCAATTCCGGGATCGGATTTCCCAAGAGCGAACCATCTGGTTCCCGTCGCGATTGTGAAACAGCGCAGATTTGATTGGTTTCGTGTGCAGTGCGCTCTGGCACGGAAGTCGCTCAGTGCGACCCGTGGATGTTCCTCGGCAAGCCCCAAGCAAGCGTCGCAAAGTAAGCCTGGCCATCGTCATTGGTGCCATCACGCTTGGCCTTGCCTTCCTCACGATGCATCGCGCATCCGCCGCGGCGATCGACGTTGAGAGGGGTTCGGTTTGGACCGAACGCGTTCATCGGGGAGACCTGCTTCGTCAAGTTCCGGTACAAGGCGTGCTGGTGCCCGAGCGCATCGAATGGCTGAGTGCGGTTTCGGCAGCGCGCGTTTCGCGGATCGCGGTGCGTCCGGGTGCGGTGGTCGAACCCGACACGGTCGTGGTCGTGCTCGAAAATGCGGAACTTGAACTTGCTGCGCTTGAAGCCGAACGCCAAGCTGCCAGTGCAGAATCGGGGTTGATCCAGCTCGACGTGCGGACCGACGTCGACCGCAAAGCCCAGGCGTCGAACTTAGGAGACTTGCGATCGTCATTGCGCGAAGCGGAGAACCACGCGCGTGTGGCGGCTCGTCTTGTGCCAGAAGGATTGATCAACGAAATGGACCATCGTGACGCATTGAATAAGGTGCACGGTCTTAGGGGGCGCGTCGAAATCGACGAAGGACGCCTGCGAACGCTCGAATCGGGTCGTGGCCGTCAGCTCACCGCGCAACGCAAGGAGATCGAGCGCCTTGTCGAGATCGCGAAGTTCCGCCGGCGTCAACTTGCCTCATTGACCGTTCGGGCGGGCATACGCGGCATCCTTCAAGAGATCCCGCTTCAGAGCGGCCAATGGGTTGCCATCGGAACGCTGCTCGCAAAGGTTTCCGAGCCCGACCATCTCAAAGCCGAGGTCAAAGTCGCCGAAGGGTACGCTAAGGATGTCTATCGCGGCCTCGCCGTGCGATTTGAGTCGCCCGCTGGTAACTTTCGAGGCCACATCGAACGCGTCGACCCAACGGTGATGCTCGGGAGCGTTCGGCTTGAGGTCGCACTCGACGACGGTCCACCCAAGGGCTCCCGCGCGGATCAGACTGTATCGGGGTATGTCGAAATTGAGAGGCTCGACAATGTACTTTTCGTGGCGCGACCTGCTGGGGCTCGCGATGGCGCGACCACGAGGGTCTTCCGGTTCGACGGCGACCACGTGCATGCATCGCGGGTAACAACGCAACTGGGTCGTGGGTCTGCACGCGACGTCGAGGTTGTGGGCGGCCTTGCCGAGGGCGACGAGATTGTCGTTTCGGAAACGTCGGCCTGGGAAGCGGTCGATCGGATTCGTTTGAAATAAGTCAACCAAGTAGAAAGTCAACTAAGATGACTAATAATGAAGCAACAGTTCTTATCAAGCTCGATGCCGTAAAGAAGGTTTTCCTCACGGATGAACTCGAGACGCATGCGCTTGCGGACATTCACTTCGAAGTGCGTAGAGGCGAGTACCTCGCAATCGAGGGACCATCCGGATCGGGCAAGACAACTCTCTTGTCGATTCTCGGCTTGCTCGACGTTCATACCTCCGGCGAGTACCTGCTATCGGGTCGCTCGGTGGGCGGCTTGTCCGCGACTGAGCGCGCGCGCGTACGCAACCGCGAGGTGGGCTTCATTTTTCAGACGTTCAATCTCATTGGCGATCTCACGGTGTGGGAGAACGTGGAGCTTCCG
>JAHFDY010000178.1 GCA_023248735.1 Myxococcales bacterium
TCTCGAATCGAGCGACGCCCTCCTCGCGCCTCATCGAGACGCAGCTGAGCTTCTCGTCGAAGAATATCGCCTTCAGAAGGCCAAGAGCGCGTACCGATCGGTTCCACCGAAGCCAGCCGTCGCATGTCCAAAGTGCAAAGTCAGCAACGATGGGGACGCGAAATTCTGCAAGGCATGCGCCTTCGAGCTCGGAGGTGCGGCGTGACGGGTGCTCGGCGTGGTCCTCGCTGTCATGAGTGTCACGCTCGGCGTGGTGCTCGGTGTCATCCTGAGGGCGGAGCCCGAAGGACCCCCGGAGCCCCTTTGCATTCGTCAGGTGACGCTACGATAGTCGTGACGCAGAGGGGGTCCTTCGCTTCGCTCAGGATGACACCCGCTTCGCTCACGATGACACCACCGCCGCCCAAGATGACACCTTGGTTGACACGGTGGCTGACGCCGTTCGCGTTTGTTGTCACGTTCACGTTTGCATCCGCTGCTCTCGCACAAGGCACCTTGCCCAAGGACCATCCGCCGATGGGCGGCATGGAGGCGAACGGACAAGCGACGAACCCTCACGCGCTTGCGGAGGCGCCGGAGAACGCGTCTCGAGAGGACGAAGCGCTTGCCAAGGGCACCATTCGTATTCGCGTTCGCAACGAGAAGGGTGAGCCCGTCGCGAACCAGGTCGTCATCCTTGGCGTGCTTGAAAACTCCGTCGCGAAAGGTGAGCGTCGTGAACAATTCAACAAGTTGACCGACGCGTCGGGTGATGCGGTGTTCGAATCGCAGAGAGTCGCTTCCGGCCTTGCCTATCGCGTGCGCACGTTTCGCGAAGGCGCTGTGTTCTTCGCGCCGCCATTTACCCTCGGCGAAACGCGAGGCACGAATGTGCTGATCCACGTTTTTCCGGTGGTGCGCGAAGTCGAGAAGGCACAGATCGCATTCGAAACGGTTCTCTTTTCCGAGCTGCGCGACGATCGCATCCAATTCGACGAGGTGTTCACGATTCACAACTTGGGATCGAGCGCGTGGCTTGCTGAAGGCGTCACGCTTGCGCTTCCCAAGGCCGCAACGGGCTTTAGCGCGCAACAATCCATGAGCGACCAAGCCGTCACCCAGCTCGACGGCAAGGGAATCTCGCTCAGAGGTACATTTGCTCCGGGTGAGCATCGCCTTTCGTTCCGGTGGCAGCTGCCGCTTCGCAACGAATCGGAAATGAACTTTACCATCGGGCTTCCTCCGCACGTCGCGATCATTCGTGTCGGGACAGCCGTGATTCCTGGCCTATCGCTGCGCGCAAGCGGACTTCCACCTGCCCAGGTCTCTCCGCTTCAAGACGGCGGCAAGGCGTTGATGACCGAGCGCCTGATGAAGCCAAAAGAAAAGCCACTTGACGAATTGCAAGTGACCCTCGCGGGTCTTCCAGAGGCTGGCCTTGGTCGCTTGGTGGGCAACATCACGTATGAGATTGCCTCGGGGGTAACCGCGCTTGTGATCGCGCTTGCACTCGTCGCTTGGTCGCTCGTCAGCCCAAAGAGGCGCGACACGGCAGGGTCACGCCAAGCACTTCTGGAAGCCATCACCAACCTCGAGGACGCTCACGCCCGTGGCGACGTCGGTCCGAAGTCGTTCGAGCATTTGCGGCGTGAGTTGCTCGATCAGCTCGCCCTCAGCTTGCTGCTTGGGCAGTCATCTCGGGGTGTGTAAAAGGTGTAGTTCTACGGCGGGAGTACCCGGGGACACGTCGTGGAGAGTGGCCTGTGGACAACAGATGGCCCTTTTGTCCACATGGAAACACGACCTGGTGAGCTTCATGTTCTCCACCCGAAGACAAGGTCTAAATCGTTGAATCTGCAAAGGCTTTTTGGTTTTCCCCGCTGTCCACAAGGCCTATCGACACCACTCTCTATATCAATTAATGAATCTCAGATTATGGATCTGACGGTCGCAAAAAAGGACCTGCTGCGGTTCGTGGCACGTGTGCAAGGCGTTGTCGAACGCAAGAGCACGATGCCCGTTCTGTCCAACGTTCTTCTCAATGCAACAGCCGGTGCTAGCGGGGGCGTGCTGCGTCTTTCGGCGACGGACATGTACCTTGCCATTCAAGGCAACCTGAGCGCCGAGGTGAAGCAGCCGGGGACGGTAGCGGTGTCTGCACGCGATTTGCTCGAACGCATCAAGATGATGCCCGAGGGACCCATTCAAATTTCCACGACCGACGGTTCCAATACGGTGCTTCGTGCCGCGGGCAGTGCGCGTCGCTTCACGTTGCGCGGACTTCCAGGAGAGGACTTTCCGCCGCTCCCAACGCCGGCTCCTGGTGCGCCGTCACTCGCACTCGAGGTGAGTACGCTTTCGCAACTGATGGGCACGACCTACTACGCTGTGTCGACTGACGAGACTCGCGCAGATTTGAATTCCGCGCTCTTCGAGTGGGATGGCGAATTGGTGCGCATGGTTGCGACCGACGGTCATCGCCTCGCGAAGATTGAACTGCGCGTTCCAGGCCGTACAGCGACGGCGACGATGCTGATTCCGCTCAAAGCGATCAACGAGCTTCGTCGGCTGTGCGAGGAACTGTCGCAAGAGAAAGACGCATCGCTCCAAATCACGCAAAGCGGATCGAACGCGTTTTTTCAAGCGGGCTCGACGACGTTTAGTGTTCGGCTGGTCGACGCTCACTTTCCGCCGTACGCGCAGGTCATCCCAAAAGAATCGAACAAGAAGATGCGCGCGTCGCGTGTGGCCTTGGCTGAAGCGCTTCGGGCGGTCTCGATCGCAGCGAGTGAGCGTACTGGCGGCGTGAAACTCTCCGTTTCCGCAAACGAAGTGCGCATCACGTCAGAGTCGGCAGAAACCGGAGATGGGTTTGACCAGGTGCCCGTTGAGTACAGTGGCGAGCCCATGCAAATTGGGTTCAACGCCCGCTACTTCCTCGATGTGCTCAACGTTCTTGACGAAGAAGAAGTCGACATTTTGCTGAGCGGCGAGCTCGATCCGAGTGTCATTAAGCCGGCCAGCGATCGCAACTTCATCGCGGTCGTGATGCCGATGCGAATCTAGCATTTGCCACGCGCCGGCCCTCAATGCGACGCCTCTCCGTTGAACAGCTCTCGGTGACGAACATTCGGAACTTGGAGCGTGTCACGCTCGAATTGGGCGCTGACATCGTCGTTCTTGCAGGCCCCAACGGTAGCGGAAAGACGTCGCTGCTTGAGGCGCTCTACCTGGTGTGCACGTCAAAGAGTTTCCGTGCGGCGCGTCCACTCGAGTCCATCACGCATGGTCAGACCGAGGCGCACGTGCGCGGGCAATTGCTCGACGGAACCGTGAGGCGCACGCACCGCCTTACGCTCAAGGAAGGCGTCCGTACGGTGCGGCTCGATGAGAAGCGGCCGGTATCGCTTGCTACGTACGCCCTGGCATCGCCGGTCGTGATTTTTCATCCAGGTGAGCTTGCATTATCGATGGGGCCTGCGACGGAGCGACGTCAGTTTCTCGATCGCGTAGCGTTCTACACAACCCAAGGCGGGACCAAAGCGCTTGACGATTATGCGCGCGCCCACCGTGCGAGACAGAAACTCCTCGAGAGCAGAGGCGTCGACGCGGCTGATCTCGATCCGTGGGAGGCGCTTGTTGCTCGCCACGGTTTGGAGTTGATGCAAGCCCGGCAGCACGCTGCGAGCGCGATCGTTGCCGCGATGGAGCACGCGTTCGAGCAGTTTGCGTCACCCCAATTGACCCTTCGCGGAAGATACGCGGCCACGGCACCCGACGATGAGGAAAGTTACTTGACGATGCTGCAAAACAGCCGAGCGGTCGATATGCGCCGAGGATCGTCGCGAATCGGTCCGCATCGTGACGATCTCGAACTCTTGCTCGGCGGACAACCCCTCCGTCAGGTGGGGTCTCAAGGGCAACACCGTGCAGCGGTCCTCGCACTCAAGGTGGCCGAAATTGGTGCGCTTGAACGTGCACGAGGAACGAAGCCCATTTTGCTTCTCGATGACGTATCGAGCGAGCTCGATGCGGAACGCTCGCGCGCGTTTTTTGCGTTTCTCCAACGCGAGCATGGGCAAGTGTTTCTGACGACAACAAGACCGGAATGGATCGAAACCGGGACCTTCGGCAGTGCGTGTACGCGCCTCGATTTGGGGGTTGACCGCGGTGCCGTCACGCGCATGTAGGAACGCATCGAGCAGACTTCTTTGTGTACATTCTGCGCGCCTTCTAAGTAATTGAATTTACGTATGAATTTGGCGTCGTGCGTTTGCCGAAAAGCGCGCTTCTAGGGTATGCTTGGGTGTTCGCGCTCCTCGCACTTTTCGCGGCGACGCGGCACGTGAAAGACCATGTCGAACACCCCCACGCCCACCGCCGACAATTACGGCGCAGACAACATCTCCGTTCTCGAAGGCCTCGAGGCCGTTCGCAAGCGGCCCGGCATGTACATCGGCAACGTGCACGACGGTTCGGGGCTTCATCACCTCGTTTGGGAAGTTGTCGACAACGCGGTTGACGAACACCTCGGCGGGTTCTGCTCGCACATGGAAATCGCGATTCACTTCGACGGGTCGGTGACCGTCGAAGACAACGGACGCGGCATTCCGGTTGGCATGCACGCAAAAGGCGTAAGCGCAGCTGAAGTCGTCATGACCGTCTTGCACGCCGGCGGAAAATTCGACCATTCGAGTTACAAAGTGTCGGCAGGTTTGCACGGAGTCGGCGTGAGCGCCGTCAACGCCGTGTCCGAAGTGCTCAAGCTCGAGATCAGGCGCGAAGGCCATGTGCACTGGCAAGAGTATCGCCTCGGCGTTCCGCAAGCGCCGCTCAAGGTTGTTGGCGACACCGACAAGACAGGCACCAAAGTTACGTTCAAACCCGACCGCGCGATCTTCACGGAAGTGTGCGACTTCCAGTTCGACGTGCTCGCGAGTCGCTTGAGAGAGCTTGCGTTTCTCAACGCGGGCTTCGTGATTACCCTCACCGACGAGCGCGACAACGGCCGCTCTGAGACATTTGAGTACCAAGGCGGCATCCGCGAGTTCGTAGAATTACTCAACAAAGCGAAAGAGCCTGTGCACGAAAAGGTCATCTCGCTTACGGCCGAACAGGCGACTGAGAATGGCAACGCGCCCATCAGCGTCGAGATCGCCGTGCAATGGAACGCAACCTACGTCGAACAGAATTTTTGTTACACGAACAACGTCCACAACCGCGACGGCGGCACGCATCTCACAGGCTTTCGCGCGGGTCTGACGAAGGTCTTCAATCAGTACGGGGCCCAGCAGAACCTCTTCAAAGAGGTCAAGTCAGGTCTCAGCGGCGAAGACGTCCGCGAAGGCATGACCGCCGTCGTAAGCGTCAAGCATCCTGATCCGTCGTTCGACTCGCAAACAAAGTCGAAGTTGGTGTCGAGCGAAGTCAAGAGCGTCGTCGAAGGCGCCGTGGTTGAAAAGCTCGGCCGGTACATGGAGGAGAATCCCAATGTTGCCCGGCGCATCATCGAAAAAGCGATCATGGCCGCGAAGGCTCGCGAGGCCGCGCGTAAGGCTCGCGAGGTTGTTCGCAAAAGTCAACTCGACATCACGAGCCTCTCCGGCAAGTTGGCTGACTGTCAATCTCGTGATCCAGCCGAGTGTGAGATCTACATCGTCGAAGGAGACAGCGCCGGCGGTACCGCGAAGCAGGGGCGCGATCGCAAGTTTCAGGCGATCTTGCCGCTCCGAGGCAAAATTCTGAACGTCGAGCGCGCGCGTCTCGACAAGATGCTCGCGTCCGCCGAAATCGGCACGCTGATCACTGCCCTCGGCGCTGGCATCGGGACCGCCGAGCAGGGCGGCAATTTCGACATCAACAAGTTGCGCTATCACCACATTGTGCTGATGACCGACGCCGACGTCGACGGCAGTCACATCCGCACGCTGCTGCTCACGTTCTTCTATCGGCAGATGCCAGAAGTGATCGAAAATGGTTACCTTTATATCGCGCAGCCCCCGCTCTATCAGGTGACGCGCGGCAAGAAGGTCGAGTACCTGAAAGACCAGCTCGCGCTTGATGCGTACTTCCTACGGCATGGTGTCGATGGTCTTGCTGTGCACTCGGGCAAGGGGCCAACCGTCTCTGGTGATCCGCTATATCGCCTCGCCGACCGGCTGCGCATGTTCAAGAAAGCGCTGCAGAAACTCGATCGCAAGGTGGACGCACGCCTCGTCGCACACGCCCTTCGCGCAACAGGGCTTGGGCGAGGCGACTTGCGGGACAAGGCCAAAGTCGATGCCGCAGTTGAAGCCATTCGAGCGCAGCTGAACGTCAAGGCGCCTGACATTGTGCCTTTCGACATCAGCACGACCTGGGAGGCGGAGCACGGCGCGGCTCGCATCACCATCAAGCCACGGCCCGGTTCGGCTGCGCGCCCGGTGACGCTCGACTGGAGCCTCATAGACTCCGCAGAATATGAAGAACTGCATGCGATCGATCAGGACGTGCGATCGCTCGGCCCCGCCCCCTACTTCGTCAGTGAAGTTGACGGAAAAAACGAAGAGCTTGCGGTCGAAGACGCAGATGCCCTGTGGGACTACATCGATGCGCGCGGTCGTAAGGCAACGCGTCTTCAGCGCTACAAAGGTCTCGGCGAGATGAACGCAGAGCAACTTTGGGAGACCACGCTCGACCCCAACGCACGCGTCATGCTGCAAGTGCGTCTCGACGACGCGGTGCAAACCGATCAAATTTGCACGATCTTGATGGGCGATCAGGTTGAGCCGCGCCGGCAGTTCATCGAAGAGAATGCGCTAAACGTCAGGAATCTTGACGTTTAGCGGCGACCTCGTCTGCCACGACGTGCGTTTCCTACATTTTCGAGGACCTTGCAAAGGGTGCCGCAGGACTTAGGTTTCTTGGTGGGCGGGACGTGGGTGCTTGATACGTTGTGTGCTGCGGGCGCAGAGCCTTTGTCGGCTGGGAGAACCTCATGCGTTTTGATCGCTTCACTACGAAGAGCCAAGAGTCACTGCGCGAAGCTGCCGATCAGGCGTCGCGGCGGGGCAACGCTGAGTTGTACCCGGAGCACTTGCTACTCGCGCTATTGACGCAAGACCAGGGCGCCGCCGGACCCGTGCTTCAAAAGGCTGGGGTCGATGTTGCGTCGCTCCTTCAAACCGTCGAAAAGAAAGTCGACGACTTGCCTCGTGTCACCGGCGGCGCGGAGCCTGGGCTTGCGCGCCGGACGCTCGAGGTGCTGCGTCGGGCCGACGATGAGGCCAAGCAGCTCAAGGACGAGTTCGTTTCGGTCGAACACTTTCTCCTCGGCATGCTCAAGGGTGATCGCGAGCTCGAAGGGCTCTTCGCGCAAAATGGAAGCCTCAACTATGAGAAGTTGCTCGCAGCGATCGCGCAAGTGCGAGGCAACCAACGCGTCGTCGATCGCGACCCAGAGGGGAAATTCCAAGCGCTCGAGAAGTACTGTCGCGACCTGACCGACGCCGCGCGCCGTGGAAAGAGCGATCCCGTGATTGGTCGCGACGAAGAGATAAGGCGCGTGATGCAGGTGCTTTCGCGCCGAACCAAGAACAACCCGGTGTTAATCGGCGAACCGGGGGTAGGCAAGACTGCGATCGTCGAGGGCATCGCGCAACGCATTGTTCGTGGTGATGTGCCCGAGTCGCTGAAGAACAAGCGGCTCGTGTCGCTCGACATGGGAGCACTGATCGCGGGCGCCAAATATCGGGGAGAGTTCGAAGATCGCTTGAAGGCCGTCCTGAAAGAAGTTGAGAGTGCTGCCGGGCAACTCGTCTTGTTCATTGACGAAATTCACACGATCGTCGGTGCGGGCGCTGCCGAAGGACAGATGGATGCAGCAAACCTGCTCAAGCCGGCGCTTGCACGGGGTGAGCTTCGCTGCATCGGCGCGACGACGCTCGATGAGTATCGAAAGCGCATCGAGAAAGATCCGGCGCTTGAGCGAAGATTTGCGCCGGTGTTTGTTTCGGAACCCACCGTCGGCGACACGATCGCGATCTTACGCGGTCTCAAAGAGCGCTACGAAGTCCACCACGGCATTCGCATTCAAGATGCTGCGCTGGTTGCCGCGGCGACGCTCTCTGATCGGTATCTAACGGAGCGCTTCCTGCCCGACAAGGCGATCGATTTGGTCGATGAGGCAGCCGCGAAGATCAAGATGGAGGTCGACAGTATGCCGGCCGAAATCGATGCGCTTACGCGGAAGTTGATGCAACTGCAGATCGAAGCGGAAGCGCTGAAAAAGGAACGCGACGCAGCTTCGAAGGCACGTGTTGTCGAGTTGAAGCGCGAGATCGCGGAGCTCGAAGAACAGGCGAGTGCGATGCGAGCGCAGTGGCTGCGCGAGAAGGAAATCATCGCTGAAATTCGGCAGTCGCAACCCGAGATCGAACAACTACGAGGGCAAGCCGAAGAAGCCCAACGCAACGGTGACCTCGGCAAGGCAGCCGAGCTCTCGTATGGTCGCATTCCCGAAATCGAAAAGAAACTTGACGAAGCACGAAAGAAGCTCGCTCAAGTTCAAGACCAGGGCCTTGGTAAGGGTGGCTACCTGAAAGAGGAGGTTACGGAAAACGATATCGCCGGGATCGTCGCGAAGTGGACGGGCATTCCGGTGACAAAGATCGTTCAAGGCGAGATGGACAAGTTGCTTCGCCTCGAAGAAGAGTTGAAGCGCCGCGTCGTTGGACAGGAAGAAGCCATTGGCGCTGTCGCGAATGCGGTGCGGCGTTCGCGTGCTGGCCTTGGTGACGACAAGCGGCCCATCGGGAGCTTTCTGTTTTTGGGTCCGACGGGGGTAGGCAAGACCGAACTCGCGAAGGCGCTCGCGGAGTATTTGTTCGACGACGAGCGA
>JAHFDY010000179.1 GCA_023248735.1 Myxococcales bacterium
CGTGAACTCGACGGGCACCCACTCGTTCGTCAAGGATCCATGCTTCTTGTGGGACCACAGCCTCTTGCCAAAGTGGCGGAGTACATCGCAGCGGGCGATGTGTTCACCCTTCCGAGCCATGCTGAAGGTACGCCGAACGTCGTGCTCGAGGCGCTCGCGAGTGGGCGTCCAGCCGTGGGAAGCCGCGTTGGCGGAATTCCGGATGTTCTTTCGGATCCGGCGACGGGTATCGTTGTCGAACCGAAGAATCCGCAGTCCCTCGCGGCTGGCCTGATCGCTGCGCTCGATCGCGATTGGGATGAAGAGGCGATCGTCGCCGCGGGTCCGACGTCGTGGGCTGACAGTGCGAAGGCGCTGTTTGACGTGCTCGCGCGAGCGTGCGCTAATCGTCAATCAATTTGACCAATTCGTTCGGCAACTGGCCATAGGCCTCCGCGGATGCAACGAGCCCCGCATTGTGCCGCAACTCGGATAGAAAGCGGCGCGCGTAAGGCGTCCCTTCGAGACCCTCAACGCGCGTTACAAGGCGAGGAATGCCCCGCGCGATCGCCTCCCGGGCGCCACGCATGTCGCCGAGCTCGAGGAGAGCGTCGTGGAGTGCGAGGTAGATCGGCGCCTCGTTGAGCAGGCTCGCGGCCGCAGACGTGAGAAGCGCCTCGGCCTCCTCGCCGATTTCTCGCGCGCGCTGTGGGTGTCCACACCGCAACTCGGCTTCGGCGAGAAGTCCGAGCGCAACGGGTAACACGTCGAGCATGCGCGTGGAGCGGTACCCTTCGGATGCGATTTGAAGGAGCCGTCTCGCGTCTGTCATCGCCTGCGCATCGTGGTGCTGCCTGAGCAATTCGGCACCGCGGTAATAGAGAATTCCAAGCGTCGCGCGATCACGCGGAACCCATGCGCCGCCAAGCGCCGTGCTCGCGATCTGTCGAGGCTCTGCGAGTACAATGGCATCGGCTTCGAGCGTGCCGAAGGCTGCGTTCCAGCAAAGAAGGATCATCTTGCCGAGTCGCTCAACACCCGGTGAGCCAATGGTCTGCGCAAGGGTTATTCCCTCGTGGACGGCCGCGTGGGCTTCCTCACGCGCTCCCACCGTCGTGAGTGCGAAGCCGACGTTAATTTGTAACTGCGCCTGTCTTGTTTTGAGTCCGGCAGAAGAGGCCTTGGCGACGGCCTGATGGCGCGCATCGAGCGCTGCGCCTACCTGACCACGCGCTTGGTAGATCACGGCGAGCGTTTGCCACGCGTCGATCGCTGCCCCAGCCCAACCTTCATTCGCCGATATTTGAAGCAAACTTGCGGCGACGAGCTCCGCTTCTGCGAGCGCTCCGCCATAGGCGAGTCGCGACGCGAGGGCTGCGGCGCACCGAGTCTCCTCGTCGACGATGCTCGCGCTGCGCGCTTCGATGCGGACCTCGTCGAGGCGCTTGGTGGTTTCGTCGTTGCCTCCGCGAGCATCTTCGTAACGGACGCGGGCGCCTTTTGCACGAATCGCCGTTGCACTGTCGTAGACCGACTCCTCGAGCGCTCGCACCGCTGTTTCTCGTTCAGCCGCACGCGCGTCTTGCCTGCTCCACACCTCGTCGAGCAACTGAGCGCGAGCAAACGTCTTGTGCTTGTCCTCTGCGAACGTGAGCGCACGGTCGGCGAGCGCAACTGCATCTTGAAGGGCATTGGCCGCAAGTGCGCGTCGTGCCGCACGCTCCCAAAAGTTTGCCGCGGTTGCGAGGTCTCCGCTCAGCTCGAAGTGCTTGGCGACGATGCCGTCGAGTTCGCCGCGCGTCGCGAGCCAGCCGCCGGCGCGCGCATGAAGACGCTTGAGGTCTTCCTCGCCGAGCGCTGCGTAAGCGACCTCACGCATC
The DNA here is from genome assembly GCA_023248735.1 of Myxococcales bacterium. Taxonomy (GTDB): domain Bacteria; phylum Myxococcota_A; class Polyangia; order Polyangiales; family Polyangiaceae; genus JAHFDX01. The sequence continues at coordinate 1,860 of JAHFDY010000179.1, forward strand.
AACGCGTGCTTGAACGACCACTCGCGCACTCCCGAGAAACGGGACCGCGCTTGCTCGATGAGGACCTCCGCGGCGGCAAGATCGCGCAGCGACTCATGGACGTGGGCAACGCCGAGCGCATCGAGTCCTTGATCCCAACCGAGCGCGCCAAAAACGGAGAACTTGATCACGGTGTCGCGCTCGCGATCATCGAGCGAATCGAGATGCGTTTGGAGCGCCGCTTCGATCGTGGGCGCGAGAGCGGAGTCGCGACCTTGCGCGGCGAGTCGCGAGAGCTCTTCTGCAAAGAGCGGGGAGCCAGCCGCTTGCACCGCAATTTGATCGCACGTTTCTTCGAAAGTAGGGTCCGCAGCACGGTTGTTCAGCATGGATCGCACGATCGCGCGCGTCGCACGACGGCCAAGCGGGCCGAGCTCGAGTCGCACATGATCGCGCGCCTCGAAACGATGGGAGTCTTTGCGCCAGAAGCTCGGCCTTGCAGTGAGCAGAATGAACAAGCGCTTGCCGGACGCGCGCGCAAGCAGATGCTCAAGCCAGGCAATGCTGTCGGCGTCGGCGGCATGCGCGTCCTCCACTGCGAGCACCAAGGGCTCCGGTGCCGCAAGAAAAAAATCGGTAAGCGCTATCCAAAGCGCGTCGCGCATGCCCCTCGTTTGCGCGAGATCATGAGAGGGTTCTTGCGCAAGAAGGAGCTCGAGCGATGTTGGTTCAGATGGTTCACTTCGTTGACCAAGTAATGAACGCCTCGTATTTTCCGGGTAGAGCGCGAGCGTGCCTGAAAGCAATTCCGCTGCGATGCCGAACGGTGGGCTCGTGCCGAAGCTCTCAGCACGAGCAAGAACGATTTTCGGGCCACTCGGATGCGCGCCAATCGACGCGAGAGCCTCGTGCCTTATGCGCGTCTTGCCCATGCCTGGAGCGCCGCCGATCGACACGATGACCGGAGTCGAGTCTTCGGCAGAACGCTCAAATGCCGCCATAATTTGAACGAGCTCCGGTTCGCGACCGACAAACGGTGCGCCCGCGATGCGGTCCTGGCGCTGCTCTCGAGCAGAGCTCACGATAGACGCGCCGTCAGCGCGCAGCTGCAACTCGAAACTGCTCCTGATCAGCTCCGTTGTGGCGGTATCCGCGATCGTTTGGCCTCGCTTGGCGTCTCGCGAGAGTGCGGCCGCCCTGTCGACGACTTCACCTTGTGCCCGCGTGCGCTCGAGTTTCGTACGGCCCGTCGCAATGCCCACCGCGGCTGGCATCTGCGCGATCTTCACCGCCACTTCGGTAGCGCGCGCCGCTTCGTCGCCGGCCGATCGCTTGAGCCCAAAGTGGGCAACGATTGCATCTCCACCGAGTTCCGTGGCGTCGCCTCCGCGCGATCGGATGGTGGTGAGGAGGCGCGTCCGCGACTCGCCCTTAGGAACATAGGTAGCAACAATTGTTGTGACCACGCGCGAACCGCCCGCGCGACCCGTCGTGGTGTGCGCCGAAAGGCCGCTCGTGCCCCCTTCCGTAAATCGTGTCCCCGTTTGAGTGAGCAGCTCGCCTTCGAGCGCGCGAAGCTGCGACGCAACAGCGGCGGCCGACGACGGACGGTCCGCAGGAGAGGTCGCGAGCATGTCCCCTAGAAGGTCGTCGAGTGCGAGGGGGGCTTCGAAGAGGATCTCACGCAAGCGCGGCGCAGGCGTCGTTGCGAGGCGTGCAAGGATCGCGATCGCAGTTGGGCCCACATGCGGTGGCCGACCGGCTACCAACTCGAAGAGAGTCGCGCCCAGGGAGTAAATGTCGGATCGATGATCAACTTCGCCGTCGCCACGCGCTTGTTCTGGCGCCATGTACGCAGGCGTTCCGATAATTGCTCCCGTGCGCGTTACTTTTGCGTCCTGCGCGGAGGCGACACCGAAATCGACGAGCGTCGCACGGACGGCACCCTCGGCGTCGGTATGCAACAGAACGTTGGACGGCTTCACGTCACGATGGACGACACCGGCCGCGTGTGCCGAAGCGAGGGCGTCTGCGAGTTGGCCACACACGCGCACGGCATCGAACATGGAGAGGGGAGCGCGCTTGTGACGAACGGAGAGATCTTCACCCTCGAGCCACTCCATCGCAAGGTAAGGCATGCCATCGTCGGTGTGACCAAAGTCAACTAACCTGACAATATGCGGGTGAATGAGGCTCGCTAAGATGCGTCCTTCCCGCTGAAAACGTGCGTCCTCGCCGGGGTCGATGCCTGATACCGCAACGACTTTGAGAGCGACGGGCGTGCCCGTGACCTGGTCGATCGCGCGATAGACGATGCCAACACCTCCGCGACCGATCTCGCGCTCAATGATGAATCGGCCCGCAAAGGGGACCTTCGGATCAAGGTGCGCCATCGGAAGGCGAGGGTACGCGCCCCAGGCGAGATGCACGAGCCCGGAAAGTGAACGATGGAGTCGCTGCCCGCGACGGTTTCCTATGCCGCAGGCGTTTTGAGCCGGAGGCCAATGAGAAATACCTCGTAGCTATTGGTGCGCGTGCCTTCCGGTCGGATGATCTTCTCTTCTTCGTAACAGTCTTTGATCTTTTTGCGCGCGTACGGAAAGTCCTCGCCCATGAATATTTTGCCGACGAAGTGCCCACCCGATTTCGTTACGCTCGTCGCGACCTCGACGGCGCGCATAAACAATTCATAGCTCCGAGCTTGATCCTGCATGCGCGTGCCCGACGTGCTCGGCGCCATATCGCTCACGACGACGTCGTAGGGTGCAAACGTTCGTAGTGACTCGTTCTCAAGTGAGAGAGCATCGCCAAGAATGAAGACGCACCCTGGGGGGAGGGAGGTCGTCATCGGTTTCAAGTCAACCGCCAGCAAGCGACCACTTGGACCGATTTTCTGCGAGATGTACTTCGCCCAGCTCCCTGGGCTCGCGCCGAGGTCGAGCACATGCAGTCCGCCTTTGAGCAGGTGGACGCGTCGATCGATTTCTTCGAGCTTGAAGACGCTCCGCGCGGGGTAGCCCTGCTGCTTCGCCTTTTGGGTGAACGCGTCAGGCTTTGCGTACGGGTTGTTTCGGCGGTTCTTCACAGCTCTACAAAAGCACGAAGGCCGAGCCCCTTGCGCGAAAACGCTACGCATCTTTTTTCAAATCAAACGCCGCGCAAGATCCGTCAAGCGATGAATGGGTGGTGACGTCCGGCACTCCCACGCGCCCCGTGATCACCAACTCACCAAAAAGCGATAAATGGGTGGTCACGTCCGGCACTTCCAAGCGCCCCGTGATCCCCGACTCACCAAAGCTGCGATGAATGGGTGGTCACGTCCGGCACTTCCAAGCGCCCCGTGATCCACGACTCAAATTCAGCGTCCCGCCTTCTTCTTGCGCGTCTTCACGGCCTGGCGGATGAACACCTGTCCGTTACTCGCTCCAGGGATCGCGCCTTCGATGAGGAGCAGGTGCTTCTCGGCATCGATTCGCGCGATCTTGAGGTTGAGCATACTCACCAATTCGTCTCCGTATTGGCCAGGCATCTTGAGACCTGGGAGCGTGCGCCCTGGGGTCATGTTCGTACCGATCGATCCACCGTGACGGCGGTACTCATGCGTACCGTGCGTCATGTTTTGGCCTTTGAAACTCCAGCGACGAAAAACGCCAGAGAACCCGCGGCCGCGGGTGCGACCCTGTGCGTCGATCTTTTGGCCGACTTGGAAGAGCTCGTCGAGCTTGAGAACACCACCCACTTCGAACTTGTCAGCGAAGGCTGCCTCGCAGCGCAGCTCTTTCAGCTGGCGCTTCGGCGTCGTGTTGGCCTTCTTGTAGTAACCAAGTTGTGGCTTCGCAGTGTGCTTCTCTTTGCGCTCACCGAAGCCAAGGACGAGGGCGCTGTAGCCATCGCGCTCGATGGTGCGCTTGTCGATGACGGTGATGGGTCCTGCTTCGACAACGGTCACGCGCTTCACGGTGCCGTCGTCGTTGAAGATCTGTGTGCAGCCGAGTTTGATTCCGATCACGCCGGGTTGCTTATTCATGACGGGCTTCTTTCGTGCGCTCTAGAGTGGCAAATGAAAAATCGCTTCGGAGTCGATGATCGTGGCTACTTCGTGCGAGCCGTTTCGAGCGGTGAAACGGGGGACTTGTAAAGGTCCCGCACGACGAAGCCCCTCATCCGAAGGAGACGCCCGGACTTTCCACGGTTACGCCAGCCCGTCAAGTCGAAGGGCTGGCGGGAACGTGTCTGCTTCAGACTGCCGCCGGCTGATGGCGGCTCTGGGGTGCCGCCTCGCCGACGGTGAGTTTATGGCTCGATCGAAGCATGCCCCGAAATACGTCGCGGTGCACCCAAGCCAAGAAGATCGGCGCCGCGACAATGAACGCGAGCAGGCCGTAGTTACCAGGCGCGAGGAAGGTATGAAAGGCAACAATGTTGACGATCACGGGTGCGAGCAGCGTGATCGCGAGGGGGACGAATCGGTTGCCGAGCAGGAGCGCGCCGGCCAGTACTTCGGTGCCTTTGATGAGTGGAAACATATAACCCGTCGCCGCCAGCGCGCCCATGAAGGCACCCGCGTGCGCTCCAAGCGGGGGCGTGGGCAGAAAATGTAGAAAACCGTTCAGCCCGAAGACGAAGAAAACGACGCCGAGAAGGAGGCGCGTGACGGTTGCACCTCGGATGACGTTCCGGCTGTTTGGTGTGAGTTGAGTGGACATGGTGAATCCTCCAGACCCACAAACATGCGTCTGTTTCTGATTTGCGAAAAGTGGACCAGTCAGATAACATATTGTCCTGCAGGAGCAACAATGGACCCCAACGACGCCTTTGCCTTCGTCGAAGTGATTCAGCGAGGAAGTTTCACCGCGGCCGCACGCGCGCTTGGGCTGCCCAAGTCGGTGGTGAGCCGCCGCCTTGCGCATCTCGAGGAGGCTCTCGGCGTGAAGTTGCTTCAGCGAACGACACGCGCGCAGCAGATGACGGAGGCCGGCGCCGCCTTCTTTGGTCGTGCGAAGGAAGCGGTTGACGCGCTTCGCGAGGCGTCTCGTGCTGCCACGGAGAGGCAGGACGTCCTTCGAGGCACGGTGCGGGTGACGACGCCGCCGGACATGGCAGGTGCGATTGCGCCTTTGTTCGTAGAGCTCGCAAGCACGCATCCCGCGATTGTTCTCGATGTGCAACTTACCGGTCGCATTGTCGATCTCGTGAGCGAGGGGTTCGACCTCGCCATACGCGCGGGGCGCCTCGTCGATTCGTCGCTTGTTGCACGCAAGGTGGTTGAGTCGAAACTGGTCATCGTGGCCAGCCGCGAATATGTGACCCGTTGTGGCGAGCCGACGACGCTTAGCGATTTGGCGACGTGCGACGCCGTGCTCTTTCGGTCGAAGCGCGCGCAGGCGAGGTGGGAGCTTGAGGGGCCGAATGGAGCCGAAGGTGTTGACGTCAAAGGTAACCTTATTTGTGACGATTTTAGCTTTGTCTTCAGTTCCGTGATGGCTCACGCGGGCGTCGCCTTGATTCCGCTTCCGCTCGCAACGGCCGCTATTGCAAGCGGTCACCTCGTGCGATTGCTCCCTCAATACGAGAGTGGTGGTAGCGCACTCTACGTGGTCTGGCCGCCGTCGCACTACGTTCCGGAACGCGTGCGGGTGGTGCGCGAATTCTTGGTCGAGCATCTCAGTCGCGCATACTTGAGTGACAAACCAGCCGACCGACTTGCGAGTACGCGTGATGGGTGAAAGGTCGTCGCTTGCCGCGCGCCGCATACTGCTGATGCGTGCCGAAGAACAAGTTGCGCCCAGTGCGGCGCTTCTCCGCAAACGCGGAGCTGTTGCGCTTGTGTGGTCGGCGATATCCGTCAAGAAAATTGATGGCGCGGTTCAGGCGGTGATTGAGCGCGCATCGAGTTACGATTGGCTCCTCTTCACGAGCGTCAACGCGGTACGTTTTTTCAATGAGGCCCTCCACTCAGACGGGCATACCCTCGACCTTTTTCAACGAGCGAGGGTATGCGGGATTGGAAAACGAACCGCAGATGCTCTTCTTCAATTGGGGAAGAAAGTTGACTTTATCGCCGACCAGTTCGTCGCAGAGAGTCTCGCCGCTGCAGTCCTTTCGAAAGGGAAGGCCGGCGACCGTGTTCTCTTGCCACGCGCACGTGTTGCGCGCGAAGTCATCCGAGATGCACTAACGGCGGCGGGATTGACCGTCGATGTGCTGCCGATTTACGAAACCGGCCCCGGAGACCCACCCGAAGCGCTGCGAGCCATCCTCGCCGAGGGGCTCGACGCCGTATGTTTTTCGTCGAGTAGCGCGGCGACCTCCTTTGCCGTCGCGGTTGGCGAGGGCGCGAAGCTGCCGCCAGCGACCGTGCTAGCGGCGATCGGCCCGGTAACCGCAGAAACGATGAGAAACTTGGGGCTCACGCCCACGCTCATGGCTGAGATCCACACGATGGAGGCGCTTTTCGACGCACTCGAACGCTACTTCCGCGATGCTCGTCGTCCTTCGTTGACATGAAAATGGCTGCATGCTTTATTCCGCGCCCCGCTCCCCCCTCGGGTAGACGGCCGGTCACACCATGAACACGCAATCTAAGATCGCCGAAATCGAAGCCGCCCAGTTGCGCTCCGCCGCATCGAATCTCCCGGAATTTCCGGATTTTCGCGTGGGCGACACCATCCGTGTTCACTACGTTGTCGAGCGCAACGGCGACAAGACGACCACCCAAGTGTTCCAAGGTGTCGTGATCAAGCGCCACCGGGCCGGAGCCCGCAGCACGTTTACCGTGCGCAAGATCAGCTTCAAAATTGGCGTCGAACGCATTTTCCTGTCGCACTCGCCAAACATCGCAAAGATCGAGCTCGTGTCACGCGGCATCGTTCGCCGTGCGCGCCTCTACTACTTGCGTGGTCTCGAAGGTAAGGCTGCGCGAATCCGCGATCAAAAAGACATTTAGTTTGTGTCGGGGATTGCGGGACGCGGTGGGAGTGCTGGACGG
>JAHFDY010000252.1 GCA_023248735.1 Myxococcales bacterium
CCTCGCCGTCCACCATTTTCACTCTCGCGCCAGTGGGGCTCGTCAGCGTCACCACCGGTTGGAACCACGGAGCGCTCACCGCGATCTGGACGCGCTGAAAGTCTGCGTTCGAGGTGTAGGTGATGCGATGCGCTTCACCTGGATTGAGATCGAACGCTCGATAGAACAGCTGGGTCTCGAGGGATCCGTCGGGGGCAAAAAATCGCTCGCCTTGGCCGTTTCGCGCCAAGCTAAACGGCAACGCTCCCTGATCGACGACCTTCCGCCCGCCGGGTTCGTCGGCCTTGGCCCCAGTTGCGCTCGCCTATGTATAAGCGAAAGAAATGTAACCGTCCGGGGAAGGACGGATGGCGAACGGGCGGCGGCCCGGCGATGCTTCGCCAATGCAGCGACGATCCAAAGCGGAATGGCTTGAATTGGTGCGGCGGTATGAGGAGAGCGGACAGAGCCAAACAAAGTTTGCAGCGGAAAACGGTCTCACACTGTGCAGCCTTGGGTACTGGGTTCGAGAGTCGCGGGAGAAGCCGCGCGATCAGACCGCGATGTTGCCGGTGCGTGTGGTAGCCTCGACCGCGCCTTTGGCGCGGGAGCCCGGAAGGAATCGAGCGGAGATCGAAGCGGTACTGCCCGATGGTCTTCGGCTGAGCTTTCCGCGAGGGAGTAGGCCGCAGATGATCGCCAGCGTGATTGCACGACTGCGATAGATGCTGACGCTTCCGTCGTCGGTACGGATCTATCTGGCTGCGGGCGCAGTTGATCTGCGTAAGAGCATCGATGGTCTTTCGGCGATCGTGCGCGATCGATCGCACGACGTGTACAGCGGGCACCTATACGCATTCGTGAGTCGAAGCGGCGACCGCGTGAAAATTCTGGCGTGGGATCGAAGCGGATTCGTTCTCTATTATAAGCGGCTCGAGCGTGGACGATTTCGTTTGCCAAAGATCGCTGCTGACGCAATCGAGGTCGAGCTGGAAGCGACACAACTCGCTATGCTGCTCGACGGGATCGACGTCAAGCGAGTACCGGCACCAAAGCGATGGACGCCACCCAGTCGGAAATAAATTGACATAGGCAGTGCGAGGATCTGAATAGGTAGATCTACCCGGACGCCAAAGATCGAACCATTGCGGAGCTCGAGAAACGCGTCGCTGCGCAGCAAGTGGTTATTGCGGAGCAAAAGCAAACCATCACCGAGCTCGAGCAAAAGCTCGAGGCGGTGCTACAGCAATTTGAAGTATTGCAGCGGCGTGTTTTCGGCAAGACGAGCGAGAAGATGCCACCCGTCGGCAAAGAGCTCAGGGATAAAGAGTCGGCGGAGTGCGCAGAGGCACGGCGCTTGCTTGGGCTCGAGCGTCGTCGTCAACGTGCCGCGCTCCGGCAGAAGCTGCAAAAGCAGACAGTGATTCATCACGTGTCGGACGAGCAGAAAAAGTGCCCCGAATGCGGCGGCGTCGCCAATGGAAAACTCGGCGAAGGCAAGCGGACCACCCTGTTTGAATACGTGCCTGGTTACTTTGTCAGACAAGAACACGTGCAGGAAAAAGTAGCGTGCCGTTGTGGGCAATATATTGCGACCGCGGAGCCGCCGCCTAAACCTATCGACAAAGGCCAATACGGCGCCGGTTTCGTCGCGCATCTGGTAACCATGAAATGCGCCGACTCTATTCCGTTGCACCGTCTGGCGAAGCAGTACCAGCGTTTGGGAATCCCGATGGCGCGCTCGACGCTGAACGATCTATTTCACGGTGCCGCCGAACGTACACGTCCGCTATGGGAGCGCCTCTTGCAAATCGTAGCTCGCTCCGATTTGGTCCAAGCCGATGAGACGCCGCTGACCATGCAGCGCCCGAACCAACGAGGATATGTTTGGACCTTTTTAGCCGACACTCTGATCGCGTATCGCTTCTCCGCTTCACGTAGCGGCGAAACGCCAGCAAGCGTGCTCGGCACTTCCTTGGGAACGCTGGTCGTCGACGCGTACACTGGCTACAATCGCGTCACCACCCCCGATGGGCGGACGCGCTCCGGATGCCTTTCGCATGTGCGCCGGAAATTTTTCGACGCGCTGTCCAAGGCGCCGGCCGAGGCGCGCCGATCGCTCGATCTGATCCTCGACGTTTACCGCGTCGAGCATATCGCGATGGCTAAAAAGATCGTGCGGACGAGCGAGCATCTGCACATGCGACAGACCGATGGACGCGCCGCAATGGATCGCCTCCACCAGTGGATCCTTGACGAAAAACCGAAACATTCGCCCAAGAGCGCGATGGGCATCGCACTCGGCTATGCCGACAACCAATGGGACACGCTGCTGCATTTTCTCGACGACGTACGCATCCCGCTCGACAACAACGCGTCGGAGCGCGCCTTGCGCGTCGTCGCGCTTGGTCGTAAGAACTTCCTCTTCGTCGGCGATGAAGACTCCGGTGAGCATCTCGCCGGCCTTTACTCACTTGTTTCGACCTGCGAGGCCAACGACGTCGATCCTGTTGCCTATCTCAAAGACGTCCTGCTCCGCATCGACACTCATCCGGCATCACGCATCGACGAGCTGCTGCCTCACAAGTGGATGCCGCCGATCTGCTGGGAAGAAGCCGCCTAGAAAGCTCAAGTCGTCCTTCCCCGGACGGTTACGTCGCAAGGGACATTTCTGGGTGGTGGTCGCGCCCGAGCGTCACGTGCTGTTTGCGTTTTCGCCCAAGCACAATTCCAAAGCGGTCGATCAGATCTTGGCCGGCTACAAAGGTTACTTGGT
>JAHFDY010000025.1 GCA_023248735.1 Myxococcales bacterium
GTGGTTCGTCGGCTCGTCGAGAACCAGAACATTCGGACGTTCAACCATGATGCGACAAAAGACGAGGCGCGCCGCCTCACCGCCGGAGAGCGAGCCCACTTTTTTTTCGACATCCGCGCCCGAGAAGAGGACACGACCCAACTGTCCTCGCACGTAACTGGTGCCCTCCTGCGGGACAGTGTCCCATATCACCTGAAGCGGAGTCTTCGCTGGATCGGCGAGCACTTCTCGATGGTCTTGCGCAAAGTAGCCAACCTTTGCTTCGTGGCCCCACTTGACCTTGCCGGCGTCAGCTTCGAGACCGCCGGTGGCGATCTTCAGAAGCGTCGATTTGCCGAGACCATTCGGGCCGATGATGGCAACTCTCTCTCCGCGTCGGACGAGCACTGAAACGTCCTGCAGGACTCGCTTCGCGCCGTAGGACTTAGAGACGCGGGTAACCTCGAGGACTTCGCGTCCGCTTTGGCGCGCGAGCGTAAATTGAAACTGTGGTGCCCGTCGCGACGTAACGTCAAGTTCCTTTACCTCGATCTTTTCGATCTGTTTGAGGCGGCTTTGCGCCTGAGTCGCCTTCGTTGCCTTTGCGCCAAATCGCTCCACCCATGCTCGCTTCTCGGCGATAATTGCCTCGGCTCGCGCGATCTCCGCTTCCTTGCGTTCTCTTATTGCAGCCTTTGTGGTTACGAATGACGTGTAGTTGCCGGGGTACGCGGTGATCGTTTCGTAGTCGACGTCGAGAATCTGCGTTGCAACATTGTCGAGAAACCGCTGATCGTGCGAAATGATGAGCGCGCACCCTTGATAGCCGGCGAGGAATTTCTCGAGCCACCTGATCGAGAGAATGTCGAGGTGATTGGTGGGCTCGTCGAGCAACAATATGTCTGGGCCACCGAGAAGGACTTGTGCGAGCAGCACGCGAAGTTTGAACCCGCCCGACAGCGTCGACAGGGGTTCTCTGTGTGACACGACGGGAATGCCGAGGCCTTCGAGAATGCCGCTCGCACGCGCCTCGAGCGTGTAGCCATCGTGCACGCCGATGCGGTCCTCGAGGTCGGCGAGACGTGCAGCGTCGGGTGAAGCGCTCTCCGTTTCCAGGCGAATATCGGTGAGCGCACTCGTCACGATTAGATCGCCGGCCATCGCGATGTCGATGATCAGTTCTTCATCGCGGAGGAAACGATCTTGCCGCAAGACGCCCATGCGCGCGTCCTTCGGGAAAACGAGGGTGCCTTCTGTAGCCGCCTCGTCACCGGCAAGTATTTTGACGAACGTGGTCTTGCCGGAGCCGTTTGCGCCGACGAGGCCGTAGCGAGAACCTGGAACGAGCTTGAGCGACACCTCTTCGAAGAGGGCGCGAGCGCCGTAGGACATGCCGAGGTTCGTGATGCCGATCATTTCCGATGCCTGCGGTGTAATCGTGACGGTGGCCGCGATCCACTTCTGTGATTCGGGCCGTTGCGCGGATCAACGCGCTAACTCGCTTCCCGGCGGCGGCACAGACAAGATCCCCCTCGGGCTTCCCGAGTTGAGAACAAGACACCGCTGTAGAAAGAGCCATTTTATTGCGAGTCAGGTTTTACGACGCACCCGTAAATTTGGTGTTGGCTTCACCACGCCCCGTCGATAGTCCCGCCCGTCCACTCGTCCCGTCATCTTCGTCAATCTTATTTATCAAAGCAAGCGCGCGCACTATTTGGTTCGCAAGGGTCGTACCACGCTCCCACCCCGGGAAACCCTGTGCCTCACACCCGCAGTCACTGTCCGCGTCAACAAGCAACCGTCACCGGACAAACAGCGTCTCGGGGGAACGGCAAGCCCGAGCTCACGTGAGTCGGCGCACAACCACGGGCTGCGTAGCGCTCGCGGCAACGACACGCTTTGCCGCGCCGTGGTCCCGATACACGGCCATCTTCTGTTCGACGATTTTTCCCGAAATGCAGACGCGATCCCCTTGACGGATACTGAGCACGGAAATGCGATCGCCGCCAAAGAATGTCGGCAAGGCGGCTTCGACAGACGCATAGCTTGACGACCGCTTAGTTCCAAACCCGGCTCGCTGACCGCAGCGTCGCCTCGTCGCCCTCGAGTACCGGCGATCCACCGTCCGCGAGCGCTCGATTCTCTTCCGCTTTACGCGTGTATTCATCACGCATCTTGCCAGGATTCTCCCGCTCGGCAGCGCGGTCCCATTGATGCGCGGCGTCTCGATAGGCCCGTGCGCGCGCGATATCGTCGCCTGCGTCGCTTGCCTTTTGCTCAGCCGCTTGCGCCTTTGGAACGTGTGGATTTCGACCGAAGCTCATTGGAAACCTCCGTGCCTGTAGCTAGCGCAAATTGACTCGGGCAGGCTAGCCAATCGCTCTCACGCGCTTCTCAAACGTATCCTTGTCGCTTGCCTTTTCCAGCCCCACCTCAAAAGTGATCAATTTCTGTGACACAAGCCGTTCGAGCGCCATGTCCATCGTTTGCATCCCAACGCCTTGGCTCGCCTGCATCAAGCTTGGAATCTGAAACGTCTTGTTGTCGCGTATCATCGCCGCAAGCCCACTCGTTGCGACAAGCACCTCTTGCGCGGCGACCCTTCCCTGGCCGTCAGCTCGCTTCATGAGCTGCTGTGCGACGACTCCGATGAGGCTCTCAGCGAGCATCCCTCGCACCTGCGGCTGCTCTTCTGCATTGAACGCGTTGACGACGCGATCGATTGTCGCTGGCGCGCTGTTCGTATGAACGGTCGCAAACACCAGGACACCGAAACTTGCGAGTTGAAGCGCGAGCTTCATCGTCTCGTTGTTGCGCAGCTCGCCGATCAAAATCACGTCGGGATCCTCGCGACCCGCACTTCGAATCGCGCTCGCAAAGCTACCCGCGTCCGGTCCGACTTCGCGATGCGTCACTTGTCCCTTGAGCGGCTTGTGCACGAACTCGACGGGGTCCTCAATTGTCAAAATGTGACATGCGCGGGTCTGATTAATATGACGAATCATCGCGGCGAGCGTCGTACTCTTCCCCGAGCCTGTAGGGCCAGTCACGAGCACAAGCCCATTCCGACGTTCAGCAAGTTTACGAACGATGGCCGGACAGCCGAGCTGTTCGAGCGTGAGAATCTCCGTCGGAATTGTTCGAAACACCGCCGCGAGACCGCTCGACTTGCGAAAGTAGTTCGCGCGGAATCGAGCTTTCTCCCCATACGAGTATGCAAAGTCGAGATCGTTCTCACGAAGCACTTGGTCGCGCTGTTCGTTCGTCACGATCTCAAACAAGAGACGAGCCATCTCGTCTTCAGTCACAGCCGCCTCGCGCAAGGGCATCAGGTCACCCTTGACACGAGCGATCGGTGGATACCCAACCCCAAGGTGGAGATCACTTCCCCTGAGGCGGAGAAGGTCGTCGAACAGCGCGAAGATCTTCATGGTGTCCTCCCGCGCTGACCAATTTTTGACAGAAGGTCATCGGGCGACTCAGCAACGAGCAAAGCTCCCTCGATAGAGATCGATCCACGTATGATCAATTCGGTAAGCGAATCGTCGAGCCGCACGATCCCAAAGGCCTTGCCCCGCTGCTGCAAGCTCGGAATTTGAAATGTCTTGTTCTCGCGAATCAGGCTCGCAAGTGCAAACGAGCCCGGCAGCATTTCGACGGCGGCAATCAGACCCTCTCCCTCTCGTGCCGGAAGAAGCCGTTGAGAGACAACCAATCGAAGTGCGGAGGCAAGCGTGAGCCGAACTTGTGCTTGCTCACCCGTGGGAAACAAATCGATCAAGCGATCAATCGTCTTTGCCGCGCTCGGTGTGTTCATCGTGCCCAAAACGAGGTGTCCGGTCTCCGCGGCGGCAAGCGCCATCCGCACCGTCTCGGCGTCGCGCAGTTCGCCAACAACGATGACGTCCGGGTCCTCTCGAAGGGACGCCTTAAGGGCAGTTTGAAACGACTTCGTGTGCGTTCCCACCTCGCGCTGGCTCAACATCGCCTTTTTCCGCGGGTGAATGTACTCGATTGGATCTTCGACCGTAATGACGTGATGCGTAGTTTCACAGTTCAGTAAGTTGACGAGCGCGGCAACGGTAGACGTTTTTCCATGGCCGGTTGGTCCAGTCGCAACGATCAGGCCCTGATGGTGAGTGATTGCTTGAGCGATTTCATTTGGTAAACCAAGTGAACGAAGGGTCGGCACCTCTGTTGCAATGAGGCGGAACGTCGCCTTGATTCCACCGCGATGCCGCACCACATTCACGCGAAACCGTCCTTCGGTCTCGGTCTCAAGAGCGAAATCGCACGTTCCATCGCGCTCGAACGGCTCTCGGCATCGAGCGGGTACCAGCGGCATCACAAGCGCGGAAACCACTTCGGGGGTGAGGATCGGCCCGTGAGGCGTGAGCTCTTGCGACAGTCGAGCGAGTAGCGGGCGGCCCGCAACGACGTGCAAATCGCTCGCGCGATGTTTGCGTGCGAACGCGAGCGCTTGCACCAATGCGCTGGGTAGCACGCGGGGCGACAATGACGGCGCAAGCATCGGCGACGCTGCCGGTACGCGGGACTCCAGGTCGCGAAGCTCGCGTTCGACCGGCGGCGCGGCCGATCGCGGTGACTCCTTGCTTTCGAGGTTCCGCGACATTGGCGGCGCTTGCCGTGCAGCCACCCGATCGAGTTCAACGTCGGCGCGAGCAGCCAGCACAGCGTCGGGAATCCGCAGCGGCATCGTATGCTCAAGCGGATCATCATCGAGTTCGAGTAATCCGCCGGGGTCGGATCTGAACGCTGGCGGTGCGTCCGACTCAAAGGGTTCGTGTATCTGATCGCGCGAGCCATCAACAATGGCGGCCATCAGCGCATCTGATGGCGGTCCTCGATCGCGATCCATTGAGGTCGCCCGCGGCTTCTCTTCGGCTCGCGTCAGAAGTACTCGCGCCTGTACGCGCTCGCCTCGAACAACCGCGCCCACCAGAAGTGAGCCAACTCCATCCACCCGTGCGCGCCACTTCGTCGGCTTGTCGGTGAGAGTCTCGACGTAACGACTTCCACCCAGCGACATGAGCACCCCGTAGACTTCGTCCCGCGTAAGCGATCGATCGTCGACGGGCTCATATGCGTTCGCGATCTTAACGCACGGCAGGCGCCCACTCGCAAATGCAAATTCGGACACCTCCTTCTTCAGAAGATGCGCCAGCAGATCGGTAATGCGCTTGACGACTTCGGGAGGGGCGAGCACGTATCCCTAGAATACGGGTTGTGTGCGATAAGATTGAAGATCCGCCACGTGCCTCGGCGAAACTATGCAGACGGCTGCGATTGCTGGATGACGCGCGACTCCTCGCCGCGCTGATACGCCCCAAAAAGGTGCCCCCAATGGGTGGTCTCACGCCAGTGCTCGAAGGTCCTTTTGTCCTTGGTGGGCCAGCGATAGTAGTCGTGGTAGGCCTCGCTCCCCATGATGAAGAGGTTCACGAGCGGCGTGTGCATGAAGAGATTCCGAAATTTCTTCAGCGGCCCGTTCCACACGACGTCACCGATTCGACTCGCACTGTTGTTGCCCACTTCAAAGGCCCAACTCTCAGACGAAATGTCGTCGCCGACGACTTCGATGTCGCGAACGTCACCGACGCCCAGCCCGTCGTCGTGAGCCACCCGAATATACTCAAGCGACATGGGATCGAATCCCATCAGCTTTGCGGCGACGGCGTCGATCGCCACCTGATCCTCACTGGCAAGCATCAGGTCCTTGATCACAGGGAACATGGTGCGAGGTCCAGGGCCATTGCCCGCCGTCGTTCCGTCCATAACCGCAAAGAGACCAGCGTGGATCTCCCTCTGGATCGCGAGAAGATCGACTAGCGCGCGATGAATCCAACTTTGGCCGTAGTGGCTCTTCGACGCGAGCAGCCCACCGAGCGCGTTCTGCATCGCACCCGCTGTCGTCGTGTCGACGTGGCACTTGACCGTCGGAAGGTGGACGATGTTCTTGCCGAAGAAATAGTCGGGGATGAAGATTCCCCGAGGAAAGATCCGGTGAAGGACATGCATCCTCGCTCTGGGGCGGTACTCGACCCACTTCATGTCGGTTTCGAGAAAATTGTAGAGTACAGGTATGTCGTACTTGCGAAACACGGGGACGTATCGGTTGAGATCTTCGCCCTTGAATGCGTTGGTCACGACCGTCTGGCTCTCGACGCAGGTCACATCCGCGAACCCGGCCTTCTTGAGCGCAACGATGGTGCCTTCAAGCTGCCACGGGGTCGTGTTCGCCGCGGGGAACGGATAGTGCCACGATAGATTGTCTTTCAGAATCGTCGTTGCGTCTTTGTCAAGCGCCCGAACCATGCCGCCGAGCTCGCACAGCTGCTCGATGTCGCTCAAAATCGACTTCGGTTTACAACGCTTGACCGCAACTCTCGTCTTCATGCTCGGAACGAAGTCTTGCCGGCATACAGTTGCCCTTCGCCCAGTTCGAAGGCGATGCGCAACAGCTGGTTATACTTCGCGACGCGATCGGAGCGCGACAGGCTGCCCGTCTTGATTTGACCCGCGTTTGTCGCCACCGCAAGGTCCGCAATGAACGTGTCTTCGGTCTCGCCCGAGCGGTGGCTGATGATCGACTTGTACCCGTGCGCGGCGCCGAGCCGAATGGTGTCGAGCGTTTCGGTTAGCGTGCCGATTTGGTTCAACTTGATGAGGATCGCGTTTGCGTAACCGCCCTCGATCCCCCGCTTCAAACGCTCAACGTTGGTTACAAACAGATCGTCTCCGACCAACTGAACCTTCTTGCCTAGCTTATCGGTAAGCAGCTTCCAGCCTGCCCAATCGTCTTCGGAGCATCCGTCTTCTATGGACACGAGCGGGTATTTGTCACTGAGCTCGATATATTTCGAGACGAGCTGTTCGGCGGACAGTGGCGTCTTATCGAAGGTGTACTTACCCGTCTTCTTGTCGAAGAACTCGCTCGCCGCGCAATCGAGCGCGACGAAGATGTCTTTGCCAGGCTGATACCCCGCCGCGGCAATCGCAGACACAATCACGGCGAGCGCTTCCTCATTCGTGTTCAAGCGTGGCGCAAATCCGCCCTCATCACCTACGGCCGTTGTTAGTCCGCGATCCTTGAGGATCTTCTTCAGCGAATGAAACACCTCCGCGCCCGCGCGAAGCGCTTCGGTGAACGTCGACAGGCCCGCCGGAACGATCATGAACTCTTGGATCTCGAGACCGTTATCCGCGTGAGCGCCGCCGTTCAGAATGTTCATGAGCGGCGTCGGAAGCACGCGCGCTTGCACACCACCGAGGTAGCGCCACAGCGGCAATGAAAGCGACGCGGCGGCTGCTCGTGCTGTCGCCATCGATACGCCAAGAATCGCGTTTGCCCCAAGCTTGCCCTTGTTGGCAGAGCCATCGGCTTCGATGAGAACGCGATCAACCTCGCTCTGGTCGAATGCGTCGAGACCAAGCACTGCCGGTCCCAACATCGCATTCACATTTTCGACGGCCTTCTGGACACCCTTGCCGAGGTAGCGCTTTTTGTCGCCGTCTCGTAATTCGATCGCTTCGTGCTCGCCGGTTGACGCTCCGCTCGGCACCGCAGCACGGCCTAGGCCTTCGGATGTATGCACTTCAACTTCAACCGTTGGATTGCCGCGAGAGTCGAGAATTTCGCGTGCATATACGCCCGTAATTTCGGTCATGGTGCGATCTGGCGTACCATAAATGGCGCCCAAAACGCACGCACCTCTTCGACCGACGACAGCCGTTTTGCCGGTGGCAACCCGCGCAGGAGGGAACGCCCGTAAGGCTTCGTTAGAACTCGATGGTCAAGTAACGCGACGATTCCGTAGTCGAGCGTTGTCCGAATCAAGCGCCCAAAGCCCTGCTTCAACGTGATCGCTGCGGTGGGCACGTGGTACTCGATAAACGCGTTGCCACCTTCCGCTTCTATCTGCTTTACGCGTGCAATCGTCACCGGATCGGTCGGAACAGCGAACGGCAGCTTGTCGAGAATCACGAGTCGTAGCGCGTGACCTGGCACGTCGACGCCCTCCCAAAACGTCATCGTGGCGCAAAGAACCGCGTTGCCGTCGGCGCGAAACTGCTCAAGCACCGTTTCTTTTGGTCCTTCACCCTGCACGAGCACGGTCCACGAGCCGTGCTTTCGCAACGCCGATCCGAATGCGCGCATCGCCTTGATCGACGTGCAAAGGACAAACGCGCCTCCCTGAGTGACCGAGAGTAGTTCGACCATGCGCTCGACGGAGAGCTTTTCAAAAGTCGGATGGCTAGGCTCCGGCAGGTCCCGCGGCACGTACAAGCCAGCGCGCGATGCGTAGTCAAAGGGCGAAGGCACCACGAGCTCTTCGGTTTCCGCAGGCGCTCCAAGGCGCGACTTGATGAAGCGAAAGCTCTGTTCTTGCCCGCCTCGACTCGTCGACAGCGTCGCGCTGGTGGCCACCACGCAGGGCGTCCGAGCAAAAAGGCGATCGGAAAGCAGCTTTCCGACGTCGTTCGCGTGAAGCACCAACGACGTCACCCGCTCGCGAACATCAAGCCACATAACACCAGGAATCTGGCCATCGCCAACCAAGTGGTCAAGTGACTTACGTATGTCCGCAGCGCGCCGCTCGACAAGCGAAAGCTCCGCATATTTCGCAAGGTCACGCGCCGCTGCTTCGACAATGTCGAGGTGCGCATCGAGCTTAAGATACGGGTCGTAAATATCTTTACCCAAATCGTCCCGTTCCAAAATGAAGCGCTGCTCCGCGCTTGGACGCGCTTTACTCGAGAGCACGCGAAAGAACATTTGCGACGCTAGCAGTGCGGCGTCCAGCGCACCCTGCAGCACCTTCGCACGAGCACGCGTCTCGTCTGAAAGCGTGAGTAGACTTCGCTCGCAATCGTGAACGAGACCCTCGATTTGTGCGCTCGACACGCGCGTTCCAAAGAAGTCGCTCGCGACGTCCTCAAGCTGGTGTGCCTCGTCGAAAATGACGGCGTCATAGGCGGGTATCGCGCTTGCAAACCCTTCGGCTCGTCCGGTGCGAAGTGCAAGGTCGGCGAAGAACAAGTGATGATTCACGATGACGACGTTCACTTCCTCCGCGCGCCGCCGCATCCCGGTCACAAAGCACTCGTTGTAGTAGCGACACTCGGCTCCGATGCGAGTCTCGGTCGACGATCGCGAGAGACGGACCACCTGTGCATCGGTCGGCAGGCCAGGCAGTTCTGAAAGGTCTCCGATACGGGTTCGCGCGGCCCAGCGCTCGAGCACGGAAAGGTCACGCCCATTCACTTCGTGTGCGGCGCCTTGGCGAAGCTCTTCATAGCGTCGCTTGCACAGATAGTTCGAGAGGCCCTTCATGAGCGCGAACTCGGTCCGTAGGCCTACCTTTGCGAGCAAGCGCGAGACGATGGGCACGTCATGCGAAACGATCTGCTCTTCGAGGGTCTTGGTGGCCGTCGAGATCACGACCTTGCGACCGGAAAGCGCGGCAGGAATCAAATAGGCAAGCGTCTTACCCGTTCCAGTGCCCGCCTCGACAAAAAGCGACGTGTCGCGAGTGAGCGCGCGCTCCACGGCCGTTGCCATCGCGACCTGCCCCGGGCGCGCCTCGAACCCGACAAGAACATCGGGCAACTCGTGTTCAAGAAGACGCGCCGCCTCCATCGCTACTTCTGTTTCACGATCACGACGCGACTACAAGGCCGGTGCTCGCTCCGCACAAGTCAAAGGAGGACGAGGGTTTTGGCGCGAATTCATCCATTTCGGCCCGCAAAAGCTCTGCGCAGCGACAGCGCTCGAATACTGATACCCTCCACAGTCGTGTCAGGTGGCGGAAGTTCCAGTGTGAAGCGTGGCGTCCGCTCGCCCAAAGGTGAACTGCCACCATCCGGCACGTCACGCGACCCGCTCCTGCGTCTCGCAGCCAGCAAGCGTGGCCTCGGCCTCGAACTTGCGCGGACCGCTCAGGTCGGACCCGTGCTGGTCCGCGATCTCTCCATTTGGCTCGATGCCATTACGTTTCCCACTGACATTTCCGGCGGAGTTGATCGCTTTCGCCATCGCCGCGGAACGCTCGATTCGCTCACGATCGAAGTGTCGAGGGACCGACTCGCCGACTGGGCGAAGGTGCAACTTGCAGGGCTGTGGACCGCCCGCGCTCCCGAAGTCCATGTGTTCGTTCGTAAGCAGGGCCTAAGCGTTCTCGTGCGCCAGGCAGCGGAAACATCGGGCGAAAGCGATCGCTTGCTTGCATTCGACGTCGCGCATCATCTCTCGGGATCGTCGATCGAACTTGCTCCGCTTCGCGCACGGTCAAGTGACTTGACTGTGCCGCCAACGGTTCAAGCGGCTCGCGTTCTCGCCACGGTCTTAGGAAGCCTGGCCGCTCGCCAGGGTTATCGTTTCACGATTCGTAACATCGTTCGCACTATTTGCTTGAATGTGCTGCCCGAAGGCGGCGCACGTGTTCCGCGCTGCGATGAAGTCGAGCTCGAGCACGGATACCAAGAGGGTGACATTTTCGTCGTGCGTGCCGCCCGTGACCTCGTTGCGATCGATCCTGGCGACATTGGCGCACTTGAAGTTTCGCGGCTCTCAAGCAAGGGCGACCATGCTGCCTTCGGCGGTCACACCGATGAGGCGCGTGAGCACTATCTCGAAGCACTCGAGCACGCGCCGCAGCACCCGGAACTCGTCAGGCGCGTGGCAGAAATCGACGCGGCCTTCGCTGCACGCACCGAAGGCGCACGCGCGATGCTCACTACTTCCGCGCTTGGCAACGACGCGGCAGGGCTCCTTCTCGCTGGACAGCTCAGCGCGCGTTCGGGCGACGTGGGTGGTGCGCTCGCATCATTCGGACGTGCCGCCGATGGTGAAATAATACCATCGATGATCGCTTATGCCCTAGGCGAGTCGGCTCGCCTGACGCGCGATCCATTTGAGGCTGCGTCCCAACTTGCGCGAGCGGTTGCGCTCGCGCCAGCGTCAACGTCTCTTCGTTGGCAGAACTTCAAGCTGCTCCTTCGCACGGCACGACTCGACGAAGCGCGAAGAGAGGCCGAGCAACTCGAAGCTCTCACGCGCGGGCCGAATGCGCGAGCCTCCCTCTGGCGGACAGTATCGATGGCGTTTCAAGCGGAAGGCCACCTTTCGTCCGCACGCGAGATGCTGGAGCGCGCCCTTCGCTACCGTCCCGACGATCCCTCGACGCTCCTTGACGTGGGCGCGGCGTTGCTTGATCAGAGCGACGCGCGTGCCTTGCCGCTTCTGCGGCGCGCTTCAGAAGTTGGCACCAAAGACCGCGGCATTATGGCGCGGATCGAACTTCTCTTTGCACGCGCGATGGCATCGCTCGCGAACGACGTTCCGGCAGCGCTGTCTCGCCTTCGCGATGCCCCGTCGGGAACGGCCCATGAGCCTGAGATACGGATCTGGGAGGCGCGCTTCCGTCACCAGGTGGGCGATCCGCAGGGAGCGACGGTGGCGTACGCAGCCATGCGCGACGTCATCCTTGCGCGAGCGACAGCAGCGCCGCGCGAAGCCGCAGATTGGCTCCTTGAAGCGGCGCGTTTTGAGCGCGACGTCCGCGGTGATCTCTACGCTGCGCGCCAACACCTTTTGGTCGGCGCCCGGGCGAGCAAGGACGATCCCGCGATTGCCCGTCTGCTTCAGGAAGTAAGTGGCGCGGTCGCACTTGCGTCGCGGGAAGCAACGCTTTCCGAGGCGGCGTTGCATCCGCAAACGATAGTTCCACCGGTTGACATTCTGCCGACGGTCGACGTGCAAGCTGCGGTCGAAGCGCCGCGATCCCTCATCGCGAGCGTCACGATCGAGGACGAGGACGTTGCCGCTGCACGCGTCGAGCAGCTCACCGAACAGCTGCGTGCCGATCCGACGCGCGATGAAGTTGTCCTTGAGTTGGCGGGTCTGCTTCGTGCCCTTGCCCGCAGTCACGAGCTCCTTGCGGTGCTTCTTGCGCGTGTCGAGGATGCACCTTCAGACAAGCGCGATGGCATTGTTCGCGGCACGTGCGCGCTGCTCGAGGAGCTGGAGGCGGAAGCCGCGAGCGCAGGCAGAGAGCTCGATGCGTCGTTGTTTCGTGATGCACGTGGGATTATTTCATCGTAGCCAGGCAGGCAACCAAAGAACGCGCGTTGGTGCGCGGATAATTCACGATTCCGCTTCCGGGATACACTCGCGCACTTCCGCAATAACCTCGTCTACGGCCGCGACTCCAAGTCCCATTCCGTCCGCGAATCGATCAAGCAGCGCACGCTCTTCAACGCTCACGTCATGGCTCGCAAGCGCGACCACTGCGGCGATCCGCAATAGCTCACGCGCAAAGTCTGGGCGCACGACTGAATCGATCACAAGCTGCACGCGTCGCTCGAAACCATCGCGCTCTAGGTCTGTCTCAAAGTCCTCCACGAGGGTCGCCACTTGACCGCGCGGAAGCGAACCGTCGCTCAAGTTGTGCAACACCTGCTCGAGTGCGCGACGCTCGGTTTCATCGAAGTGACCGTCGGCGTGCGCTACCAAAATCGCGGCGCCCACCATCGCTTCGAACAGCGCAACGAGATGCGGATCGAAACCCGTCGGAATCGTCGACTCATCGTCGGGACGCGCACCGTAGGTGGCCGCGGCGAGCGCCCAAACTGAGCGCCTCGCGCTCCCGTTTGACTTCTGCATCAAGGTCTTGAGTTGGGCCAAGCGCGATTCTGACATTGGAAGGGCGCTCACCTTACACGAATGCCAACGCACAGCGTGGTTTTCATTGCAGTGCACCCGCGTCCGTAGGGTGCGCTGCGCTCGTAAGCGCAGGCTTGGGTGCCGTGTCGATGTACGTCCGCGTTGCCTTCCCAGAGTGCGGTGCACCGGCACCAAGCAGCTCCACTACGCCATTGGTATCCGACAGGCCTCTTCCGATCTCGATCGGTACCAGAGCACCATCTGCGGGAGCATAAACGCGCACCCACGCCCAGGGGATCGGGTTACCCGCTGGATCCCTGAGAGCCATCGAAAAGTGTATCGGCGCGGGCACAGCGATCTCGATGCCTTCACGCGTGTGATCGGTTCCTGAAATCAGAACGTCCGCACGCACGACCCAGGGCAACCCTGAACCATTCGCCGGTCGCACAACAAGATCGTACGTGCCCGCATCCGCAATCAGCTCAAATGTCCCTTCGCTTGACGTTGTTGCCCTTGCGGCTCTCTGCGTGACGAGTGGCGGCGCGTGGTTGATATCGCGATTGGCCGCAGCTGGTAGTAATTCGACCTCCGCACCCGCGAGCGCACGACCGTCAGCAACCCGCGCCAGTCCACGCACCGAAAGGCCAGGGCCAACGACGAAACTCTTCCCTGCCTGCACGTCATTGACGAGATCGACCAGCATCGTGGTCTCCGTCATCGCAAGCACTGGGGATCGAGGAACGAGTGTGAGCGCGTACTCGCCTCGGGGCAGCGTCGTCGCGAAGAGCCCGTCGCGATCCGTCGAAAGCGTGGTGCTCCACGTCAAGCTCTGTGAGAACTCAAGCTCGGGATCCGAAATGTAGACGCGCGCACTTCGGATGACCACGTCAGCGACGACGGGCGAACCGTCGTGTAAGATGCGACCACTGACGCGAGCTGGCTTCGGGATCGCGGGATACTCCACGCGATCGAATGGTTGCCCCGCCTGCTTGAAGACCACCAAAGTCGGGAGCTCGGGGTTACTCGGCGTCACCACAAGTTCCGCGTGCGAAAGTGCGTCCTTGTCCGCCGGCAGTCGGTGCGTGAAAAACCGAACGGGCAGCTGCTGCCCGCGCAGCTCGGCGCGCGATGAAATGCGACGTCCCGTCGTTGCCTCTCGAAGGTACGCAGACCATCCGTCGAGGCTGCCTTCGTCTCGCGAGATTGCGAACTCCGGGACGGACATATCACCACCGATGCTCGGTGTCAGATCCACATCATCCACCGTCACGCGTTCAAACAGCGACCCACCTTGCTCAACTGCAACGGCACGGTCAGCCCCACGGGTGTCCGGAGGAAAAATGTCGAAGGCAGCCTCCGGCATCAGCGATCGCCCATAAAATCCGGGAGTGAGCGTCGCGACAAAACCAGCGCTCTCCCCATCAAACGGCCCCGGACCCGCGAGCGCCTTCGCGAATGTAACTTTATCAGCGACAATCGGAGGCGCGCCGATCCCCAGCGCCGCGGCGTCCACAAGACGACCATCTCGCAGTTTCACGAGTGGAAAGTAGGTCGCCGACACGGGGAGCGAGGTTGCCTGTAGACCATTGCCAAGATCGGTCTTGAGAATGCCGCCGATGAGTGCGTTCGTTGGAACGTACTGTCCCTCCGCACGCAACGTGAGCGGCAGCGGCATGCAAGGCACCGCGAGCGCACAAGGCACGCTTCCGAGTCTCACCGCGCGTTCGCTCAGCAAAAATGTGGCGCCTGGCGCGAAGTATGACGTACGCGGCAAGCTCACTGCGTAGATGAGGTCGTCGATTGTGGCGGTCACACGACAGGCGCCGTCATCACACGCTGCTTGCGCGTAACGGCTGTCATAGGACGCGTAGAGCGCACAAGCGGATTCGTCACACTGGTTTTTCGGTTGCACGAGCTTTGGAAATGCCTCGAGAGGTCCGCACGCGGCGAACGCCGCGAGTACCACCATACGTCTCATCGCTTACTGACCCACAGCATCGTGAGGTCCGTCGACCAACACGTCGTTCGGAGCGTCCACCACACTCGAAGCGTCGAAACGACCGGCGTCATACGTAGGACAGCCGTCGATTGACCCGGATGGATTGTAAAACCAACTAATGGCGTCGCCTCCGGGAGCGTTTGGTGTGTGTGGCGACGTGCTGTTGAATGAACCCGCAACCAAGAATTCGATCGTGTGACACTTCGTTTGCGTCGAGATGTCGGCGAGCGAAAACGATACTGCACGCACGCCACCGTCGATGGTTCCCGGCTCGGGCACTACGGTCCCACCAGCGACCGGCAGTGGATTCGTAACCGGGTCAAAGTCGACAAATGCGTTCCATGCGAACGTCGCATTCTGATCAACGAGCTCAACAGGTACGATGAAAGTCGGGAGCGGCGGCATCACGACGCGGTCCGTTGTTGGGAATACAGAGCCCTTCACAATACTTGGGCGCGTCGCTGGGTACCGCGGAAGATCGGCCGGCGGGTCAGCAATGATGCACGAAAGGGTGACCGCCGATCCCAGCAGCAGCGCGGCGCTTCGATGCACTGTCAGCGACGATCCTTTGCTGGTTGCCGCGAGACGCATCGCGCACAGTTTCGCACACTCTCGGCCGCGCACAAAAGGCCTTCCTGCAATGGCCCGTCTGGCGGTGTTATTGGACCGACAAGCCAAAAGGTAACACGCAAAGCACCTTTTCTCCGCGAAGCAACGGCATTGCCACTGCTCCCAATTGCGTAAGCGCAGGCGTGCGATTCAGAATCGGAGCCGCAAGCGGCCCGACGCTCTCGAGGGGGCTCGCCTGCTCAAACGGGCCATCGTCGTCACCACCCAGTGCGCTCCACAGTCCACCTTCTTCGCCGAGCATCGTGACACGACCGTCCGCGGTCCCTCCGGCGAGCTCAACGGCCCGTGCGATTGCGTCACGAACGCCACCAATTTTGTCGACGAGCTTGCGCCGTTGCGCCTCGTCTCCGCTAAAGATGCGCCCCTCAGCGGATTGCTCCAGTTCCGGACGAGTGATCTTTCCCGCGCGCCCTTCAATAATGCGACGCAAGAAGAGTTCGTAGATCGACGTCATCCCTTCAAGAACACGAGCGCGCGTTGGCTCGTCCCATGCGTCCAGCAGCGAGAGGTAGGCCGCGCGACTCGCCGCGCGCGCATCGCCGATCTTCGCCGGAAATGTAACAGCGTGGACGCCAACATCGTCAAGCGTCTTGCCAATACTCAATTTGCCACCCACAACGCCGATTGAGCCGACGATACTGGTGGGCTGCGCAAAAATCTCATCACCCGCGGAGGCGAGGTAGTACCCACCGCTTGCCGCCATCTCACCGACGCTCACGATCAGCTTCTTCTTGGCTCGCAACTTCATGAGGCCGTGCCAAAGGAGGTCACTCGAGAGAGCACTTCCCCCAGGCGAGTCGATACGAAGGACTACTGCCTTAATCGAGACGTCGCGTTCCGCACGTTCGATGAGCCGCGACAAGCGCCTCTCGCCAATGCCCGATCCAGCACCACGATCGCTTGCCGCAATGGCGCCCGTTGCACGAATCACAGCGACGGGTGCACTGTCGCCGGCACCCGCAATCGCGCGAAGCACCTCCGCAAGACCCTCGCCCTCCTTCTGTGACGAACCGCCGACGACATCCATCGCACGCACCGCACCACACGCTTCCTTGGCTTTGTTGCGTGCCTCGTCGTCATATAAAATGGTGTCGACGAGTCCAGCTTTGCTTGCGCGTTCAGGATAGAACGGCCCGTCCTCGATGACCGCGTCCTCGAGCTTCGGCCTCCCCTCACGAATCCGAGCGAGCCAGTGTTTGCGCAGCCCGGCAAGCGTCGACTCGAGCGACTCCTTCGCTTGCGGGCTCGGACCATCGCGCGTGATCGACTCTTCGGCACCCTTATACTGACCCACCTGAAGGATGTCGATGTGCACCTTGAGAGAGTCGAGCAACTTCCGAAAGTAGACGACTTGCGCGGCAATACCGATGTTCTCGACTTCGCCCGCAGGCGATATTGCAATCGAGCTGCAGGCGCGCGCCGCAAGCATCAAAGTCGAATTCGTGTAGCCCTCCGCGTGACAAAAAATCTTCTTGCCGGCATCGCGCAGCTTGATGAGTGTCGAAGCAAGCTCGTCGGCCTTCGACAGTCCGATGGGCGCTGCGCCGAGCGAAACGTAAATTCCCTTGACTTCATCCTTCTTGGCGAGCCGCTCGATCGTTCTCACCGTCTCGAGAAATTTCGGTTTGTGCGAAGGAAGACCGAGCATATTCCCCTGGGGTTCTTCGGGCAGCCCTTGGCTGAGATCAATCACCGCAAGCGCTGGTCCCTTCCGCGGCTCCTCCGGCGTTGCTGTCGACCCTCCCTTCTCGCGACCCCCGCAAGCGGTGCCTGCCACGATAATCGTAACAGCCAGAGAGACATTTCGCATCATGGTTGCTCCGGATCGGGTGGGGGCGGTGGGGGCTTTGGCGGAGGCGCCGGCGGCACGGCGGGAGGTGCCGTCGTGGCCTTCGGCTCCGGCTCCGCGGGAGCGATCGGTTCGTCGGGCGTTTTGACGGACGTAGCAGGCGCACCGCCCGCTTCGGCGGGCAGTGCAGTTGTCCCTTTGACTCGCTTCGCGATGTGGGCTGGGTACGCGCTTTCTGGGAAGCGATCGACGATCTCTCGATAGATGCGCATCGCCTCGCCCTGCTGGCCGCTCGCCCAGTACGTGTCGCCAAGCGAGATCATCGCAGGCAAGTACGAACCATTCGCTGCCAGGGCTCGCTTGTAGTCGCCGATTGCGCCCGAGGCGTCCCCCGTGGCTCGCTTCACATTGCCGAGGCCCGTAAGCGCCTCGGGATCCCCCGGGTTCTTCGCGACGAGCGCCTCATAAATGGACCGCGCCTGACCGAAGTCACGTTTGGCCATTGCGTGAGAAGCCTCGCGGCTCGATCCCTCCACCACTGCGGACCCATCGAAGGCCGCGACTTGCGACGCATCGACGGGTGACGCATCCGCCTTCGCCATTGGTCCAGCATCTTTACTATCTAGCGCGCGCCGCAAGAGATCAATTGCGGGGTGCTTTGCACGGATCGTTGAAAGGCGATCGAGCTCATTGCGTGCATCGGCGGGCCGACCAAGCGAGATTAGCACGCTCACGAGAAGGGCTCGGGCCCGACCAAGTTCGCTCTCGCCGGTTGCGGCCGCCGTTAGCCGATCCACGACCGAAGGCGGTAGTGCGCCGCCCTGCGCAATGTCGAGCGCCGCAAGGCTGTACGCCGTGTCGTTGTCCCGCAAAGGAGCTTTCTCAACGAGAGCGCGGGCCGCCGTGAGTTCGCCCAAGATCCGGAGTGCGTCGATGCGCGCGCGAACGACGTCAGGGTCCTGCGGCGCCATGGCAAACGCCTTAAGAGTTGCCTGCCCCGCCTGCCGCGCGAAGTCGTCGGATTTGCGCGAGGGATCGAGACGACCAATGAGCCATTGTTCATCCGCAATGGCCGTCAGAACCCTCGCACGCAAAGTTGTGATCGCTTGAGCGTTCGGACTTTGCGTTGCATCAACCTTCGCCCGCGCTTCCTCAAGGCGGCCCGACCGAAGCAATTTTTCGATCACCTCGGCTTCGGCCGGAGGTGAAGCGACCGGTGTTTCGATCTCCGTAGCCGCCGTGTGCGCACGCAACGCAAGTGCGCCTACTACTCCTGCGCCGAGCAACAAAACGCCGGCAATCACCCAACCTCCCATGCGCGGACGTGAGCCACCCAGGTCGTCGATCGCACTTGGTCGGTCGGTGTACAAACTCGGATGCGCGGGTGGCGGCATGGGCGACGAGAACCGATGTTGGTGATCAAATTCAACGTTCGGTGCCGGCGTCGAATTCATCGGTGTTTGCGCCGCCACATCGTCAACTCTCTGAATCAATTCACGCGGAACGGCGGGTGGTGCGACGTTCGGCGCTAGTGGTGTACCGATCCCAATCGTTCGCATTGGCACAAGTGGCTTGTGCACCACCGGCGGAGGAACCGAAGGCGTTCGGACCTGTGTCGCGGCTATCTTGGGGGCCGCTGAAGGCGACGGTGGAACGGTGGCCGCTCGACTGGTTCCGACTGCCGGAGGCGGAGGAATTGTCGGCACCTTTGGTCTCGGTTGAGCGACGGCCACGACTGCGGGAGGGACCGCAGAAGACACGCGGGCCGCAGGGGGCGTCGGAGGAATCGTTGGTACCTGCCGCGGCGGGGGTGAGGAGGCGATCGCAAAGAACGTTGCTAGCTCCGCAATCTCGCCGAGAACACGCTCACGACCGTCGCGCACCAAACGATCGCGACGCGTAACCTGTCCCTGTCGAATCGCCTGATGCAGCTCTCGAAGTGACGCAAACTCAACGGCGGGTAGTGTCTCGCGAAGCACGTGCCATCGATCCGAAGTTGCGCTGCTCGGCTGCAAGCGAAATTGATGGCCACACTGCGTGCAACGCACCTTCGTACCGCGCGCACTCACGAGCGCATCGTCGAATTCGTAACGGGTGTTGCAGCGTTCGCACTGGACGTCCACGTCGATCCCTTACACTACACGTTTGTGCGGGGGCGGCGAACTTGACGCATCATTGCCTACGCCGCGCCGTCACACACGCCAGTTCGACCGTAAGACCGAATGGTCGATCGCTCCAATAGCGATCAATAGCGTCGCGGAGGTATCGAAATGCTGGGTCAGCCTGCGTAATGCCAGCGGATCCTGCAACAGTTGGTAGGATATATTGTAACCACGCCGGATCAGAAAAAAGCGCGTTCGCGTCGACGAACGAAAGCTCAAATTTGTGTCTCGTCGCCTCCACATAAGTGAAACCGATCGAGGGCCACACTTGCTCGAGGTGTTCGGGCACGTTGCGTTCGATCGCGTGCCCAGAGAGGCTGGTCGTGAGGGCGGGACGATCGAGCTTGAGCGCACACTCGCGGAGCAAATCGAAGAGCTCCACGAAGGACTGTCCAGACGGACTGCACACGATCAACTGCCCTCGCGGCGCCAACAACCGCGCAGATTCGCGCAGTACATTTTGCCAATGCGCAACGGGTGGATGAACAGCAATCGCGTGCGAAAAAGACGCTTGCGGCAACGAGGACGGAAAGCCCTCGATGACGAGCGGCTGAAACATCGACCCTTCGGAGATGCGCGCAGCCGCGACGGCGAGGGCGTCGCGCGAAGGGTCGAGCCCATAGAGGTGCGTATCGGGGAAGCGATTGAACAACGCGGGTGCGAGGTACCCGTCACCACAAAAGAGCTGCGCGACTTGCGGAGCGTCACCGGCGACCATCGCCGCCAAAGCATGTCCGACGAAGGGCTCGAGATAGGCCCACGCGGCGACGCTATCGAAGCCCGCAAGAAAGGTCATTCTCGTTGCGCGCGTGCTGCGGAAAGGAGCTCACTTGCCTCAGCTGCGAGCTCGCCGATTGTCACCTGGCCGGTCGACTCTTCTTCTTCATCGTCGAGTTGCACTGTGCGACCATCGCTCAGCAACTTGTCGATCTCTGGAAGCAGCGCGGGATCGCCTGCTGCCGCCGCCGCTGCAACCGCCGCCGCAACCGCTTCGGGATCCGAGTGACGAAGAAACTTGCCAAGCAACTTGACGACCCCGGGCTCCGGCACTTCAGCGAGAAGGTACGGAAGCTCAGCAAGCGCTGGATTGCCTGGTGGAAGACGTTCCAGCGCGCGCTCCACCCCAAGCGCAACATCCTTGAAGCGCGAATAGACGAGCTCCTCGAGCACTTCGCCCGCAGAAAATCTGGCTTCGGGCTCCTCGCTGCCCAGAATTGAAATCAATGTGTCGACGATCTTCGCTCCGCCTTCGAACTGCCCGAGCGCCTCTGCGATGCACGACAAGACGATCGCTTCGTCTTCGCCCCCTGTCCCTAGCGCCATCGTGGAACGCTTCGCGAGCTGTTCGACGACGAGCGCCTCAGGGTGATCGGCCAACTTCGACTGCGCGTCGCGCACTTGGCGTTCCGCGCTAAACAATTGATCAATCAGCCCAGAAATCGCTGCAGTCATGCCTGCGGCAATAGGCCTTGCGGCCTCAGCGCGCAATCGTAAAGGGGCTTCTCGGTGCGGGGATGTAGAAGCCCCGACGGAATGGACACCAGCGTCCGTTTGCTGTCATCTCAACCGGGAAAATGCGACTCGAAGCGATTGCCCTTGTTGCACTCGGTACGATGACGGTCGGCGCCGCCGCTCGCTCGAACGCCACACGCAAGTCAGCTCAACCTGCGCAGGTAGGCGGGAGCCAATGCCCCGAAGGGTGGCTACCCGACGGCGACGTCTGCGTGCCTTTGCCGAGCGAGGGCGAAGACGGGCCTGAGCTTCAGGACGTCGCGAACGCCCACCGCGATCGACACGGAAACTGGGTGAGGTACGATCAGATCCCACGCTTGCCGGAGCGCCCAGCCGACTACGATCTTTATCGGTACCCGATTCCACCAGGCATGCCAGGTGGCCACGCCGTCATCAGCGGATACGATCTCGACCAGCCCAACGAACGGCAACGGCGCGGCCCAACCCTGAGCCACGTGGGCCACGGCGGAGTCGACTTACCTCAGAAGAAAGGCACGCCCATCTTGATGGCTCCGCTTGAGCACCAGGAGGGTGATGCCGAGATTCTCTTCGTGGGCGACCTTTTTGGGCGAACCGTCATCACGCTCCACACCCTTCGCGAGGCGGGGCAAATTCGCGAATACATTCTACTATTTGGGCATCTTGACGCACCCGCACCAGGCATCGCCAAGGGCGGGCATCTCGGCGCCGGAGACCTCGTCGGAAGCGTCGGCGACACGGGCTCGCCGGAGCTGGTGCATCTCCACCTCGAAGCGCGAAGGGTCCGAGCCGGAGTGAAGATCCGCGAGGAGCCCGGCCACAAGCTGGTTGCCAACGAATGCACCGTCGTGTGCGATCCTCGCAACGTCCTGCCACTTAAATAAGCTTACCTCGGCTGGTTACCGCGCTTCAGCCTTGCATCCGTAAGCTCCGCGATCCATTGATACCGCCGTGTCGGTTTCCTCCCCACCCTCAACACGGGCGCCACTGGGCGACCCGACAAGTCCGAGCGAAACTCGGCTGAAGGGGGCGGTCCCATCTGGAATGCCACGCGCTGCCAGCGACCCGATGATTGGGCGAACGATTGCGGGCCGCTACCACGTGCGCGACTGTCTTGGGGCGGGGTCGATGGGAACGGTTTATCGCGCTCGGCAGCTGCCGATGGGTCGCGAGGTAGCGTTCAAGATTCTACACCACGATCACGCGGTGAATGCAGAAAGCAAGGCGCGGTTCCTTCGTGAAGCCCAAGCGACCAGCTCCCTCTTCTCTGAGCACACGGTCACAGTTTACGACTTCGGGGAGGCCGATTCAGGCGAGCTTTTCCTCGCGATGGAAGCGCTCGATGGCGAATCACTTGGAGCGCGCCTCAAGCGCGTTGGTGCGTTTCGCCCGAACGAAGCCGTGTCCGTTGCGCTTCAGGTGCTGAACTCTCTCGCCGAGGCGCATCAAAAGGGCATCATCCACCGCGACCTGAAGCCGGACAACTTGTTCTTCTCGCGCACACGCGACGGCTCAAATCGTGAGATCGTCAAGGTTCTTGACTTCGGTATCGCGAAGGTCTTGCACGACGAGCAACAACGCCTCAGCCCGATTGAAACGGCCGCGGGCACCGTCTTTGGCACACCGAGGTACATGTCGCCGGAGCAGGCTCAAGGCCGTCGGCTCGATACGCGGAGCGACCTCTATTCGCTTGGGGTCATGCTCTATCACATGCTCGTGGGGCACCCACCCTACACCGACGACGACGCCATTCTTGTGATGGCGCACCACATCAAGACGATCCCCGCCTCACCATCTTCGTTGGGCATTTCGCTAAGCGAGCCCCTCGAGCGCGTGCTGATGCAAGCACTAGAAAAGCGTCCGTGCGACCGTCCGGCGACGGCTGCTGCCTTTGCATCGCTGCTGATCGAGGCGGCAAACGATCCGAACGCTCCCCTTTCTGGCCCGTCTGGCGCGCGCCAGTCCCACCCAAGCTTTCCGCCGGTTTCGGCGCCGAGTGCGCCTGCTCTCGCTGGCTCAAATCCACTCTGGTTTGAGGGGGCCAAGCGATCGATTGGTTTCGTGGCGGCCATCGTCGTACTCGCGGCCGGAACCATTGCGGCGGGCGCGACGGTTCTCATGCCGCCAAGAACACAGGCGATTCAGTTCGTTTCGTCGGCGCTCGTCGCACTGCCACGCGTACCAACCGCTTCGGTGATCAACGTTCCCGACGAGACGCAGGCCGGAAATCGAGCGGTGCCTACGGAAACGCCACGGGAGCCAGCCGTGATCGTGGCAGCCCGCAAACCTGACCTCAGATCCAAGCCACCCAGCAAATCGGGCGCCCAAACGCTCCCCGTGCAGGCCCTTGTGAACCCGCCGGCGAAGCCGAGTAGCCCAAAGAAACCGACGTATGAGCGTTTCGAATAGCAAATCTCGCGTTGATTTTTGCGGCGTTCGAGGGCTAGCGTGTGCCGCATATGGAGTCGAGCGAGATGGATTCACTCGCTGATCGTCTGGTTCGCAACCCCCACGATGAGCAAGCGCTGGCCAACGCCCACGCGCGCGGTGCGAGCGACCCAGTCGCTTATGCCAACTTGCTTGAACGTGTAGCAGAGCGAACGCAAGACTCAGCGGTCGCCTGTCACTGGTTGAGCGAGGCCGCGAACGTGTGGTCCACATCGCTCTCCGATCCGAGACGCGCTGCGACGCTGCTCATGCACGCTGTGGAGCGCGATCCTACGCACCCGCTCGCTGCATCGAGACTTGCACAACTCTATCGAGAGCGTGGTGACGACAAGGCGCTTGTGGCTCTCCTTGAACACCGAGCGCGTGCGTATGTGTCGTTGCTTCCTCAACATCCGCACTTCCGCAACGAACTCGCGCGCATGCACGAGGATCTCGGCGAGCTGTGGGCAGACAAGTTGGGCAATCAACGGAAGGCACTCGAGAACTTCCGACGAGCCATCGAAGTCGACTCGTCAAGCCGCTTGGCGATCTACCGCGCGCGCGAGCTCTGCAAGGATCTTGGTCAGTTTGCGGAAGCTCTGCCGCTCTATGAAGCTGAGCTGTGGCTTGAGACCAACCTTGCGAGAAAAGCGATCCTACTGCGTGACGAATCCGGAGTACGTCGTCGACTAGGCGACGTACCTGGAAGTTTGCGCGCGCTCGAACAGGCGCGTGATATCGATCCCGATGATGATGCGCTGAAGCAAGAATTTTCGTCGCTCGTGCTCGAAACGCTCGAGTCCGGGCAAGCCGTTCCCGACGCCACACGCGTGCGCGCGACGACGCTTCTGATAGAACTCGCCGAAACATACGCTGGAGATCACGGTCTTGCGTACGCAGGGGGCGCACTCGATCTCGAGCCCGGCAACGATCGCGCGTTCCAACTCTTTGTTCACCATGCCGATGTTGGGGGTGTCACCGCCAACGTCGCCGAACGATCGCGCGCCTATCTGCAGGTCAATCCGAACGGTCCACTAGCGGAAACTGCACGCGCAAGGGCGGGCATAGCGACACCTGCGCGCGAAGCCGCTCGCACAGAAATTCGCGAACCCGCTTTCGAGGACGGCGAGCGGCCGCGCGTCAATGCCAACGCTCTTCAGGGCGCACTTCGTCAAGCAAGTGAACTTATACGCGCTGAACGGCGCGACGACGCACTCAACCTCTATCTCTCCGTTCTCGACACGGACGGCGCGCATCCCGAAGCACTCGTGTGGGTGGAAGACGAACTACGTTCACGTCGCGACTACCCACGCTTGCGCGACGTGATCACCCGCGCCGTGCGTGCAATGCAAGGGCCGGAGACCCTCGAATTGCGGAAGGAGCGGCTGCGCGAGGTATCAAGCCTTTGCGAACTTTCGCTCCGCGACATGAACGGCGCGGTTTCGGCGCTCAAGCAACTACTGTCCCTCGATCGCCGCGATGCCGTTGCACGTGCGAACCTCGTTCGCCTGCTTGAGCGTGCCAATCGCTTCGACGATCTCGCGAACCTGTACGAGCAAGAAGCGCTCGCCGAAAGCGACATCACTCGGAAAATCGAACTCGAACGCCTTGTGTACGACCTGCACAAGAACAAGCGGAATGACGCGCTCGGTGCAGCCGAAGCACTTGAGCGCATCGCGCGGATTCTGCCCGACAATCTTGCGCACAGTACGGAAGCCATCGACGCACTCCTCATGGCAAGCCTTTGGGATCGCGCGCTCGATCTCATAGCCTCCGCGACCTCCCTCGCGAACTCGAACGAAGATAAAGCGCGCCTTGAAGACGCGCGCGCTGCGGCTCTCGAGGGACGTGGCGATGCGTCCGGAGCCGGCGAGGCACATTTCGCCGCGGGCACTCTCGAGCCGAGCACGACGCGCCTTGAGCGCGCCGAGAGCACGTTCATCGCATCCGAGTTATGGGTACGCGCCGCGCAGTCTGCTGTTGCACTGGCAACTCTCGACCGTGATGCAGCCGCGAGCCACCACTACCGCGCAGCGGAACATTGGACGCGAGCGAGCAAACTCGACGAGGCAATTGCTCTGCTTGAGCCGATCGTTGCTAGCGATGAGAGACATGAGGCCGCGGCGAAATTGCTCGCGGTCGGCTATGAATCGCGCGAGCGTTTCGGCGACCTCGCCACGATGCTGCGCACGCAAGCGCAAATTCGCGGCGGAGACGCCGCGCTGAAGTTACTCAAGAAGGTTGCCAATACCGAAGAGCGGCACCTATCCGTCGACCTCGCGCGGTCCACTTGGCGCGAGCTTCTCACGCAGCACCCAGCTGACCGAGAGGCGCTTGCGTGGCTCGCTGACGACACGGAGAACAACGGTGAGCACGCTGAAGCGTCGCGTCTCGTGGGTGCGTTGCGCGAGACCCTCGATGGCGGCGAACGCGATCAGGCCGTGTTGCTCCTCGTGCGCCAGGGCAACTTGCTCGAGCGTGCGGGCGACGTTGCAGCCGCCCGTAACATTATCAACCAACTTGTCGACCTGTCCGGTGCAACAGAGGAGTGGCTCGCCAAGCTTGCTCAACTGAGCACAAAGCTAGAGGACCACGACGGCGTCGCGAAAGCGCTTAGCGCCACGATCGAGCACGGCTACGGAGGACGCGAAACGCGGCAGTTCCTGAGCGAAACGCTCGAGAAACTCGGAGACTACGCGGGCGCGCTTCAAGCGCTCGGTGATGCTCACGAATTCGAAGACGGATGGATCTTACGCGCGACGGGGCTCGCGCGTGCCGCGCAGGATGACGCCACCCTTGCGATCCTTCTACAGCGCCAGCTCGACTCAAGCGAGGCAATCCTTGAACTCGCCGCTACGCTATCGCGGCTAAACCTTACCGACGACGCATTCGCTCTTCTAGGCAATGCGGGTGCCAGTGGCGACAGTGCGATTCGCAGCGCGTACTCCGAGCTGGGTGACCGCCTTGGTTGGAGCGGCATCGTAGGAAATCAGATCGTCGCTTGGTGGCGCACGTCACCTGACTCACAGGATCGCTTCGATCAACTTTCCTCCGCGGTTGAGCGATGGCTCAAGATGTCCCGGACCGCAGACGCTCTTGCGCTCGGCACTCATTTGCTCTCGTCGCGATACTCCACGCGCGTGCTCGCCGACAAGGTAGAAGAACTCGCCGAACAAGCGCATGACTACGACACTCTCGGTGTCGCGCACGACTGGAAGCTCGCTCAAACCGAAAGCAGCGAGCGACCCGCCGAATACGTAAGGCAAGCCGAAGTGCGGAGCGCGCTTGGCGGTGGCGAGGAAGCACTTTCGCACGGAGAGTTGGGCCTGACGCACCAACCTTGGGCTATCGCGAAGCCTCTCATCGACCGACTAGGCAAGCTTCCCGGCGCCTCGTTCACATTGCTGATGCAGCGCCAACTTGAACGCAGTCAACCGAGCGAGCGCTTGGTTGTTGCCGTTGAGTGGGCGGCACGCACTTATGCGAGCGGCGATCATCCTCAAGCCAAGAGGATCGTCGATGACGCCGTGCTCAACGCAATTCCGCAGGCAAGACTCGAGCTCGCGATCGCTCAGGCGCTCGAGAGCCCCTACTCCGCTGACACTCAAAATGCGGTGGCTCGGCTCGTTCTGACGCGATTCGTGCGAGTCGCGAGTGAAGATGCGTCCGACCGCGACA
Organism: Myxococcales bacterium; assembly: GCA_023248735.1. GTDB lineage: Bacteria > Myxococcota_A > Polyangia > Polyangiales > Polyangiaceae > JAHFDX01. The sequence goes on from JAHFDY010000025.1 coordinate 26,841, forward strand.
TGTCAAGAGCATTGACTACCGCAGCGTCGCTGGCATTCTCGAAACTTGGGGACCTCGAGCAATCGTCGATTCTGATTTCACGCGCCATCGCGCTTGATCCAACGGACGAAGCGATCGGCGTTCTTGACGCCGTAACGCCTTCCAATGGCGACGCTGCGGTGCTGGCTAAGCGCGCAGCAGAAGAGGCTGAGGATGTGCGCGCGCGTCAGAAGCTACTCTTGGTCGCCTACGATCGATTTCTTGCGGCGAGCCTGAGAGACGAGGCTAGCGAGATTCTTGAGGCGCGCTATCATCTTGCCCCGCACGACACCACGGTGGAGCAGGACCTTTGCGAGGATCTCGAGCGCCGAGGAGAGGGTGCGCGTCTGATCGCGTTGCTCGAGCGGCAACTCATGCGTCAACGCGAAGGTGAGGTTCGCAACAATCTGGCGAGGCGCGTCGCCCAATTGCGGTCCACTACCACCGAGTTGCAGGACGCCATCGAGGCATGGCGTCGCGTCAACCGTTACCTTCCCGGCGACGAAGAAGCGGCGCGCGAGATCGAGCGTCTACGCAACGCCTTACAGGCTGCGCGCGAAATCGAAGCGGCCAAAGACTCCGGAGCGGACGCGGCCATAGCCGCACGCGTGGCTTCGGTGCAGAGCTTGGCGACGACGATCGAGGATGCTGACGACGCGCTCGTGCTTGAAGCGTCCGACGACGATCTTCTCGAAGAAGTCGTTGACCAAGACTCCCCGCCGAGCGCAACCATCATGATGGAAACCGTCCCGCGAAGCATGTTCGATCCAGGCGCGCCCGCGGCTTCGAGCCCGCCGCCGCGCTCATTCCACACGCCAGTCCCTCCTACACGTGAGCTTCAGCCGTCGCTCGAGCTCCTTCGGAAGGCAACTGACAGCTTGGCTCCCTCCGACCCTCAGGCGACTCTGCGAGCGGTTCTCCCCACGCGTCCGGCGCCGGCCGATGATAGCGTCGACCTGATCGATGCGGACGAAGCCTACGACGAGGAGGTCACGCCCGAGGGTTCGCAACTCGACGACCTCGACCTCACGCGCAATGTCTCGTCTGAGGCGCTCCTGGTCGCAGCCGGCGAGAGTGCACCTGCGCTTGATCTCGACGAAGATGAACTCGTGATGGTGGACGACGTATCCGACGTGGGAGCACGCGTGCTCGAAGAGGTGCGCCCACGGTCGAGCGTGCCACCGCCTCTTCCGCGAACGTAACGTCAACATTATTTACGTTCCTACGCACGCGGAAAGTACATCGTTCCGTTCACAATGTTCGCGACGCTGCCGAGAATCAGTGGCTCGTTCCTTTCCCCGTGCCCGAATGGCGCGCCGGAGTAGACCGGGCAACTAACCCGAGTCGCGAAGTCGCCAATCACTTCCGAGACCGTGACGCCGTCTGGCCCCGCCTCACAATGTGCGAATTCGCCAAACACGATTCCTGCGCTGCAGGCAAACATGCCCGCCTCGAGCAACGCGTGGAGCATGCGGTCAACTTGATAGGGCTTCTCGGTCACGTCCTCGAGAACGAGGATCGCGCCGTTGCAATTTGTCAACTTTCCTGACGCTGCCTGCGCGTAGATGAGCGCGAGGTTTCCGCCAACCAAACGGCCAGTTGCATCACCGGTGCGAACGCTAGTCAGGCTCTCCCAAGGCGCAAGCAGACGCCCCTCGAGTGCACGCATCAGCCGCAATCTATCGCAAGCCCGCGCGCCTCCAAGGCCCGTCACGTTCGGAGCGTGCAGACTTGCGACGCCTCGCGCGTGCGCCTCAAGATGAAGCGCCGTCACATCACTGAAGCCAACGAGCCAGGACGGCGCCTTTGCCCACTCGCCCCACGGCAATGACGAAACGATGCGTGTTGCACCGTAACCCCCTCGACCCGCAATAATCGCACGAATACCCGGATCACGCATCCGCGCGGATAAGGAGGCCAGGCGTTCCGCATCGTCGCCCGCAAAGTACCCTTTTCGCGCGAACACCTCCGCTGCCAGTTCCACGCGATAGCGCTCTCGAAGCCACGCAACGCCCGACAAAAAGCGACCACGAGGCAACGCGCCAGAGGGCGCGACGATCGCCACCCGATCCCCCGGTCGGAGTCTCGGGGGAAAGACAACCTCGCCACACGTCGACGCTTGCATCGCAGCGGATCATCGCCCGTGTGAAGGCGGAGGACAAACTGATCGCTATGCCTAGGCGGCTGCACAGAAAGCGTTGGGTCGTGCGCCCGGGAATGCGATACTCGCGCTGTGTCCACTACACCTCGCTTCACGAGTGCCCTCACACGCGCAAGCCGTCTTGCGAAGGCGGCTCCATTCTTCGCGAACCGTGCGTCGAAGGCCGCCGAACTTGTGGTCGACGAGACACTCGAGCGGCTTCTTGGTGAAAGTTACGCAGAGCGCGTGGCACGAATGCCACTCCATCTTGGCGAGACCGGTGTCGACCCCTTCGGCCTTGATCCGCAGTTCGCAAAGTATGCGCTCTTGTGGGTGGCGTGGATGCACCGCAAGTACTTTCGATCGGAAGTGTTCGGCATGGAGAACGTGCCGAAGGGACGCATGTTGCTCATCTCCAACCATTCCGGCCAGATTCCCATCGACGGCATGATGATCGGCGCGTCGATGTTCATGGACGCCGAGCCACCGCGCATCGTTCGGGCCATGGTCGAAAAATGGGCAAGCACCTTACCGTTCGTCTCGCTCTTCTTTTCGCGCGTTGGTCAGGTGACCGGCGTACCTGAGAACGCCCGCCGGCTCCTTGAACAGGGCGAGGCGCTACTCGTATTTCCCGAAGGATCGCGCGGCATCTCGAAGCCTTTTGATCAACGTTACCAATTGACCGACTTCGGACTCGGCTTCATGCGGCTGGCGATCGAGACCAAGACGCCCATCGTCCCCGTCGCCATTGTCGGTGCTGAGGAGCAGTTTATCAGCATCGCAAACGTCGAGCGCCTCGCGAAACTGTTGCGCATACCTGCGTTTCCCATCATTCCGCAGTGGTTTGTTCCTGGTGGTCAATTCCCTTTACCTACTCGGTATCGGATTTATTTCGGCAAACCTCTCACCTTCACTGGCGACGCAGACGACGAAGATGGAGCCATCGAGGAGCATGTTCAGTCCGTAAAGCAGACAATTCAATCGATGCTCAATCGCGGCACCAAAGAACGCAAACACATCTTCTGGTAAACGAAATGCAACCAAGCGTAAGACCCCCGCGCTCAATCCCACCAAGTGACGGCCGCAAAACCGTACTCGTTACCGGCGTATGTGGTCGCCTCGGCAAGCGGCTTGTTCGTTCCTTGCATCGCAGCGTCCACGTGGTCGGAGTCGACCGACGCCCTTTCGGCGACAAGCCAAAAGATGTCGTGCACGAGCAGCTCGACATGCGACGCAAGAAGCTCAAGGACGTCTTTCGTAACTTCAAAATCGACGCCGTTGTCCACCTTGGCATCATGCACGATCCACGTGCCTCAGCCGCTGATCACCACTCCTGGAACGTCGCGGGATTCAGTAAGCTCCTTGACTATGTGTCACAATTCTCTGTGCCGAAGCTCGTCGTCCTTTCGAGCGCCAACGCGTACGGGCCGCAGCCGGGCAACGCGCAGTTCCTGACGGAGGATGCGCCGCTTCTTGGCGGGCAGAACTTCAGTGACATTCGCGACCTTATCGAGGTCGACATGCTCGCTCAGAGTTTCTTCTGGAAGGTGCCTTCGACCGAAACCGTCGTGCTTCGCCCAGTGCACATCGTTGGTACCGTCCGCAATGCGGCATCGAACTTTCTTAGGCTCTCGACGATTCCGATGGTGATGGGCTTTGACCCCATGGTCCAGGTCATTCACGAAGATGACGTCGTACAGTCGATCGTGCGCGCGCTCGAACCCGACAAGCGTGGCGTGTTCAACCTTGCAGGCACGGAGCCGCTTCCTCTTTCTCGCCTTGTCGGTCTCACCGGCAAACCCACGGTCTCGATTCCACACGCGGTCGCCGCCCCGGTGCTCAAGCAAATGTGGCGTTTTCGGCTTACGACGTTTCCGGCGCCAGAGCTCGATCACATCCGATTCGTATGCATGGTCGACGATCGACGATCGCGCGATGAGCTTCGTTTTCAGCCCAAGTACGAAGCGAAGGACTGTGTGGCCTCTCTTTCAAGCGGCAAGTGGTAACCATGGATCTCTACGGTTCGATTTTTAGGCGCGTACTTAACCCCCTGTGGGAGACGCACCTGCGCAAGCGACCAACCCTCGGCCGTCTCGCGGAACTCGAACGAACCGAGTGGCTCTCGATCGACGAGCTCCGCGCGATTCAATGGGGATCATTCGTCAGCATTCTTGACCATTCGTACCGCCACGTTCCATTTTATCGCGCTCGCATGAAGCTCGCTGGAATCGCGCCTGGTGATCTGAAGTCGCCGGACGACGTGATGCGTATTCCGATTGTGCGACGCGCCGAAGCCTCCGAGAACCCAGACACTCGTGTGAGCGAGGTGGGACCGAAGCCTGTTATTCGAAAAGGGACCAGTGGCTCGACGGGAAAACCTCTCACGTTTGGCTACGAATGGGACAGCGAGTTTTGGCGCCAAGCGGTTCGTCTTCGAGGGTACGGCTGGGCGGGCTATCAACCGGGAAGCCGTTCGCTCCACTTCTGGGGTGCGCCGGTGCACCCCAGACCACCTTTGCGTACGCGGCTCAAGATAGACGTCGACCATCGCGTGAGGCGCGAAGTCGTTCTGCCGTCCACTCTGCGGGGAGACGCCGACCTGATGCGCGTTGTGGACGCCATCATCAAGCATCGGCCCGAGAACATTATCTGTTACTCGCAAGCGGGTGGCGATCTTGCGAGATTCATCAATGCGCGAGGCCTCCGAAAGTGGCACGACATCCCTGTCATTTGCGGCGCGGAGAAGCTCTATTCGCACGATCGGGCAGCGATGATCGAAGCCTTCGGACGTGGCATCTTCGAAACATACGGGTCACGCGAAGTCATGCTCATGGCGAGCGAGTGCGGCGCGCACGACGGTCTGCATGTCCAGATGGAGAACATTCTGCTCGAAGTCATCGTGGAGGAAAACGGTGTGGTTCGCTCGGCCTCGCCGGGAGAGTCCGGCGAGCTGGTGATTACCGATTTGCATAACTACGCAATGCCTTTCATTCGATACGTCAATGGCGACGTCGGTACATGGAAAAGCGATGGCCGATGTGGCTGCGGACGCGCGCTTGTACGCCTCGCGTCAGTCGAAGGTCGCGTCACTGAAACGCTGCGTGACGCCGATGGGCGTGCGATCGGCGGCCTTGTGTACAACGCAATGTTCGCCTCGCTGGCGGACACCGTGCGCGAGTTTCAGATCGTACAAGCCCGCGATCGCAGCATCACTCTGCGCGTGATCCCAACCGCTCGGTTCTCAAAGAGCACGGAGACGTCGATTCGAAAGACGCACGAAGCGCACTTCGGGAAGCTCCCACTTCGCATCGAGAAAGTTCTCGAGATTCCGCTGACGAGCGCCGGCAAGCGCCAGCCAGTTATCGTCGAGAAGTAGGCTCTCCTTCGCGCTCGGCCGCTTCAGCTGCGTCTGGCGAGCTGCCCTCACGACGCGAGCGCACCCAGGCCGCGAGCTTTGACGCAGTATCACGAAAGGTGATCACGGCTCTCGACGATGCGTGTGGTGCGATCGCGCGAATCGACACGAGGGGCCGATGCGCGAGCGCGAGTTGCTTTTTGTAAAACGAATCCCCATTGAGGAAATCGTACTCGCGGTAGCCCATGGCGATCGCGCGCTGGATCGCGAGCGCATGCACGGCGATGCCCGGTCGCACAGACTTGGGGACATCAAGCTTGCGACCACTTTGGTAGAAGTGAATCTTCCGGTCGTGGAGAATGTTGTAGATCGCAGCAATCGGAGTGCCCTTCACTTCGAGCCACATAAGCTCCAACTTGGCATCGACTCCGGCGAAGTACTTTCGCATCACATCCGCGTGAAATGCACTGAAGCGATAGCTCTCGAAGAGGCTGCGTTCGGACGACCAACGCTCGCCGTGAAGCGCTCGGAGAATGAAGAAACCCTGCTTTAGCTCCTCTTTCGACGTCGCGATCCTGAGCGTGTAGCCACCGGGGCCAGCCCATTTATCGAGTTCTCGCATGCTCCGACGAACGAAGTAACGGCGCTGTCCATCCAGCGCGTTCAGGTATTCGTCCCAGGTCTTAGGCAGCGACAAATACGGGCACGAGCCGGCAGGAAAGGTCTCGACGGCGCAGCGCTCAATTTCGAGTGCTTGCACAAGCAAATCGACCATCGGGTCTTCGCCGCTCATGCGAAGCAAGTGCAGATCATCCCAACGGCCCACGCGTCCACTCACAAGAGCGCTTGCCAGCATGGATGCAACGTCAGCTTCGCGTCCAAGCTCGCACACGATTCCCAGATAGTCGGAACAAATTTCCTCGTGCTCATCTTCGCCGGAACCGAAAAATTCCAACCGACGAAGCGGAACGAACTTGTCGAAGACAGGGCGCCACAACAAGGGAGCAATCGCCACAAGGCGACCTCGCTCGCGAAATGTAACCGCGCGAAGTTCGCGAGCGGCACCGGACCCAAACACTCTCCACCACGCGAGCATCCACGTTGGAGTCTGCACGACCTCCTGCCGACTGCTTACAAAGAGCTCCCGCCATTCGGCCGCCAGCGCTTCGAGCTCCACGGCTGACTCCAAAACGCGAACCTCAAGCATGCACACCTGTTGCGCAGCGATCGAAATAGCGCAGCGTTGTGGGTCGAGCGCGCATCGAAACTTGATGGTATGCGATGTCACGGGCGAGCTGAAGTATCGTTTGCTTCGTGGCCTACCCTGCACCGAAGTACTTCCGCCGCGGACTCCTCGCGCTCGTCGCCGCGGGCGGTGGCTTGCTCCTGATGAAACGGCGTCCACGACTGAGCGAGACACCACCCGTTGCCCCGCGATTTGAGGCAAAATCTCAGGGATGGCGGCTCCTCGGACCCGGTGGTGGTGGGGCCCTCTTTTCGCCGATCGCTCGAAAGGATTACATTTTCGTAACCTGCGACATGGGGCCCGCATTTGCCTCCCAGGACGGTGGTTTGACATGGCGCTTTGTGGATCTTGATGCGCCGGTTACTCAACGCGAATCCGCTCCAGTAGGACTGCTCGCGCTCGGTCTCGGCCTGTGGGAAAGCAATGCGTCACTCTCTGAGTGGCAATTACTCTTCCCGTCCGGCGACCGAACGCGCATCGGCCTTCACGACGACCACGCAGACCCAGAGTTTATCAACGCGCCACACCCCATTGCGTTCGCGCAAGGACCACGCGGTTCCCTTTCCGTCATCGCCAAGTCCGACGAAGAGGTCAAGCTCTTCACGCGAGAGATAGGAAGCGACGATTGGGTCACAGAAAGAGTGCTGCGCTACCAGCCAACGGCACTGGTCAGTGTTGGTGAGATCCTATTTGCGATTGATCCGGCGCGCGGCATCGTCAATCTGGGTGATGATCAAGTAACTTTACGCTCAAGGGGGACAACCCAACTCATCTCCAACGGATCGTCTACGTTCGCAATTACCAACGAGGCCGAGGACGATCCGCTTGCAGGAGCAACTGAGCTTTGGCGGTCCCTCGACGGCGGTCGCACATTCGTCCGGTGTACAAGTGCGTTGAAGGCCGCCATTGGTAGCGCGCGCGTCGTAAGCATTGGTCTGCCGCCCAATCGTTCGGGGTACCTGCTCGCATCGTTCAAAACTGACGCGCGGTTCGGGATCGTCGCGAGCGAGGACGGCGGAACGTCATTCTCGGTGCTTGTTGCCGACAGCGATGGTGATCGCGCGCACAACGTGCGAGACCCGTGGATCGCCAACCATTTCGAACCGTCTTGGGCAGACGCGCCGCTAGGACTCGCGGCAAGCGACGAACGTGTGCGTGTTGCAACTGACTACGGGCGCGTGCTCGTTTCGCACGACGACGGCCGCTCATGGTTGGGAACGTATGCCACGAGAACGAGCGATCACACCGTCTCCACAACGGGGATCAACACCACCACGGCGTATGGCGTGCACACGGATCCCTTCGACCTCCGTCGGGTCATTCTGTCATCGGCGGACATCGGGGGATTCGTCAGCGAGGACGCGGGCGCAAGTTGGGAACCCTGCGAAGGCGTCCCGCGACCGTGGCGCAACACCATGTATTGGGCGGAATTCGACCCGCAAGTTCGTGGGCGCGTGCTCGCAGCGGTAAGCAACACACACGACCTTCCGCGACCAAAAATGTGGAGACGTCAATCTCCTTTATCATTCCTTGGCGGCATCGTTCTGTCGGAGGATGGCGGAAAAACATGGCTGCA
>JAHFDY010000026.1 GCA_023248735.1 Myxococcales bacterium
GGACTACTCGTGGGCGCCGGCATCTTCGGACACGCGCTGCGGTTGGTGATCCTAGGGGTGGACAAGTTCACGCCGCGCCATGCTGTTGCCGGTTTCGCGATCGTGCTCTACGGCGTGGCCTCCACGCTGGCGTTTTTTCGGCAGAAGAGCGGCCTTTGGATCGCCGTTCTAGGACCCTTGGGGGGTATTACGGCCATCACATTCGCGCCCAACGCACACATCGACACGTTCCAAGTTGTCCTCGGCGTTCCGCAATGTCTAGCGCTCGGTCTCTCTCTTTACCTGCTGCGATCAGCTAACGTCACAGAAGAAGTCAAGTAAGTTCATTATTTGTCTCGCCCGCGTCGGCTTCCGACATCGCGATCGCGTTGACATCCAGCGCCCGACGACCGTCAACAAGATTTCGCCCCTTTCGAAACGGATCGGCGCGCGCGGACGCTTCATCAAGTGTTCTCTGTTTTGTTCCCAGGGGTGCTCGAAAGCTTGAGTGACGAGCAAGTTCTCTTCGTACCATGGGGTCCATGACTGGGCTCCTTGGCAGAGAAACGGCGACGATCGGCAGCGCTCCCAACAACGACATCGTGCTTAGCGGCCCCGGTGTCGCGCCGACCCACGCGCGGTTGGTCAAGCAGCAAAACCAAATCTATTTTGTCGACTTGGGCGCAGGACCGAGCTTCGCGAACGGTCAGCAGGTTCCGCCTCAGCAACCGATTCCGTTCGATTTCCGAACCCAATTCTCGGTTGGTCAAGTTCCTGTACCACTTGCGCATCCGGCCATCGCCCAGATGGTGCTTGCTCAAGGACACCTTCAGCCGCCACAGCGCGGGCATGTCATCATTGGGCGAGACCCAACCAGGGCCTCACTTGCAGTGACGCACGCATCGGTGAGCGGCGCGCACGCGACGGTGATGCTCGATCGAATGATGGTGGTCGACCATGGCTCGACCAGTGGGACCTACGTTGCAGGCCAACGCTGCGCTCCTGAGCAGCCCACGCCACTGGATCCAAGCGGTGTCATCGCGTTCGGATCCGTACCGATTCCGGTTGCGCTCTTGATGAGCATTGCGCAAGTCGCCGCGCCTTCTCAACCACCCGCGCAAGCACAAAGACCTCCATCGGCTGCGCACGCGGCTCAGGCGGCTCAGCCTGCGCAGGCCGCACCGCCGCAAGGAGCCCCTCCCGACGGACCGCGAAAGCACCGAACGATCATCGGTGAACTCGCGATCGACCAACTCGCGAACAGCATCATCACCATTGGCCGAACGCCGGAGAACCAGATCGTCGTCCCGCACCCTCAGGTGTCGAGCAAGCACGCCGTCATCGTCAAGCAAGGTGATCAGCTCTTCCTCGAGGACAAAGGATCCGCGAATGGAACGTTCGTTCGCGGACAGCGGCTCAATCCGAATCAGCGCGTTCCCGTAGCGAATGGGGAAAAAGTGTTCATCGGCCCAATGCCGGTGGTCATCCAGATCGCGGGCTCGCGGCTAAACGTCGTCGTCGAAGACCACCAGGACTGGGCAGGTAAGCCGCTTTACGAAATCGAAGCGTGGGACCTGCATCTCGAGGTGCCCGATCGCGAGAACAAATCGGCGATGAAGGTGTTGCTCGATCGCGTGTCGTTCAAGGCACTACCGGGAGACATGATCGCACTGATGGGGCCTTCGGGGGCGGGCAAGACGACGCTACTCATGACGCTCAACGGCTACCTTCCGCCAACAGCCGGCCAAGTACGAATCAACGGCGAAGACCTCTACGCCATCTACGACGCACTGCGAGGCTCGATCGGCTATGTGCCTCAAGACGACATCGTGCACCCCGAACTCACAGTCTTTGAGGCCGTGAAATACTCGGCGATGTTTCGACTACCCCCCGACTATTCCGAAGACGAGATCGATCGCCGCGTAACCGAAACGCTCAAGGACCTCGGCCTTGAAGCCGTCATGAACTTGCAGATCGGCAAGCCAGAAAAGAAGGTCCTCTCCGGCGGCCAGCGCAAGCGCGTGAACATCGCCCTCGAACTCGTAACCGATCCGGTCATCCTGTTTCTTGATGAGCCAACTTCCGGTCTCGCGGCAGACGACACGACAGCGCTCATCACGCTGCTCTCGGAGCTCGCGAAGCGCACTGGCAAGACCATCATCATGACAATCCACCAGCCCGCACGCGATGAATACGAGAAATTCAACGTCGCGTTCATCATGGGCTACGGGGGCATTCCCGTTTACTTCGGTCCGACGGGCAACCCCTCGTACGACTTCTTCAAGCGTGCGCAACCGAGCCGCACCATCGACAACCCGCGCGACATGTTCGACATGCTCAACATCCGCGAGCGCGCAGTGCACGAGCAGATGAAGCAACGCAATCCTCAGACGCCTCGCCCTGTCGCGCGGCTCGAGGCCGCGAGGCAATGGCGCGGTGAGTTCTTCAATCCGCAAAACCCAGTCTTTGCACAGATGTTCTCGGGCAGGCGCGCAGTCGGACAGCAGCAGGCCACACGAGGCGTTCCTCATCGTCCGGACGTTCCACTGTTTCGTCAATTGCTTCTGCTACTTTCGCGCTACTGGAAACTCAAAATTCGCGACCGTGCTGGCGCTGCGATCATGCTTCTGCAAGCGCCCATCATCGGCTTGCTCCTCGCGTTGGTCTTCGGCGGGCAGAAGCCAAGCGTGCCGTTCTGGTGCTTGGGTGCCCTCCAGGAGCTGTCGCAGAAGTCGAACATCCCCCTCGGCGGGCAGAACAATTTGCTCGCGGGCATGTCCGCCACGAAAGACAACACGATCGCGATGTTCTTTGTCGTGATCTGCTGCGTCTGGTTTGGCACAAGCAACGCGGCGCGTGAGATCGTAACTGAGAGAGCGATCTATCTGCGCGAGCGCATGGTCAATCTGTCGCTCGTCAATTACGTCATTTCGAAGTACATTTTGCTCTCGTTCGTGTGCGTGATCCAATGCACGATGTTGCTTGGCATCGTCTTCGTCTCGCTCGGATTCCAGGGCGGCCCTCAGGCGTTTCTTGCCGAGCTCGCCAACCTTATCGCGCTTGCCATGAGCGCAACCGCGCTTGGTCTTCTCATCTCAACGGCTGTCGATTCTGCAGAAGCCGCGATGGCGCTCACGCCGATTGCGCTGATTCCCCAGATCATTCTGACGGGCATCATGGTCCCGATGACGTCAACGTCCAATAGCCTCATCAAGTACATGATGTTCGGCATTCCAGCGCGTTGGGGCTTCCAGGGTGCCATCGCCTTTGAGCGCGCAGCGGTCGCAAACGACAAAGCGTGGATCGTGAACCTGAGCAACCCCGCGCTGAGCAGCGTTCCAGACTTCATTCGGAACGGGAAGTTCGAGTGCGCGCGCGCACAAATCGAGAGCACCTCTTTGGTCGGCGCATGGGGCTATGCAGACTGGGAGAGCTACTGGTTGCCCCCTGCGGTTTTGTTCGCCATGACCACGGTCATGTTGATCATGCTTTTGATCTTCCTCAAACGCCGCGATCCAGTTTGACGAGAAGAGTCCAGTGGCGCCGGCATTAAGGCGACGCCACATTGCAGACCCACCAAAAAATGGGGCGCGAGTCGTCTTCACGTGTCACAATCGCGCCTCTTCGCCCATCCCGCGATGGCTTCCTTGCGCTGGTCTTTGTAACTCCTCGATTCAACTCCAAAGAGGCCTGAATGCGCAGATTTTCGATCGCGGTAGCGGCACTTGCGGCCGCCGTTGCAGCTTGTGGTTCCGGTTCGATACGCGAAGGCGGGGTTGGTCAAGACCAGCAGAAAGTTATCAACGGCATCGACTCGACCTCAGACCAAGACGCTGTTGTGCACCTCTACTATTTCGATCGCAACGCAGGCGGGTTCGGCGGCTGCACCGCAACCATGCTTAGCCCTCGCATCGTGCTCACCGCGCGGCATTGCGTCTCGTCAACTGACGGGTACAGCTCATGCGACAGCGAGGGCAACGTCGTCTCGGGCGGACGCATCAAGAGTGACCATCCCGCTACGTCGATGTACGTCATGCTTGGTGCCTCGCCAAGTTTTCACGGCAAGGCCGACGGACAAGGTAAGGAACTTTACCTTCCCGATTCGAAGGTCATGTGCAACACCGACATCGCCGTAATCGAGTTGGCGAATCCCCTTGTGAACGCGCCAATTGCCCAAATTCGACTCGATAGCCCGCCGGTCAAGGGGGAGACCATCACTGCCGTCGGCTGGGGCATCACCGAGACCGGCAACGAGCCAAGCCATCGTCAGCAGCGCACGGGTATCAAAGTGCTCGAGGTTGGCCCCTATGATCGCTCGGGACTCGCGCTTGGCGCGAATGAGTTCGAAGTGGGCGAGTCGATCTGCTCGGGCGATTCGGGCGGCCCAGCGATCGCGGAAAGTACCGGAGCAGTCGTCGGTGTCGTGTCGCGTGGAGGCAACGGTGCGTCGAGCACGACAGACCCTTCGGTAGCCTGCAGGGGCGTCAACACGCGCAATATCTACACGCAAGTCGCCCCACACAAAGATCTGATCATGCAGGCCTTCGCGTCCACAGGCGAAGAGCCTTGGCTCGAGGGCGGCCCGGACCCGCGCAAGGCAAAGGCCGACGCCGCGTGCACCGAAGATAGCGAATGCCGTTCAGGTAAGTGTGTTGATGGTATCTGCGTCGACCCGTGCGGCGAGGGTGGCACGTGCGCCGATGGCTACACTTGCAAGAACGCTGTTGGCGTTTGCGTCCGCAGCGTGGCGAACGCAGCGACGCCCGCATCGACTGGTGGTGGTTGCTCGACGAGCGGCGGCGGCGAAGGTGGCACGAGTGGTCTCGCTCTTGCTGCAGCATGCGCGATGGTGCTAGCGAGCGTGCGACGTCGCAATAACAAGTAAGTTATCGCGCGGGAATACGGCCCTTCTCGTCAAGCGCCAAGTTGCGACAGAAGTTCCCAATCATCGCGAGCGCGCTCTTGTCCGAGTAGGCAGCAAAGTGACCATCAACCCCGGGCGTCGGTACGACTTGAACGATCGCGCCGGATGCCTTGCCACCCGCAAGGTTGCCAGAGAGGCCTTCGGTGGGCACAGTGACGTCGCCATATCCCCCGAAAGCGAGCTCGGGAATGGGACGGACCGACGGTGACATCAATGGCAATCCCATCGAGACGCCAAGCAGCTCCATCCCGCGGGGAGGGGCGAAGTTGTCTCCGGTTCCATCTGCAGCGACGCCCACGAACTGGAGCACGCTCTTAGCGGCGAATCCTGCGCGGGGCGTCCGAATGATGTACGGGCCGTAGTTGTAGGGATCGGAAGCGTCCCCCATCGTCTGCGCCAAAGCGATCACTGGATGATACATATTGAGCTCCGCCTTTTCCTCGTCGGTACGAAGTTGAAGAAGGAGCTTCACGAGCGCCGCCACACTCGGCTCAGGCTTTGTCTTTTCGAGCAATGGCACACCGAGAAGTCCGCCAGCGCCCGTCAGCACGCCACCTCGTGTTTGGTTATCGGCCGCAAGAAACAGAGGACCATTCAACCCGCCTTGAGAATGGCCCGAGAAGAGAATGCGTTTCGGATCGAATCGCACCTCGGCACCCGTCCGCGACTGCTCGGCAGCAATGGTGAACCTGGTCTCAGAAAAGAGCCGCGCTTGCTGAACGACGTCCACCGCCGCTTGCTGTGGATTCGTTCGAAGCGCAATGATGTTGTCGACATTGAAAAAGATGTAGTTGACCTCATCGGGATTCGCGGGAGCGCCTGGTCGCGTGCCGTGAAAAATCTGATCGATACCCATAGACGCAACACATCTGTCTGCAAGCGTGCTCGCGGGGCCGCTGCCGCCAAGAAGCGAACGATAGTCGCCACCCGTTCCGTGAGCGTAGAGCAAGATGGGATACCCATCGTCTGGCATCGGGCACTTTTCCGGCCTCGGCACAACAAGAGCAAAACGAAGATCGAACGTGTTTTGTAACTTCGGTTTGCCGTTTTCGAACTTGAAGCCGCCACCGTCTTTTGGCTCTTCGTAAGGTGGCGTCCCCTGCTGATAGTTCGGCGATGGGCCGTACATGCCTTGGTAGACGTCGTAGTTCGTCTTTTGGTCCTCCGCACTCAACGCCGTAACGTGGGGGATGGGAACGTTCGCGTGCACATCGTCGGCAATTGCGAATAGGTCCGCAGTTGGATCACCGGTTGTGAAAACCGTCATGTGTGCGATTTGATCTTTTGCAACGCCAGCGGTTACGATTTCGTTTACCGCATCCGCAAAGAAGGCCTTCGCTGATTCGCTGCGCGAAGAGGTCGCAGCCAGCCCAAGCACCTCTTGCAGATCAGCGCTCACCTTGATCGGTCCGCCGCCGACGGTGCGCGCCGCCGTTGTTACGATCGCTGCATAGCGTGTGTTCACGCGCAGCGCGTAGCCAAACGCGGGCGATATGGCGAGCGTGTCTTTGAGCCAATAGACGCCAGCGTCGCGACGCCAGTGCCATTGCAACAGCTTGCGCTGACCGCGCTCCGGCGACTTGGAGTCGATGTCGATAAGTTGCACGGAGGCAGTGGACTTCATCGCGTCCGCTGGTGTTTCTGGAAATGTCAGGGGATCGATGTCCGCGGAGAAGCGCAAGTAGATCGGCGCCACTGGCGAGAAGCCCTTAAGCAAACCCTTTGCGGAAGCAACGTAGGTCTTAAGCAGCGTGACTTCGTACGGGTTGAAAAAGCCGTCGACTTGAATGCTCCCGTCGGCGTCTCTGCGGAGGTCGCTTGGCCACGGATGATCGAGCCACTTTTCGCCCTTCAGGTCGGCATTGGACGGCGGAAGCGAGAACATCGCCTCACCGGCCACGACCATGGGAGGAGCCGGAACTTGCGTGACCGTGCAACCAGGCGCCAAAACCGCACTCACCACCAGGAAACCACTAACGAAGCCTGAAAAGCGCATGGCGAAACCGTACGAGTCTCGTCACCCTCAGGCAAGGGAGTAAGCTCGTGGTTCCATGCGCGAGACGCCGGCATTCACGAGGGACTTCCCCGAATCGACTTCAGCCGCGGTCGATGCGTTCGCTCGAGGTGACTTCGGCACCACCAGACGATTGCTCGCACCGCTCCTTACCTCAGACGACGCGACCGTGCGCGCTGCAGCCGAGAACCTGCGCGAACGCATGAAGCCACCCCTGCTCGCGGTCTTCCTACTCGCCGTCAGCGCGCTACTTTTGTTGGGGCTTGCGGGATACTGGACCTACAAGCGCGGCCACGGCTGAGGTTCCCACTCACTCCGCGGCTGCCGCTATCGGCGCTGCAACCCTCGCCAGCCGTCCTACGTCAATGCCTCCGAACGACCATGTGGGCTTGAGGCCGGGAGCGATCAAGTGGGCCGTCACCTCGCTCGATGCAAGCATTTGCACAAAGCGCGGCGCCTCTTTGACGCGATCAACGATCGTCCTCTCAAGGATCATCGAAGTGTATTGGTCCGCGCCCAACTCAGGCGTGTTTGCGTTAATGAGCACCTCAAGGTCCTGCCTCAGGCAGAGCGCGCGAAGGCCGCCAATGCGACTTTCGTGGGGCGTCCAATTGTCGGCCGATGTTCCGCACTCACTCGTGCCCCAAATGCCTTGCTCGGTGTTCACGAAGAGCGTTTGGTTGCCTGAGGTGTGACCTGGCGTTCGGACCAACATGACGCCATCGCCGACTGCTACGTCACCGTCGACCAGCACAACATTCGACATCGTGACGCCCTTCTTCCCGTCGGCTACAAACCATGCGCGCTGAACCGGATGGAGGTCGTCCCAATCGGTCCACTCCGATCGTTGCGCGATCAATTTCGCATTTGGAAAGCGTGGCTTTCGTGAGCCATCTTCGGTGCCGAGAAGGCCGCGCATGTCCTGCGTGTGAAAATGGTCGAACGCCACATAGTCAATGTCGTTGATCGAAATGCCAAGGGCCGTAAGCTGCGACTCAAGTGGGTCAAACTTCTTGACGATGAGCGGCTCGATCGACTTCGGAAGTGCCTGCGAAAGGCGAACAAAGTAGGGCGTCGCGCGCGACGCCTCGATGTCGGTCGGGTTGAAGAGCAAGTGCTTCACCACGCCACGTTGCATGAACTGCACAAGGAGCGCTCGATGCGTTAGCACAACGAACGGTGCAAGAGAATTCGCAGCGCCGTTGAACGCGTAGCGCGTCGGATACGGCAACGTCGAAAGCGGCAAACTGCGCGCAGCCGAAACCCGCGGTCCACTCGCCAAGCGCTCGCGCAACTTCAGTGCCCCGCTTTGTACCGCACGCAGCCGAGGCCCGTGCCCAGCTACGCGCCACGCTTGGTCCAACTCTGTCAGTCGAACCAACCCGTCAAGTTCATTTACGTGTTGCATGTGTTAGAGCTTATCGCGCTTGTCGCGAGTCGCAGAGCCCGAAAGGAGCGCTTCTTGCTTCGCTCGACCCTTCTTGCGCAGCAGTGGATCGAGTCCTGAAGCGAGACCAGGTGCCATTGTCGCGATGCGCGCGAGCAGGCCCCGCATTGGAGGAATTGCGACTTCGATGGGCCGGTCGACGAGCACCCGTTCGACAATTAACTTGACCACATCGTCAACCGTGAGCGGCGCAGACCCTGAAAATGTAAGGGCGGCTTGCTCGTAGGACGCTTGCAAGGTGAGCATGGGCGTATCGACGGCATCGGGTAAGACGACCGAGACGGCCACATTGTGTGCCTTCAACTCAAGCGCCACCGAAAGCGAAAAGCCCCGAACCCCGAACTTGCTCGCGCTGTAGAAATTGAGGCCCGCAACCGGCGCGAGTGACGCAAGCGAGCCGATATTCACGATGTGTCCTGACCCTTGTGAAACCATGCGCCGCGCGGCAATGCACGTGCCGAGCATCACGCCCTTCAGGTTCACATCGATGTGGCGATCAATCTCCGAAAGGTCCGCCTCATGCGCGTAGCCGGGCTTTAGGTAACCAGCAACGTTACATAATATATCAAGGCCTCCCCATGCGCGATCGGCGAGAGCGTATGCGCTCTCCCATGCCCGCGGGTTCGTCACATCAAGTGCGCACAGTTGCGCACCGAGCGGTTCATGCATCGCGACGGCTTGCAGGCGAAGGTCGGTCGCCAAAACCCGCGCGCCGTCTTTCAGGAGGCGCCTCGTCAACGCCGCTCCAATGCCACTCGCTGCACCGGTCACGAGAACGCGTGATTTGCTCGTCATGTCGACGCAGTGTAGCGAGGCTCGCTCGAGGGTGCGCTGACAATCAAAGACGCCGAACTCACGTCCGTCTTGAGCCTCACGAAACGTTGACCGAAATGCGCCGTGGCTTTGCCCGTTCGCTCTTCGGAAGATGAAGGGTCACGACGCCATTTTTTGCCTCGGCAGTGATGTGTTCGCCATCCACCTCAAGCGGCACTCGAAACGATCTTTTGTGTTCACCGGCAGCGAGCGTGAGGAGCTGACGTTCGATGTTCACCTCAACCTGGCCACCGCTCGCTCCCGGCACGTCGGCAATGAGGAGAAGCTCGTCGTCATTTTCGTAGACATCGAAATGAGGGGTCCGTTCGTTCGCTTGCCTCTGGTTGCATGAAATCGCTAATTGGTAACTCATATCGATCACCTTTCATCAAACGCCCTTGCCTTACGATACCTTCACCGAAATCTGTCGAGCCTGAGCTTCCGCGCGCTTCGGCAAACGCACCGTGAGCACACCATCCTTCAACGCGGCGGACACTGCTTCGGTATCGACGTTGTTCGAGAGGCGAAACGCGCGCTTGAACTTTCCGAACGGTCGCTCTTGCAGCTGCACGCGGTAGCCCGGCGGTGCCTCGAAACTGCGTTCGCCGCGCACGGTAAGAACACCGTTCTCAACCGTGATTTGAAGGTCCTGTTCGCGCACCCCCGGAACCTCGAGCTCGAGCACAAATCCGGTATCGTCTGACGAGACGGTCGACGTAGGCCATTCGACGTGCGCTGCAGGGCCGTCGTAAAATGAGCGCGCGGCCTGCCGCTCAAGCGTTCGAAACGTTCGTTCCAAATCTTGCCAATTGTTCCACATGGGCACACCTCTCCTTGGACGCCACCGCGCTTGGTGGGTCGATACGGGCATTACTTCGGTGCTCCACGAACTGCCGACGCAGTCGCGAAAGCCTTGTTTTTGAGGCGATTGCAGCACCGAAGCCGCAATCTCCGAGCACCCCAAGAACGTAAACACCGACTGGACGCTGTAAAGGGGACAACCTCTGGATGTCCGTTTTGCGGCCCGCGGATTTTGTCTCGTTTGCCCACAAACGCCGAGAAAAGCTAGATTAAGTGACTCTATTGTGGTTGGGTTTGAACATATTTTTCTAGCGTCCTAGAACCGTATTGGGGGCAAATGTTCGACTTCCGCCATCACTTTGTGGGCAATCTCGCGAGCATCGTCACCATCTCACTCACCTGCGTGAGCATCAGCGCAACGAACGTAGGCTGCGCAAATGCCGACGTCGCCGAGCCACGCTTCGACAGCGCAAACAACCTCGGGAGCGACGCCAGCACCACCGGCAAGCCGGATGCAGGTGAAGTCGTCGACACCGGGCCGCCGCAAAACGCGGCGCCAACCCTCACGAGCTTGACGCCAGCAGAAGCCGAACTTGGTGCAACAGGCCCGTCGATCGCCGTTGTCGGCGCCGGCTTCATTCAAGGGACGGTCGTTCGCATCGACGGCAAGGAGGTTCCTACGACCTACGTGAGCGAGAAGGAGCTCAGCGCAAAGATTGCAGACGTGATGCTCACGAACCTCGTTGGCCCGCTTAAGGTCACCGCATTCACACCTGCCCCTGGAGGCGGCGAGTCTGCACCGCTCGACTTCAACGTCGTCTTCCCGACGCCAACGTTCACGTCGCTTGCACCGACCAGCGCGCTCGTTGGATCGTCTGGCACGACCATCACGGTTACGGGGACCAAGTTTGTGGGCACGTCGATCGTCGTGCTGGACAACACCGATCTCAGCACGAGCTTCGTCAGCAGCACCACGTTGATGGCGTCCATTCCCGCATCGACGTTGCTTGCCACCGGTAGCTTTCTCGTTACCGTTCGCTCCCCTTCCCCTGGCGGAGGAACAACCCAAGGCATCGCCTTCACCGTCACGAACCCGACCGTCACCATTGCTGGGCTTTCACCGGGATATGCAACCGTAGGCGATCCCAATACGAGCCTCATCGTTTCGGGTAATGGATTCGTCTCCACATCCGTGATCAGTTTCAACGGCAAGGCACTGCCGACTGTCTATGTCAGCGCCAACCGCGTCGATGCAGTGATTCAAGCAGCGGACTTGTCGACTTCGGGCAGCTATCCGGTGACAGTCACGAACCCACCACCTGGTGGTGGGACGAGCACGCCAGCCTCATTCCAGGTTCGTCTCCCGGCGCCGAAAATCACGACCGTTAGCCCCTCGTCTGCACTCACGGGAGCGTCTCCCGTCGCCATCACGGTAACCGGCACCGGCTTCGTTTCGGGACTGTCGCAGATCTACGTCGACGAAGTTGCGATGACGACGACGTTCCTTAGTGCAACACAGCTCAAAGCCACGATCCCGGGTAGCAGCTTGGCCACCGCAGGTACGCTTAACATCAAGGTCATCTCGGCGGATCCCGGTGGCGGAACGTCAAATGTCTTGACGTTTTCGATCACGAACGCGGCGCCTGCCATCACGACGGTTTCGCCGACGACGATCACGTTGGGGTCGGCTCAAACGACGATCACCGTCAACGGTTCTGGCTTTTACGCAGGGTCAACCGTGCGCTCCAACGGCACATCGCTAACGACGACTTACGTGAGCACCGTCAAGCTAACCGCTGTCCTTCCAAGCACGATGATCGCTTCGGCGGGCTCGCTCACGATCACGGTGCTCAATGCGGCGCCGGGCGGTGGCACTTCGAACTCAGGAACGATTGTCGTGGGGTGCAACACGAGCGGCGTCGACGTCCTACTCGGCACGCTGGGCGACGCGCAGGAAGTGTTTCCAACCTACGATACAACCTACACGTATCCCAAGCTGACTTCGGGCACGTGCCCGCTCACATCACTCAGCACAACATCGGTCGCTTCCCGCATGCTCATCGTTCAGAACACGTCGAGTTCACCCGCCACGCTCTCGACTTGGGCGAACTGCACCGGAACATCCAACTACGACGCGTTCCTCACGGTCTATCGGCAATCCACGCGCCCCTCAACGGATACCGATCGGAAGACTTGCACCGGTGTTTCCAGCGAAGGAAAGAATGGCACCGTAACGGCCGCGGTGAGTCCCGAGGCGGGAGCGTCCGTGTATTGCCCAGGCCTCACCAAGACCAACGGCTACGGTGTTACGATTGGCGTGTGCGAGAAGGTAATCGTGCACGTGCAACCGTGGAGCACGACCAGCACCACCTATCCTCCGCCGCCATCGATCAAGTTGAAGATCGAGTGAGTCCACGACACTCTTGCGCCTTGGTGGCGCTCGTACTCCTTGCCTCTTGCGCGCGTGGTCCCAATTGGTTGCCCGGCGTGTCCGAGGCGCGGGCACTTCGGGTCAGCGAAAATCCTGCGACGACGGCACCTTCTTCAGAGGCGCAGGTGCCGGCGACCGTCGCCCCGGTTGCCACTTCGGTTCGCGCGAATTTCGACGCGTGGGAGGGGACCTTCGTTGCGCAAGAGGCGTGCGGCAAGTCCGAAGAGGGCGATCCTAAGTTCGCTTCGCATCGAATCAAAGTCGTCAAGCAAGATGACCAATGGCTTGCCGAAATAACGGGCGACGGGTACCAGACCGCGACTCACCTTCGTGCGCGGCTGGAGGGTGCGGCTGATCACGTCAAGTTGACGATGGTCGAGGCTCTCGCCGAAAACCTTACCGATGGACTCGAACCGGGCGAGATACTGCTCGAGTGGAAGGGCGATGGTAAGCGCATCACCACCCTCTGGAAGAAGCTGTCACCGTTGTGCGAGGCCAACAGGGTCGAGCCTCAATTCACACAC
The DNA here is from genome assembly GCA_023248735.1 of Myxococcales bacterium. Lineage (GTDB taxonomy): Bacteria > Myxococcota_A > Polyangia > Polyangiales > Polyangiaceae > JAHFDX01. Next base: position 12,934 of record JAHFDY010000026.1, read on the forward strand.
AGCCGAATTAGCAAACCGAAGTGACGCCCAAGCGTTCGCTTCTACCGGCAGTCAGGTAGAGAGGCCGCCGCCCACTCGGGAGACGCTAGCTTTGCTTCGTGGGCATCTGGAAAGAGGCGCCCGCAATCGATGCACTGTACGGCAGACACCGCGGGACTCGAAGGCGCGTGCGACACATGCACCTTGATCGCTCGCACACTCGGCATCAGTTCCGCCCCACACTCAGAACACATACGGCTCATGTGACAAGTCGAACGGCTCGTGACTTATGAACCTGAGGGTGTAATCGCCAACTGCGAGGGAGTGGAGACGCGAGAAGGTGCCGATGGCTCGTCGCGCGGGACGTCGGGTTCGACGAAGCACCAACGGACATCGGGCCGCGCCGCACGCAACTTCGCCTCGAAAGCGTCAATCAAAACGCATACATCCGCACCAGAAACGTCCTCTTTGAAGGCCAACTTGACCGCGACCATCACCTCGCCCGGCCCTTGCTGCACGGTAATGAGGTGGAGCACACGTCGGTACTCCACCCCATCGCGCACGATATTGTCGATGGTCTCCGCGATAGCCCCATCGGCAGACTCCCCGATGAGAAGCGACTGGACCTCCCGTGCGAGGAAGACGGCGACGCCCACCAACACCAATCCGATCGCGACACTGCCGTAACCATCCCAGTGCCCGTCGCCAGTGAACCACGAAGCGAGGAGCGCAAAAATGGCGAAGACGAGGCCCAGCACAGCAGCGGAGTTCTCTCCGAAAACGACAATAAGGTCGCTGTCTTTCGTGTCGCGCAAGTATTGCCCGAACGCGAGTTTGCCTCTCCGACGGTTAATTTCGCGCATGTTCGATATCGTGGCCGCGCCCTCGAGAAACAACGAAGCCACCAAAATGCCAACGCCAAGCCAGACCTTTTCAACGGGCTCGGGATGCACGATTTTGTGGATGCCTTCGTAAATCGAAAAGACGCCACCACCGGAGAACAGCAGGAGCGCCACCATGAACGACCAGAAGTAGACGGCTCTGCCGTAGCCAAGTGGATGGCTCGCGTCGGGCGCTCGCTTGCCCTGTTTCACGCCCACCAGCAGGAGGAGCTGATTCGCACAATCGGCCGACGAGTGAATGGCTTCGGCGAGCATGGAGCCCGAGCCCGTAAGAAACGCCGCCACGCCTTTTACGACAGCGATAGTTATATTTATCGCGAGCGACTGGATAATGTGACCGGTAGAGTCGTCTTTGGACATAGGGATGAGCGGCCATTGTATGCGCCGACTCGGGTCATTGTCGCAGAGGATCGCGACTTGCTCTATGCCTTAGGAACGAGGCGACGCACGCCGCTGACGCCCGCAACAAGCACAACGTTAGCCCGACCGCAGAAGAGGCCCGTCTCGACCACGCCCGGCACGTTGCGCAACGCCGCATCAAGCGTACGCGGAGAAGCGATTGGACCCGTTGCAACATCGTAAATAAAGTTGCCCGAATCGGTCAACCTCGGCGCACCGTCACGCATGCGCGTGCTCACCGTGCCAAAAGCGGCGAGTTGCTTGGCGGTTTGGGCGTGCGCGAAATGGAGGACTTCGATCGGCACGGCCCACCGCTCACCCAAACGTGAGGACAATTTTGATTCGTCAACAATGATGACGTTTCGTCGGGAAGCAAAGTTGATGATCTTCTCGCGTGTTTGCGCGCCCCCACCGCCCTTGATTAACTCAAGCGCATCATCAACCTCGTCCGCGCCATCGACCGTCACTGCGATGTTCCACGGTCCTTCGTCGCCGAGCAGTGGAATGCCAAGGGACGATGCGAGCGCTCGGCTCGATTCGGAAGTTGGGACTCCTATGTACTTTGCACCTGCTTTGACCGCACCACCAAGTGCTTCGATGAAGAACTTCGTGGTCGAGCCCGTGCCCAAGCCGATAACGCCTTCGCTTGGCAATTCTCTCAACGCCGCTTCGCCCGCAAGCCGCTTTGCCTCGTCTTGGGTCATGTGCACAAACCGCGCGTTGACAGCATGGCCAGGATCGCTACATCGGCCCAATCATCGGGGCAAGTTTCAATTCTCTTTGCCTCCACGCGAAGAGAAGTCGCTCATGACGTGGCGTCAGCTTGACGGTCTTTGCGTACGCGAGGGCTACACGGATGGCGTTCCATTCGCCCCTGCTGTCGTGACTCTTCTCAAGAAGTTCGATCTTCGTTTTGTGGATGCGAAGCTTGCGAGGGCCGTACGATAGCGCGAGGGCGCGTTCGACCGCCGCGAGGCCTTCGCTCATATGCCCTGCGGCAAGGTGCACGGCGGCGAGCCGAGCGTGGGGGTTATAGTCGTTGGGATCGGACGTGACGCTCGCCTCGAGCATCTTCTGCGCTTTTTCGAACTCACCAAGTTCGAGATACGCGATCGTACGATGCGCATCGAACACCATTTGCGCCCTGCCAAGAGCATGCGCGGCAGACTCCTCGAGAAAGACGGACCATTCGAGCGCAATTGCGCGAAGCGCCGCACCATCCGCTTTGCGTGCCTTCATCGCCTCGACAACGGTCTCAAAAAGCGCCGAGCGATCGTCGGCGAGTAGCTTGGCTTTCGGATCGCGTGCCAATGCGAGCGCCGCTTGCTCAAGCTCTGGCATCGCGTCGGTCCCGCTCTCCTCGAGCTCGATTGCGCTCTGAAGGCCGGCCGCGATCACATTCGCACGCGACGTCCCGTTGCGGAGGGCGACCTGTCGCTCACGCGCAACTCTTAGGCACTCGACGTGCGCCCCCATCTCAGAGAGGCGTGCGACAAGGGAATCAACAACGCGAGCCTCTTCCGGCGACCCGACCTTCAGGTCTGCGAGTGACATTCGATACGCACGTATCGCGCGCTGATTGTCGCCCACCGCACTGGCAGCATCGCCCAAAGCGAACGGATCGCGATCATCGCGCTTGCGGCCTCGAATGAGTGTCTCGAACTCTTCCACCGTCAGCGCGCCGAGCCACTTCAGCGCGGGCACGTCGTCGTTCGCATCAAAAATGAGGATCGTCGGTAGCGATTGAATTGGAAATCGCTCGAGGAATGCCTCGTTCTCTTTGCGATCGACGTCGATGCTCGCGAACTGCACAACGTCACCTAAGTTGACGATCTGTGGATCGCGCATGACCACCTCGCGAAGGCTGCGGCACGTGTGACACCACGGCGCCCAAGCCTCAACAACGAGGGGAACCTTGCGTTTTCCTGCCAACGCACGTGCGGCTTCGTAATTGTCTTCGATCACCGCAAGCGGTTTGGCTTGCCGGAGCGAGGTCGCCGTAAAGCACGTTTGTGCGGGAGGCTTTGTCCCGCACCCAAGGAGGGCGATAGCGAACACAAGCCAGGAGGGGGACTTCATGCGGTTGACGCTTACCGCAGACACGTGCGCATGACGATAAGTGAACCAAAAACGTAACTTTGAAGCGCGCCCGTACCAGATGCGCCAGTTTGCGACCCGATCGAGCCAAATATGCGCCCATCTCTCGTTGACGCACCCGAGGACCGCTCGCACGTTCCGCCCCATGAAGATGGTAACGGCACTCTTGATCGCGGGAGCATTCACAGGGTGCGGCGACAGCGCACTAGTCAAGGGAATTGACAGTAGTCCAGACGGTTCGGTGCCACAAAATGACGGTGCACCAGCACCCGACGGAGGCCCAGACGCAGCTACAGCCGATGGATCGCCCGACGCGTTGTCGAACGTCACAACCGTCGTGGTCCACTATCCCCTCGCGTCAGGATCAACGTTGGCGATACGCGGGTCCGCGGGTTCGCTCAACTGGACGACAGGCGTCGTCCTCACCGCTCTGGGGACCAACGCTTGGCAATGGTCGTCCACTTTGTTGACTACAGGCCTCGAGGTCAAGCCGCTTATCAATGACAGCGAGTGGTCGAAGGGACCCAACTACGTGATCACCCCTTTCAAGACCACGCACCTCTATCCGCACTTCAAGACCGCAAAGGGCGCCGTGACCTCGCGATGGCCCTCATTCGCATCGAAGACGCTGAACAATACGCGTCCGGTTTATGTGTACCTGCCCGCAACTTACGCCGAGAACACCGAGGCACGCTTCCCGGTTGTCTACATGCACGATGGACAGAACTTGTTCGATCCCAACCTCGCGTTTGGCGGCAACGAGTGGAAGGCCGACGAAACCATGGACGACGGAGTCGACAAAGGCACGATTCGCGAGGCGATTCTCATCGGCATGGGAAACACGAACGCACGCATGAGCGAGTACACACCTGTCAAGGATCCTGACTACGGTGGCGGCGGTGGCGACGCCTACCTCGACATGATTGAGAAGGAGCTCAAGCCCACGGTCGACGCCGAGCTCCGTACGCTCAGCGGACGTGAGGACACCGCGATTCTGGGTTCATCGCTCGGCGGCCTCATTAGCGCGTACGCTGGCATCGACCACTCGGGAACGTTCGGCTTGATCGGCGCAATGAGTCCGTCAACTTGGTGGAACAATGTTTGGCTCCTCGGCGCGGTCGCCAAGACGCCCGCTTCGCCACGACCCATTCGCGTCTACGTCGACAGTGGCGATGCCGGTTCGTCAAACGACGGCGTTGACGACACGAAGAAGCTCGCAGAGGCCTACCGAACGCTCGGTTACAAAGACGACACGACACTCAAACATGTCGTCCAATCGGGCGGCCAGCACAACGAATTCTATTGGTCGCAGAGGTTGCCAGCTGCGCTCGCATTCATTCTTGGACCCGGCCGGTAGCGCGCATCCTTGAATGCGCGAAAGCCGCTCGCCCAAGGAAACGTCTCAATCACAGTAAGCCCTGCAGTTCATTCGAAGCGCACGCGGTCGCGCCTCGACATTGTGGATGCTTGCCTCGCGATGGACTTCGCGCGTGGGCTTGCTCTCAACGGCACGCGGATCGGGCGGTGAAGGGACCGAGAGGTCGGGCGCTGGCGCACTGAAGTCTCGGAGAGTGCCGCTTGTGGCCGCACACCCGGACGACAAAGACACGATCGCAAGCAGCATGGGAAAACGCATGTTCGGACTCCTGTTGATTGGCTTGCGGAGCCGAGCGCCTGCGGCGACGTGCCGCGTGCTCACTCACGCATGCTCACCAGTCGAACGAGGTGGTCATCACTTTCAAAAAAGGATCGGACGTCGTCACGAATCTTGTCGATTCGGTCGGCCCGGCTGTGCCTTCGCGGGTCGCGTGGGCGCATACTTGATGCCCTTTGCGCCACGCACGGGCTTCGGCCCCATCGTCGCAAATTGACGATCGGCGTAGTCAGGCGGGACCAAGCAGTGCTTCGCTTTGCCAATGAGGTCTGTGCGACCAGCCTTGCGAAGAGCTTCGCGCGCGAGCGGCCAGTGCTGCGCATCCCAGTAGAAGATGAGCGCCTTCATCATGCGCTTTTCGCGAAGGTCGCGCGCGGCGTACACGGGCTTCATCGATAGGGGATCGATCTGTGTATAATACATGGCTGTCGCGATCGCCATCGGCGTCGGGATGAAGTCTTGCACCTGCCGCGGCCTCATCCCGTTTTGCTTCAGGTAGAGCGCGAGCTCGATCGTGTCCGTCAACGTTGAGCCAGGATGGCCCGTAATGAAGTAGGGCACGAGGTATTGGTCTTTGCCCGATTCTTCACTTGCTTGACAAAAGGCCTGCGCAAATCGCTCGTAGCTCTCGATGCCAGGCTTCTTCATTTTGTCGAGCACCTCAGGATTCGAGTGCTCGGGCGCCACCGAAAGTTGGCCACCGGTGTGATGTCGCGCGAGCTCATTGATGAACTCGGGGCTCCGCTCCGCAAGATCGTAGCGAATGCCTGAGGCAATGAAGACCCGTTTGACACCTGGCTCTTGACGCACCTTCTTCAGCAGCGAGATGAGCGGCTTGTGATCCGTGATGAGGTTCTCACACACCGCCGGATGCACGCAGGATAGCCGGCGGCACGCGCCCTCGGTTTTGTCGTCCTTGCAGGTCATTTGATACATGTTCGCAGTCGGACCGCCGACGTCGGTGATGACGCCCGAGAAGCCGGCCATGCGCGAGAGTTGTCGCACCTCGCGAAGCACACTGTCTTCGGAGCGGCTCTGGATGATCCGACCTTCGTGCTCGGTAATGCTGCAGAAGGTGCACCCGCCGAAGCAACCACGCATGGTGACAATGGAGTGCTTCACCGTTTCGAACGCCGGTATTTTCTTGTCGCCATAGCTCGGGTGCGGCCGTCGCTGAAAAGGGAGATCGTAGAGGCCGTCCATTTCGGATTCACTCAACGGCAGCGCGGGCGCGTTGAAGTAGACAGCGTCCTGTCCGAACACTTGCAGGAGGGGTCGGCCGTTGTGCGCGTTCGTTTCATACTGAAACATGCGCGACATGCGCGCGAACGCTTCCTTGTTGGTGCTCACCTCGTCGAACGAAGGTAGTACCAGGACTTTACCATCGGTTACGAACCGGCTTTGTTGCGCGAGCAAGGGCTCCCACGCCCTCGGGTTCTTTTTCACGTGCGCCGTGCCACGGATGTCGGTGAGCGCGTATATGGCTTCACCTTCCGCGAGACGCTTCGCGATCTCCCACGCGGGCCGTTCACCCATGCCGAAGACGAGCAAGTCGGCTTTCGCGTCGAGCAAGATCGATCGACGCACTTCGTCCGACCAATAGTCATAGTGCGCGATGCGGCGCAGCGATGCTTCGATGCCACCAAGTACGACGGGCACTCCGGGAAACGCTTGACGACAGAGATTCGCGTACACAATCGTCGCGCGATTCGGGCGCATGCCGATAGCGCCGCCGGGGGAGTACTGGTCTTCGCTCCGCACCTTCTTCTGCGCGGTCAGCTTGTTCAACATCGAGTCGAGATTGCCCGCCGCGACGCCGACAAAGAGTCGAGGCCGACCCATGCACGAAATGTCGTCGACGCTGTCCCATTTTGGCTGCGACGCGATGCCCACGCGAAAGCCCCTGCCCTCGAGAAAGCGTGCAATGAGAACGGGACCGAAGGCGGGATGATCGACATAGGCGTCACCGGTCACGATGAGGATGTCGAGCTGGTCCCATCCGCGGGCAACCATCTCGTTGCGCGTGGTCGGGATGAACGCCCGCAAGGCGTGGTCCCGATCGCCACGTGGTGTTCGCAGTTTGACAAGGCTCATTGGTGGTGGACTCTTCTGCCACACTGGCAACGGAGCCGCCACAGCGCGGGCTCCACAGTGGACCTCAAGCATTGCCCGGCCAGACCGTTCGAAACGATCGATGGCGCGCGCTCGCGATCTCCTGTGGCCCCTATTGCTCAGCGCATGCACGTCGAGAGACGTCGGATCGTTGGTGGAACCGATTCAAGGGGGCACGCTTGATACGGCGCACACGTTCAGCATGGGGCTCATTATTAACAACACCACCCTCTGCTCCGGAACGCTCATCGCTCCGAACCTCATCCTCACCGCACGACACTGCATCGCCACCACGCCGGCATCGATCACGTGTGGAACGTCAACTTTCGGAACCAACGTCTCCCCGAACGTGGTGATTGCCTCAACATGCGCTGACATCCTCTCGCCTTCGTGCACGACTTGGTACGGCGTAAAGGAAATCACGACGCCGACCTCGACCGCATTCTGCGGCCAGGACATTGCGCTGCTGGAACTGTCGTCAACCGTTGCCGCGGTGACACCTGCAACGCCCTCACTTACGCCAATGACGGACAGCAAGACAATCTCGCCGGCGTTTACCGCGATCGGCTTTGGCAAGACGACTTTTGCAGCCGCAAGCAACGCGGGCCTTGGGCAGCGCAGAATCCTATCGAATGTGGAGCTGCTCTGCGTCTCTGGATACGCAGACCCCTCCTACGATTGCGACGGCATCGTGGGGTGGGCCTATCCACCTGAAGAGTTTTTTGGTGGTGGGGGCATGTGCCCTGGTGACTCGGGTTCGTCGGCGTTCGAGCAAAAGAGCTTCGGACTTGGACAGCCACTGAGCGTTGGCGTTGCATCCCGCGCGGGTCGCGATGCCCAAGACAACTGCGTCTACAGCATCTACACGCGTGTCGATTCGCACGCGGCGCTGGTTCGCGCAGCGGCCAAACACGCCGCGACTGCGGGTGGCTATCCCCCGGCATCTTGGGTTGCCACGCCTATGCCGGACGCGGGGAGCGACGCTGCGGACGCCGCTCAAAGTGAAGTTTCTTTACCATCGCCTCCCGACGCTCAGACAACTGTGGACGCAGGCAGCCCCGAAGCCACCGCTCCCGACGTTGGTCCTCCTGACGTTGGTCCTCCTGACGTTGGTCCTCCTGACGTTGGTGCTCCTGACGTTGGTCCTCCTGACGTTGGTCCTCCTGACGTTGGTCCTCCGGATGCGGGAATCGATCCACCTGGGCCCTCGCCGCCTCCCGAGGATGCGCCCCCGGCATACGACGCAGGTCTGCCACTCGACGCGGCACCTCCATCGCGCGACGCCATTTCGGAGCCCGAGAAGTCACAGTGGGTGAGCGACGAGCCCCCGCCCGCCAGAGGGTGCGAAGTGAGGGCGAACACGCCCGCGGGAGGTGGGGTCTGGTACGCAATCGGAGTCTTCCTGATCACGTGCTTGCGCAAACGCAAGCCAATAGCTGGTCAATCAAATTGACCGCATCGAACGACGACCGGCGAGCAAGAGCCCGACCATCGCAATCAAACCGACGCAACCTGGAGCCTCGGCTTGTGGCGCGATCGAACATCCCGCGCCGGCTTTGGCGACCTCTGTTTCTTGTCGCGGAGCAACTTGCTTGTCGTCTTCGCTGCCTTCAGGTGCGCCGCCATCGACGTTAGGGACAGGAGCTGCGCCAACGCCATTCGTGCAGGTTGCTCCTATCGTGAAGCCGGTCGACGGCGACTTGAGCAAGCGTGTCTCAGTCTGAGCACCATAGTCGCCGTCCTCGGCGATTTTGTCACTCGGATTGTTACGATTCCAGAGGCGCTGAAACGCCAAGGTTGATCCGCCCGCAATGTTCGTCCCACCGGCCTTGTAGTCGAAATGGACAACGTCGCTCGAACCGAGCCATTGGAAACCCTGCGCCTCGAGCAACGGACGCCACGTAGCGTTATCTTGCACATCAACCGCTAGACCTTGTTGGTGATTGCCCCCGCCAGGCGCCCCCGCAAGCGTGATGCCGCATTGACCCGCTTTGTACCATTGGTACAGCAGGTACTGCTGTGGCAGCGTCCGAAGTCCCGAATTTATAGTCAACTTTCCTGACGATGAAGCCGCGTGAAGTGCGTCCGCAGCTGGCTTCTGCAAGAAGGGAAACGCCGCGGCGTTCAGCGTGATGTGGGGGTCACCGTCGATGCGGCCAAACAAGCCCGGGTGCAGACACTCGAGCTCCTCCACCAATTGAGTCGCAAGGCCCCACACTGCGGTTGTCGAGCACCCCGAAGACACCTTATCGGCGACGGTCGGCACGGTATCGGCGGCCGTAGACGATGCGACGGATTCATCTCCGCGCGCACCGCACGCCACAAGGCATGCAACGACGATTGTCGCCGCTGCCTTCGCTTGATAGCTACCCGTCACACCGACCTCATCCGTTGCCTTGGCACCACCATCCGGAATGCCACGCAAAGTTACCGTTTGCTGCGTCGTTCCTTCATCGAGATGAAGCCGAGACGGACAACTGCGCCCCGCGGACGCCCGATTCGCGCCAGGTCATGCCGTTGCAACATAGAGTGCCGCGACAAAGGGCCGCGCGTGTTCTTATCGATGTGTCCCTAGCCCGGAATCCCGACGTCATGGACAATCCACAATGAACGACAAACTTCTCGGCACGCTTGCGACCCTCGTCGCGTGCGACTCACGCAACCCGCCTAGACGGTGCGAACACGTTGCAAAAGCGGCCGCGGACATGATGTCCGCACACTTGACCGTCAACATTACTGACCTCGGCAACGGAAGCGTCAATGTGCTCGGATCCCGTGGAACACCGCGCGTGCTGCTCACAGCGCACCTCGACACGGTGCCCCTCGCCGCCGGATGGAGCCGTGATCCTTTCAAGCTCACCATCGAAAACGACCGCGCCTATGGCCTCGGTGCATGCGACATCAAGGGCGGCGCCGCGGCAATGATCACCGCGGCGATCGAGCTCGAATTTGATGCACCCGTCGCGCTGCTTTTCACCACGGACGAGGAAGCCGGCGATGCGTCGTGCGTGCGCGCGTTCCTCCAGGAGAAGCCGTCGATTGAACTCGTCGTCGTCGCGGAGCCAACGCGATGCCAAGCAGTGCACGGGCACCGCGGCATTGGTACAGGTACTTTACAATTTCGCGGGAGGGGGGCGCACTCGTCTGTTCATGGTGCCTCCGCCCACAGCGCGATCCATCACATGATGCGATGGGGCGAAGCCGCGATCCGCCTCGACCAGGAGCTCGATCGGAGCCTCACAGGCGGTAACGTGAGCGGCACCCGGTTCAACGTTGGGCGTGTATCTGGCGGTGAAAAGACAAACATGATCGCTGACGATGCGAGCGCTCGTTTCGGAGTCCGGCCGCCGCCTGGCGTCGACGCGAAGAAGGTGCTCGGCGATTTTGCGGCCCTCACGAAGCATGCCGTTTACACCGAAGACTACACAGGTCCCGCGCTTCCTGCCGCGGGCACCGATGGAGAGACCACCGAGCGTGCCAGGAACTTTGCGCGCGCCGCAGGCGCGATCGAAGGGATGACCGTCGACTTTTGGACCGAAGCGAGTCTCTTCTCTGCCGCAGGTTACGCAACATTTGTACTTGGACCTGGCGATATTCTCCAAGCACACGCGGCCGATGAGTTCGTTGAACTTACGCAACTCGAGAGCGCGCTTAAGATCTATCGCGCTCTGCTGCGAGGAGGTGGCGGTTGAAGTCGACGCAGGACGTAATCGTCAAATTACTTGCCAATATTGGCAGTCGCAAAGAAGTCGACCAATATCTTCGTCACTACGCAAGCGTCGACGCGCCCAAGTTTGCGGTCGTCAAGGTCAGTGGCAGCGTCATCGAATCCTCCCTGGACGACATCGTCTCGTCATTGAGCTTTCTGCAGCGCGTCGGCCTCGTGCCGATCGTCATTCATGGCAGTGGCGCGCAAGTCGACCGCGCGCTTGCGGAGGCAAAAATCACATCCGATCGCATCGAGGGGCGACGCGTCATGACGGCTGACGTTCTCGCCGTTGCACGCCGCACGCTTCACGAGACCAATCGTCAACTTGTGGAATCACTCGAAGCTCTCGGTACAAGAACGCGACCCTTCACCTCTGGCGTGTTCGAAGCCAAAGCTCACGACGATCCTCGCCTTGGCCTCACGGCGACCGTCACACGCATCGTCGATGCGGGCATCGTCGCGTCGTCGCGAGGCGGCGCCCTCGCGGTACTGACACCGATCGGCGAAACTCAGCAAGGCCAGATCGTGGTCCTCGAAGCCGATCATGCCGCACGCGAGCTCGCGCTCGCACTTCGCCCACACAAGGTGGTCTTCCTTACGACGCACGGAGGACTTGAGGACGGCAGCGGCGCAATTTTGCCGGCGGTGAACTTATGCGAGGACTGGGACGCTCTTGCAAAGGACGCCTCGTTGCCCGTCGCAACGCGAAGGAAGTTGCAGGCGATCGCCGAGATGCTCAGCGCGTTGCCGCCGACGTCGTCAGTGTCGATCACATCACCCGATCAGCTTGCAAAGGAACTCTTCACACATCGCGGCGCGGGAACTCTCGTTCGTCGAGGAGAGCGCGTCCACGTTCACACCACTTTCAAGTCACTCGATGAGGAGCGCCTTCGCGGGCTTCTCGAGGAGTGTTTCGGCCGCAGACTAAGCCCCGGGTACTTTGAGTCAAAGATGCCCCATCGGGTTTACCTCTCCGAGTCGTACCGCGCGACCGCGATTCTGACGCTCGAAGATTCAGTTCCGTACCTTGACAAATTTGCGGTGACGCCCGAAGCAAAGGGAGAGGGCATTGGAGGCAGCTTGTGGAATCGCCTTCGAGGTGAGAACTCACAGCTTTTTTGGCGCTCAAGAGCGGAAAATCCGATCAACGCTTGGTACACGCAAAACGCCGATGGACTCTACAAAGCGGGTCCGTGGTGGGTCTTCTGGTGTGGCATCTCGGACTTCGACGCCATACGTCGCTGCGTGGATCGCGCCCTAGCGATGCCACCGTCGCTTAAGGACGCAGGGCTTGGCCCCTTGCTTGAGGAGCGGCAGTGAAGCGCGTCGGCCTCGTGGGAGGCCGCGGCTACGTTGGGCGCGAGCTCATCACGCTCCTCGCGGGGCACGGCGGCATTGAAATCGCGTGGGTAACGTCTTCGACCCATGGGGGTGACTCCGTAGCGAGCACCGCTCCGATTTCAACGTTGAACTTCGAGCAGGCGAGGCCATCCCTTCTCAGTACATCGCCGGTCGACGCCGTCGTGCTTGCGTTGCCAAACGGTGACAGCGATCCGTGGGTGTCCGCGGCCCGGGCTGAGCAGTACATCGTCGATCTCTCCTGCGATCACCGCTTTGACGCGTCGTGGATCTACGGCTTGCCAGAGCGCCATCGCGATCAACTCCATGGGGCAACCCGAATCGCAAACCCCGGTTGTTACGCCACTGCGATTCAAGCGGCGATAGGGCCGTTAGTTCCCCTTCTTGACGGTCCTGTGCACGCGTTTGGCGTGAGCGGCTACAGCGGCGCCGGTACATCGAAGGGTCCAAGAAACGATCCCAAGGTACTCGAAGACAATCTTCTTCCCTACGCGCTGACCGAGCACACGCACGAGCGCGAGGTAACGCAAAAGCTCGGACACCCCGTCTTCTTCATGCCGCACGTGGCATCCTTTTTTCGCGGACTCAGTGTAACTATGTCCGTTACCTTCTCCGAACCTCAAACGCACTCCGCGGTCACGGAGCTCTATCGCGCGGCCTTCTGCCGCGAATCGCTCGTCCGGCTGACCGACGATGCTCCTCTCGTACGCGACGCGCGGGATCGTCACTTCGTCAACGTGGGCGGCCTGACGCTTAGCCACGATGGGAAGCACGCTGTAATCGTCAGCACACTTGACAATCTGCTTGGCGGCGCCGCTACCACTGCGCTTCGGAATTTGAATCTCGCGATGGGTTTTCCTGAATTCGAAGGAATCGTGAAATGACGCTTCTTTGGGCAAAGTCCAATACGCAAGTTGACGATCGCGTGCAGAATTTCTTGGCAGGCGAGGACGTTCATTGGGACCGTCTATTGTTACCTTTCGACATTCGCGCCTCCATCGCGCACGCGCGTGGATTGACAAGGCCGGGCGTTCTCACGAATGAACAGGCGAACGCGATCATTACCGCGCTCGACGAACTCGCGAGCGCATACGAACACGGAGGGTTCGTCCTCGATAGTCGGTACGAAGACGGACACTCCGCGATCGAGGGCTTCCTTACAGAGCGACTTGGCGACCTTGGCAAGCGCGTGCACGCGGGTCGTAGTCGAAACGATCAGGTGCAGGTCGCGCTGCGTCTCTACATGCGGGATCGTTTGGACAAGTTAGTGAACCATCTGAGGGAAGCCGCCGCAGTCTTTCTTGTTCGCGCGCACGAGCATGAGCGAACACCGATGCCGGGCTACACCCACTTGCAGCAAGCCGTTCCCTCGACCGCAGGCCTTTGGTTTGCCGCGTTTGCTGAAGCGATGATCGACGACGCGGAACTCACAACGTCGACGCGCGCGTGGGTTGACACCTGCCCTCTCGGAACAGCGGCAGGCTACGGCGTCCCCATCGAACTCGATCGCGAAGGAGTCGCCGAGGAGCTCGGCTTTTCGCGTCTCCAGCAGAACCCGATGTACGCGCAAAATTCGCGCGGCAAGCACGAGCTCGCGGTCCTGTCGGTGTGCACGCAAGCGCTTCTCGACGTGCGACGCTTCGCGTGGGACGTCTCGCTGTTTCATACGGCCGAATTCGCCTTCGTGACCCTGCCAGACGCGCTGACCACGGGCTCGTCCATCATGCCGAACAAGCGCAACCCCGATGTCGTCGAACTCCTTCGCGCCGCCTGTGGCCGTGTCCTCGGCGCGCACACCGAAGTCGCCAGTGTGCTGTCGCTACCAAGTGGTTACCACCGTGACCTTCAAGCGACGAAGGGGCCATTTCTACAGGCGGTGGAGCATACGCTTGGCGCGCTTGCAATTGTTCCAACGTTGCTAAGAGGGCTCTCGCTTCGCGCCGATCGCATGCGCAACGCGATTGAGCCCGAGACGTACGCAACCGATCGAGCGATCGAGCTCGTCGCCTCCGGCACGCCCTTTCGCGATGCTTATCAACAGGTTGCCGAGCAGCTCGATCAGCTTGGCTCACGAACTCCCGAGGACAGCATCAACGCCCGAGTTTCGGCCGGTTCGTGCGGCGATCTGCGGCTTCTCGAGCTCGAACAGAGGCTAAGTGCGGTGGGACGCAAAGATTAAAGGCTTGCAACGTGCACGCGTGCGCACCCACGTGGGCGAATAAACGCGCCTCTGCCTTCGTCCGTCGCATACATGAGAAAATTGCTTCTTTCGCTCCTTGTCATGCCCCTTGGTCTCGGATGTGCCGGTCTCAACGACTCCCCAGAGGAGGGCGGCGCAAACGCAAACGATCGCACAATCATCAACGATGGCGAAGAGATGCTCACCGGCGCGATGGCCGTCTCGCCCTCAGGTAAGTTCATCGTGCTTCAACGAAACGACATCAGTGTCATTTTCGACGTTGGTGCCAAGAAGTACACCGAGCTTAACGTTCAACTTCGACGCGTGACATTTGCGCACGCAAGCGAGACAGCCTTCGCGAATCGGGCAGACGGAACGCTTGCTGCAATCGACCTCGCAAGAGTGAGCGAGTTGTGGAGTCGAAAACTCGACGATGCAACTGTCTCGATCCTACGCGTGGGCCACGATGACGAGACGCTCTACGTTGGAGACTCACGCCGCATGCAGATTGTCGATCCATCGAACGGGGTGGCTCGAAGTGTCACCGACCTCGGTACAACTCCCACGGCTCTTACGCTTCTGAAGGGGCGCAAAGAAGCGCTCGTCGTAGGCACGACCGCCTGGCAAAACGGCGCTCCCCACACCAGCGTTGCCCTCCTCGATCTCGAGACCGCATCGGTCAATAAAATTGATATTCCAAATTGTGACTCCAAGGTCGTCATGACGCCTGACGAGTCGCGAGCGTTCCTCTCTCCAACGTTTTGCGACGCCGAACACGCGTCGAACCCAAACCAGGCATGGACAAACCCCGACCCGGTGAGCGTCATCGCACTCGGCGCAAAGACCATCGCCTTCGAAAAAAACCTCCCGGGGTTCGGCCCCGTCGCGATGAGCCCCGACGGCCAGAAGGTCGTTGCGTACCTCGACACCAAGCGCATGGATGTATCGATGTTCGACAAGGGTCAGGCGCCGAGCGACACCGGGCCCCAGTACCACGTCATGGTAATCAACCCGAAGACGCTCGCGTTTTCACTCACGCCGATCGGCAACGCACTACCGCGGCTCACAATGACGCGCGCCGGCAAGGGCCTTCTCGTTGACGCATCCGTCAAGGTGAAAACGCGCGCCAAGGCGAGCGCGCATGGCAGCATCTCGATAGGACCGAACGGCATCTCTGGTGAGCTTGGTGCCGAGGTCTCGGTGTTCGACGAGCAATCGCCCTTCGGCTACTTCGACCTCGAGTCGCTAAAATTCTCCGGCTTCACTGGCCCGCAGGCCGGTCTCGATCGCTTCGTTCAACTTGCAGGGGAGAGGTACATTCTCACGCTCGAAAAGCGCAAAGACGGTCTCGGCGGTGTCCCTTACTTGATCGATCTCCAAGAGAAGACCACCGCGTCGTTTTTCGGCGACTTCGGTACCGGTGTTCGCGACGTGGGCATCCTGCCCGACGGCAAGACCGTTGTCCTCCGTGTTCGCCTCGCTGCGGCCACGCACGAGAACAAGTACTGGAGCCGCGAGGGGTTCAACGTCTCTGCAGACTTCAACTTCAACGGCACCCTCTATGCGGAGTACGAAGCGTCAACCTCGTTCGCCAATGTCACGTCGACAAACGATTGTTCAACGCCAGAGGGACACGACTGCTTCTGACGTGCACGACTAGTCCTTGCAGTATGCAGTCATTTGCTCAACCAACTTGCCTTCGCTTGCAATGGCCACGTTGACGTCATTGACACCCTTGTCGATGGTGTCATCCGTGGCCTTGGCTACTTGGTGCATCAAGATGGCACGCGCCGCAAAGGCGTCCGCGTAGGCATCGCGTAGCGCCTTCAGCCTGACATCAGCGATGGCGAGCGCCTTCATGTCGCTCGAAGTCTTCTCGAGAATCTTCGCGCCCTCCTCAAAATCGGCTGGCTTTTCAAGCTTCAATTTCTTCACGCTTTCGATACCGGCGTTCGAAGCAACCGCGACCTTGTTGCACTGCTCCGTTTTCTTGCCACATCCCGACAGGAGCACGAACAACCCAACCCAGAGCGCCGCTTTCGCGTTCAGCATCTACGCGATCATACGAGCAAGGCCGACGGTTGTCGGCTTCAAACGGTGCTGTTGCTCCTCATATGCGTTACAGTCTGGCCTCATGCGAGTGTGGGGTGGTTGGCTCTTTTGCACGGCGCTCGCCACGCTCACGAATTGCAGTGCGTCCCCGGCGGTCGTTGCCGCACAGGATGGCGGTACGGACGCTCTCGCCGAAGCCTCCACCGACGCCGGTTGCGGATCACCTTCGGCGTGTGCCTCGACAAACGAGGGCCGAACCGCCGCAAGACTCGAGGCCGTACGCACCGATGGATCGGCGCTCTCGGTGTTTCTCACGGCCATGCCAAAGGGCGGCGATCTGCACAACCACCTTTCCGGCGCGGTATACGCAGAGACGTTCCTCAACTGGGCGCAGGCCGACGGACTTTGCGTCAGCACGTCGAGCCACACGCTTGTGGCAAAGAGCCAATGCGGCGGCACCAACGCTCCCATTCCGGATCCCGGCAACGACCTCTACGATCGCGTGGTGCGCGCTTGGTCGATGCAGGACTTTGCGAATAGCGCGGGCGAATCCGGTCACGATCACTTTTTCGCAACATTCGGCAAATTTGGGCTGGCGGCTGGGTCGCACCGAGCCGACATGATCGCCGACGTCGTCGCGCGGGCGGCGGGCGAGAACCAAATTTACGTCGAACTCATGGCCGGGTTTACGGGCGCGGCGGCGACCCTCGGCGCCGAAGTGCGGGGCGGCGGCAAGCCTGCGATCACCGTCCTGGAACTACCCGACTATTACGAAGCACTGATCGCGAACGCAAAGTGGTCTGGGGTCCTTGCGAGCATAACCAAGTACGTTGACGATACCGACAAGGACGCGCGAACGGCAATGGGATGTAGCGGCAACCCGGTACCGCCTGCATGCGAAGTCACGGTACGTTACCAAGCGCAGACGAGCCGTAGCGCATCGGCGCATGAGCTCTTCGCGGAGTGGACTGCAGCCTTCGAGGTCGCGAAGACCGAGAAACGCATGGTGGGCCTGAACCTCGTCGGTCCCGAAGACGGCAGCAGCGCGCTTCGTGACTACGAACTTCACATGGCCATGCTCGGCTTCCTTCACGATAAATACGTCGCGACAGAGGCGAGTCCGCTGCGCATCGCGCTTCATGCGGGGGAACTCTCGAGCGGGGTGCTCGCGGCAGGCAACCAGAGTCATCTCACGTTCCACATCCGCCGCGCAGTCGAGGTTGCGCACGCATCGCGCATCGGCCACGGCGCGGACGTACTGCTTGAGACCGACTCAACAGGACTCCTTGCGGAAATGGCGAAGGCTGGCGTGCTTGCCGAAATCTGTCTTGCAAGCAACGACCAGATCCTCGAGCTTTCAGGCGCCGCTCACCCCTTGTCGGACTACATTTCGGCCGGCGTGCCCGTGGCACTTGCGACCGACGATCAAGGCGTTGCGCGGTCGAGCTTGGCTCTTGAACACCGACGCGCCGTCATCGATCAGCAGCTTGACTATCGAACGTTGAAGCGCCTTGCGCGGTGGAGCCTCGAGAAGTCGTTCGCAAGCGGCAAGAGTCTTTGGCAATCACTCGAGAGCATGTCGACCGTTGCAGATTGTCAGCCCGACGGCACATTTTGGCTCGGCGACATTTCGCCACCGAGCGCGTGCAAGACCCTCCTGAGCACGAGCGATAGGGCCCGACTCGAATGGGAGCTTGAGCGTCGGTTCGTCGCCTTCGAGCAAGTGCAGTAACGTCGTTCTGGCATGAGTGACCTCGAAGACGCCCGCGCCCACATCGATTGCATCGACGATGACATCTTGAGGCTCCTTGAGGAACGCGCCCGCATCGTTTCTGAGGTAAGGCGCGCAAAGGTAACCGACGGCGCTCTCTTTCACGATCCCGAGCGCGAAGCCGAAGTGGTGCTGCGTCTTTCGAAAGCGGCGACGATCTTTCCACGCGACGCGATAGCTCGGGTCTACCGCGAGATCATGAGCGCGTGCCTCGCACTGCAATCAACACTGACAGTTGCGTTCTTAGGTCCCGAGGGCACCTTTACGCACAGCGCGGCGCGTTCGCTCTTCGGTCTCTCGGCGAGCTACCAAGAAGCCGCAACCATCGACGGCGTATTCGACGCGGTTCGCAAGAATGAAGTGCAGTACGGGGTCGTGCCGATTGAAAACTCCACCGAAGGCTCCGTAACCCGAACCGTGGACGCGCTACTCGAGGGCGGCGTCATGATTCGCCGCGAACTCGTCATGACGGTTGACCATTGCCTTGCCACACGCGCAGCAGGGCTCACGGCTATCGAGCGCGTGTACTCCCATCCACAGGCACTTGCGCAGTGTCGCATGTGGCTTGCAAAGAACCTGTCGCAGGCCCAACTTGTCCAGACGCCTTCGACAGGCGCAGCAGTTCGTGAAGCACTCGCCGATCCGCAAGGCGCGGCTATCGCAAGCGCCCTCGCCGCCGAAATGCATGGACTCACGATCGCGCGCGCGATCATCCAGGACTTCGCGCAAAATGTAACAAGGTTCGTTCTTATTGGTCGGGAGGACGCCCCCAAAACCGGCGCAGACAAGACCACGCTTGCGTTCTCTCTCAAAGACGGCCGCGGTGCACTAAGACGTGTGCTCGACGTATTTGATCAGGAGGAAGTCAACTTGTCGAAAATTGAATCGCGACCGAGCCAAAAGAAGGCGTGGGACTACGTCTTCTTGGTCGACATTGAAGGGCATCGCGACGACACGTCCGTGCAGCGTGCACTCAAGATTATCGAAGAGCGCTGCCCATTCGTGATGCACCTCGGCAGTTATCCCTCATCGGCGTCATGACGCTCGCCGTGGTACGGTCGCGCTGATGGAGATGCGCGTCACGCACATAGGAACCGCCACCGTCCTCTTCGAGATCGGCGATTTGCGCATCGTAACCGATCCCGCGTTCGACCCCGCGGGCACTCACTATTCGTGGGCCCTCTTCGGCGGGAACTCGACGAAGCTCGAGGAACCTGCCCGTGCAGCCGCGGACCTCGGCCGCGTCGACGCCATGTTGATCACGCACGCACAGCATGACGACAATCTCGACCCGAGCGGCATTGCGCTCTTGCCCGCCGCGGGACGGGTGATCACCACGAAGCCCAGCGCCCGCCGCCTGGGTGGCAAAGCTGAGGGGCTCGCCGAATGGCAGAGCACGGAACTTGTGAGCCCGAGTGGCCTGCGCGTCCGCATCACTGCAACGCCGGCACGCCATGGGCCGCCGCTGAGTCTTCCCTTCGTCGGAAAAGTGATCGGCTTCGTGCTCGAGTGGACAGGGCAAGAGCACGGTGCGGTGTACATCTCCGGAGACACGGTGCTGTTCGCCGGCGTCGAAGAGGTCGCACGACGATTTCGAGTGGGCACCGCCCTCCTTCACATGGGTGAAGCGAAGCTACCCATTACGGGGCCATTTCGATTGACCATGAACGGAGAGCAAGGCGCAGCGGCAGCCAAACTACTGGGCGCGAAGACGATCATTCCGGTCCACTACGACGGCTGGACGCATTTTAGCGAGCCACGCGCGAAGGCGGTGCGCGCGTTTGAGGCTGCGGGAATCGCGGATCGCGTGAGGTGGGTGCCGAAGGGAACCGCCGTGAGCCTCGCGGTGTGAGGCGCTGCGCGATCCGCTTTCGCTGACGCTTTCGTCTTGTTTGCGTACGATACGCGCATGCACATGCATCGCCTTCGCGATCACATCGCCACCGCTCTTGGCCTTGCTGCTGTTGCCTGCAATCCAACGAAGCCCATTCCCGTTGCGGCACCGGTCACTTCCAACGCTCTTTCCGGAGACGCAGCGCTGCCTCGAGCACCTGGGAAGATCGTGGGTCTCCCGCCGCCTCCGACATGCCAGAGTTTCGAATACGTGTGGCCGAACTGCGCGCCCTCAGGGCGTGAAGTGCCCGACGATCACTACCCGGCACCGTATGCGGCTTGTGCTGTCAGACCGAACTTCAGCGCCACCGAAACCGACAAGAAGCGTGCAACCTCGCCCGAGGCTTGTTGCTACGCAGACTGTGTCACTCCCTACGAGGGGAGGCCTTTTCGGAGCGTCGACGGAACCGCTTCCGTAGCGAGTGCGAGGCAACGCACAGACTGGCAGGCAAGCCACGTCGTGCCGAAGGTTGTTCCAAGCGCCGAGCGGAGCGAACGTTGGCTCAAAGCAGCGCTTGCGGAACATGCCTCGATCGCAGCGTTCTCACAGATTTCCCTCCAGTTGCTCGCGCTCGGAGCGCCCGCCCCACTTCTCGCGGGAGCGCACAGTGCGGCGCTCGATGAAATACGTCACGCGGAGATCACTTTTGCGCTCGCTGGCGCATACGCAAACGGAGCTCAATTCGGTCCAGCGGAATTTTGCGTCACGTCTGCAGTCACGACGCAATCGCTTCGCGCGGTGGCGATCGATGCGCTCATTGATGGCTGTGTCGGTGAAGCGGTGAGCGCACTCGCAATGGCCGAAGAAGCCGAGGAGGAGCCAAACGCGCAGGTCGCAGCGCTTATTCGTAACATCGTTAGTGACGAAGAAGGGCACGCCGTTCTTGCGTGGCAGGTTGTTCGGTGGGCGCTCTCGAAGGAACCGCAATTGTTACCGGTCCTCGAAGCCTCCCTCGCAAGGATCGCGCAGGGTGATGCGCCCCAAGCCACGCTCGTTCGCGAAGTCGCGATGCCGATTCTCCACCGCCTCGGAAGTGTGTTCGAACACCGAGCTCTTGCGACGTAGAGTACGCAGCCTTACTCATTGGCATGGCCTATCGTATTCATCACATCAACACGCTGACGATGTGCCCGCCCGGGAGAGCCCTCGTTAACGGCAACGGGAGTGTTTTCTCCGCTGGGCGCATCATCTGTCACTGCCTGCTCATCGAGACAGAGGGCGGACTCATCTTGGTCGACACCGGCATCGGATCGGCTGACGTTGCCGATCCCGTTGCTCGCCTGGGATGGGAGTTCGCACACATCACGCGGCCTCAGCTTGATCAGAAGCACACCGCGGTCGCACAGGTCGCGCGACTCGGCTTCAAGACGAGCGACGTTCGCCACATCGTCATGACCCACCTCGACGTTGACCACGCGGGGGGCCTGCCTGATTTTCCTGATGCTCAAGTCCATGTGTTTCACGCTGAACACCACGCGGCATCGCAGCCACTATGGGACGATCGATTTCGTTACAAGCCGGTGCAGTGGGCACACGCTCCCAAGTGGGTGATCCACAGGCCCATAGGCGAACGCTGGCTCGGGTTCGATAGCGTCAAGGCGCTTGACGATGACATTCTTCTGATCCCGCTCGAGGGTCACTCGCGGGGGCATTGCGGCGTTGCGATTCGCACCCAAGAAGGCTGGTTGCTGCATGCGGGCGACGCATATTTTCACCACACCGAAATGACCGACACACCGAACTGTCCTTTCGCGCTCAATGCCTTTCAGCGACTCATCGCGAGCGACTACGGCCAACGAACGAGGAACCTATCGCGCCTGAAATCGCTGGCTCGCGAACATAACGACGTCCTTGTGCACTGTGCTCACTGCCCAACCGAATACGATCGCTTGGCGCTCACACCGCTTGTGGCGTAGCGCGCGCTGGCCGACCCACCGCGGTAGCGATTTGGCGGTCTACTTGCGCCTTCTTGGCCTTTCGCGCCAACCCGTCGCGCCAGGGCGCCATACCTTGCGCGCCATCCCATCGGCGTATACGTAGTCACTCACAGTTGGAGTACACGATGAAGTTGACCCACTTTGCTTGGCTTTGCGTTCTAGGGGCTTGCTCAAC